>RECF01000067.1 GCA_007694145.1 Acholeplasmatales bacterium | reverse complement strand
GCTCGACGACCTGTGCATAGCTGACGCTGCGGGCATTTTGAGTCATATAATAGGCCCGTCCGCTTGAAACTTGGTAATACGATTGAACATCTTGTTGGCCGGCCCCATCTTCAAGCAACTTCTTGACATGCAGAATCTCACGATACTTTTGGATGATGATACCAAGAATCGCCATCGGGTCGGTACTATGCAAGACAAGATCGCGATAGACAGACAAGGCTTTTCTAACATCTTTTTCCAGCAAAGCGTTGGTGATGTCATAGACATTGTCTTCAACGTTCTTAGTGATGATATCTTCAATCATCGCTTTCGTGATGCGTGTTTCCGAACCCGCGTAAAGCAACAGCTTTCGCATTTCAAGATAGGCAAACTCCGTACTGTGCCCTACCCGTTTAATAAACAGGTCAAGGGCCTCTTGATCAATGGACATCCCGGTGTTGTTGACTTGTCGGCTTGCCCAGGACACAAGATCTTGACTTGATTTGAGTTTACACTCGATCACTTTATAAGTTTTGAGTTTCTTGACCACCGCCAGACGTGCATCCAGACTGGCAATGGGGGCCGCGATGACCAATACAGTCTGTTCAGCGGGTGACTCGAGATAACCCATCAACGCATCGAGATCATGGCTCGGTCCTTTTTTGGGTTTCTCCTTGCCAAGAAAACGGGCATTTTGCATGACGACGACTTTCCGGTCCATCACAAATGGAATGGTCATGGCATCATTGATAGCTTCAATCAGCGGGGTTTCATCAAGATCATACGTGGTGTGGTGGTACTCATCCACCCCGTGTTGTTTGATCAACTGATTGATTTTTGACCGGATATAAAAGGTGTCCTCACCGAAAAAGCAGACGACATTCGCTTCCATGTTATCACCTGTGCCTTCATACTGTGTCCTTGTTCATTATAGCACAATCATGAAAACACACGGTGATTTTTTTCTGATTGTCCACTCAAGGGGATTGCTTGGTCATGATGCGTCTTTCTCCACGACCATAACGAAAGTGGATCGTACCGTGCTGATCGGTGCGATACACTGGGATGTCGAAAGCCTCGTAACGGGCTATGACTGTTGGATGCGGATGCTCAAATCGCGTGTTTCGGTGCGCCGAGTTGATGGCAACCTCGGGCTGAACCGCCTCGATCAGCCGTGATGAAGACGATGTTTGCGACCCGTGATGCGGTACTTTGAGGATATTAGCGCGCAAATCATGGACAAGAATAGTCGCTTCGCGTGCAGCTTCAATATCACCGGTAAACAATACCAAATCGTTCCCAATGCGGACGCGCATGACGAGCGAGCGGTCATTTTCACCACCATGTGGATACTCAAGGGCATGCAAGTATAGTTGCACGTTACCACAGGTAAACCATTGTTCTGAGACAACGTGGCTATTTTGGTTTGAAATGACCGTACTGATATTAAACACCGCCGCTACTTGCTCAAAAGCACCATAATGATCTTCGTGCATATGGGAGATAAAGACATAGTCAAGATGGGTGACGTGCAAGGCATGAAGTGCACGAACGAGGCGTTGCTGGTTGTCAGCTGATCCGGTGTCAATTAAGATGTTGCAGCGGTTAAAACGGTCACGGATGAGCGCACTGTCCCCATGGACATGAAAAAACCAGATGTTTTGATCAAAACTGAGCCAGGGTCTAAGGTGACAAACCAGCAAAAAAAACAGAAAGAGTAGCCTAATCTGCTTTCTTCTATGGTGATGCCACATACTAAGAACCATCACTAACAGCACCGCATAGATGAGCCGTGGCCAGCCGGGTTCAATCCATAGCCGAATCCATGCAGGAAATGCGGTATGCGCCCTATCGACCAGTATTTCAAATCCCAAGACCACCACATGGTGGAGAGGTTCTAGCAAAGGCATAAGAAATACAAGATAGGTTATTGGTAATAGAATCAACGTCGTATAGGCGATAAACGGTATGTTTAACAACGGTGTCCAAGGATTGAATCCATACTGAAACCCGCTGACGATGGGCAGGGATGTAAAGAAGGCAAGGGTGCTGACTCGAAGGCCCAGCATGATGCGTGAGTTGGTGTTGAAAAAAGGCTGACCCAGCAGCAAGCTTGCACTCACTGCGAATGTCAGTACGAACCCGCTTTCAACATAATAATAGGGGCGAATCACCAACAAGGCACAAAAGAGGATGGCGACGACATCGACGGGCGTCAAACCCAGTTTCAGTCGCCGATTACCCATCAACAAAATCGCCATCATACCGGCTCGAACGACCGATGCTGCAAACAAAGTCATCAGGATGTACAGCCCCATCGTGATACCTAGCACCGCATCGCATACCCCCTTCCTGATGCGCATCGCACCCAACCCCTTGTCAATGCACAGTGCCAACGTGGCCACATGCAAGCCCGACACGGCAAAAAGATGGGCAATCCCCAATCGCCCAACCCCTTCTGAAAAAGTCGGATCAAACTCAGACCGATCCGCCAAGATGAACGTCGCCAAGTAGGTACGACTAGATGGACTGTATGTGGCTATTCGTGCTGCCATCCACTCCCGTACCCGGTAGACCGACCACGCACTCCCCAACAACTCAACGCGATCTGCCGCCACCACCGCCGCAATGTTTCGCGCATACAAGTATCGTGCATAATCAAACTCACCTGGCATCGTTTTAGGGTGCGGTCCAATCACAACACCTTCAATCCGTACCAAGTCGCCAGCGCGTAATGGTGGCGTTTGATCATCGACATGGACGAGTACACGGGCTGTATCGGTCTTCCCAAGGAATCGATGACGATGTGCTTCAACATGGATGACCGTGACCGCATCAAGCGTATGAAGCGTTCCTGGATTGTGTACGAACCGGGCCAGTTCATACAGTATAAGCAAGATCACCACAGGCCAGCGCCATTGGCGCAAGAACCGAAAGAGCCACAAAAAGTAAACGGTACTGAGTAAAAACCCACCCGGCAGTTCACGGCCGACCAGCCACAAACAAAGTGCTAAAGCCGCATGGTGACATGTTCCCCTAAGGCGTGACAAACGGCTTGATACCTTCATAGATCGCTGGACCAATACCGCTGACGCGCATGATGTCTTCAACGCGTTCAAAGGGACCGTTCACAAGTCGGTCAGCCACAATACGCTCCGCTGTGGCCGGCCCGATACCCGGCAAGGTCACAAGGGTGGCGGCGTCCGCCTGACTCAACGAGATTTTCAGTGGCGCATCCGATGCATCGTCATGGGCGTTGCCTTGTTCTTCACTTGTGTTCTGCACAAAGGGGATGGTGATAGCTTGTTGGTCAAAAAGCTGCGCGGACATGTTGATGCGGGACACATCGGCATCAACACACAAGCCACCCGCTAGCCGAATGACTTGAAACAAACGCATGTCAGCCGGCACTTTGTAAACACCGGGCATTTGGACAGCCCCTTTAAGATCGATATAAATAGTGGCGTGTGCCGGAGCCAAGTCACGAGCCTCCTCCATAAAGACTGGCAAAGTCGCTACCGCACTAGGGCGGCGCAGAATATTCAAAGCCAAGGCTGCAAAAATGATGATCGCAACACTAAGGTAAACACCCCATTTGGGTAAGTTCGCCATACAACTGCCTCCTCTCTTGTCAAAATGGTGTAGCTGTCTTTATAATACTTACGGCGGTGTTTTTTTCTTTTTCTAGTGCCGCTTACCTCGCAAACTTTAGGTATAAAAAAAAGCTGCTCTAAGCAGCTAACGTTTTCTGAGGACAACCATGTTGCGATGTTCAAGATGCACTGTTTCAAGGACTTCATACGGTGCATAAAGCGACGCCCACCGCGCTTCTATGTAACTGCGGCTGATATGCGAGGCTGTCGCGCCGTCACAAGTCACCACATGGCGGTGCGCAGCGGGTATGTCGGCCGCTTCCACACGCCAATGTACGACATGATCACCGACTTGTACCGTTTCTTCATGACCGATCAACGCCGTCATATACTCGATATGCAGGTAGTCGAAAATGAGCGTACCCTGGGGTGACAGTACGTGATGCACATGCTTGAATACCGTTTCAATCTCTTGAAAACTAGCGAAATGATTGACGACATCCACCGGCATCAGCACCAGATCATACTGACCATCAAAAGGTTGGCGGGCATCATGGTGAAACAAAGTGAGATCCACCTGTTCCATCCCCGCATAATACCCCGCCATATTGAGCATTTCCAACGACACGTCCATACCGCTTACCCGATAGCCCTCACGCGCAAGATCACGGCTCAAAGCGGCCGTTCCACACCCGACTTCAAGCACGGTGCATGGTTTGCTATGACGATGGATCAGTTGCTTATAAAGGGCATGCAGCACATCATCGGCCAGGTGCTCATACACCTCGGCTAAATGGCGATAACCACTCATGCGTCCTTAGGATCGATGGTCGGAACGTCCATCCACATTTTTTCGATGTTGTAGTAAAGACGCTCTTCTTTCGTAAAAATGTTCACCACGATGTCCTTAGCATCCATCAATACCCAGGCATTTGACTGCGCACCCTCGATGACGGGTTGCTCAAGTGATGCCGCGGATAAATGATCCTTGAGATGTTTGACCGCTGCCTGAAGTTGTCGGACATTGGTCGCGGTCGAAAGAATGAAGTATTCGAAAAACGGACTACGCTCGCGCATGTCATAAATCAAAATATCTTGCAGCTTGAGGTCCTCGAGTGCTTCGATGACTACGTGAATTTTTGCCAAAATCAATCGCCTGCCTTCTGGTAATAGTTTAATGTTTCATACGCTGTTGCGGGGATGCGTTTGCCTTCTCTTTCCAAATATCTGATGGTGTCATGAATGATGAGCATCACGGCATTATCTAGGTTGATGAATGCTTGTTCGCGCGCTTTGACACACGATGGGTACTGACGTGTTGGTTCAACATAATCACTCACAAAGAGAATTTTCTCTGTCAGTTCCATGCCGGGTCTGCCTAAGGTATGCGATTCGATGGCTTTCAGGATCCGTTCATCGTCGATGCCGTACGTTTCACGCGCAACCACCACAGCATCAAAAGCATGATGAAGCGGTTCAGGATACTCGCTAAGGATGTCGGGGTCGTAGTGACGGAGAATCCTTTGCTTTTGCACAGTCGGCGGGTCGTATTTTGTGAGATCATGCAACAGGGCCGCCCAGCGCAGAGCATCTAAGTCCGCACCCTGTATTTTTCCGAGTTTGAGGGCCGTATCGCGGACACCATAAACGTGATGCAGTCGTCTATGGTGACCGTGTAACCGCTCTTTGAGGTCACGCTCAAGAGCTGCCAGACTCATATCAATGCCTCGCGACGACTCGGGGCGATTATTTCAGGTACATGGACATCTAGTTTAGCCACACCACGTACCGTGACAAAGCCCAGTCCCGGGACAACAATGTCGGTTTTAACCTTAGGGTCAAGATTGAAGCGATGACGTTTAAGTTTGAAGGGGGTATCGGTCATTGAGGGTGGGCTGAGCAACTCTCCACAGTGACGCGTGTAAAAATCATCTGCATCAAGCGTCTTGCGCCGGTGGACCGTCACGGTAGGAGCCACATAGACAATCCAACTTCCAGCCTGCCCTTCAAGATGGTCCAAACGACACAGTCCACCAAGGAACAAGGTTTGTCCGGCAACCAATTGATAGCCCAACGGCTTGACCTCTTTCTTCGGTTGAAGCATGGCGTAACTGGCATCGCCAAGAAGCGCTGCGACATGATTTGTTGGATAAAGACCCGGTGTGTCATACAAAGTGGCCTTACCAAATGGCAACGCGATAAAACCTTGCGTCGTGCCGCGGCTGCCATGCACGCTGAGTGGGTGCTCGGGGTGACCGCTGCTTGCGGCGAGGAACGCATTGATGACGGTTGACTTGCCGACATTCGTTGAACCGAGAACATACACATCGCGTCCCTTGGCCCGCTTGAATAACGTATCCATAGCCTGATCGATTTGAACTTTCTTCAAGGCGCTAATCGGGATGACATCATGCGGTTTGATGCCCTCAACGTGGAGCTGACGCATGACTTTGTGCGCGACCTTGTTCAAGGGAACGCTCTTTGGCAACAAATCACATTTGTTCGCGAGCACAACCACATCTTTTTCTAACAAAAGACGCCGAATCATCGGCACGAGTGATCCCGATAGATCAAACACGTCCACCACAAGAACCATGAGCGCGTCTATTTCCAGGAGCCCGTCAATCATCTCCCGATAGCTTTCAGCGGGCAACACTGCCGGCTGCACCTCCCCGTAATGCTTGAGGCGATAGCACCGGCGACACAGTTGCGGTGTCGTTGCATCGATGGGCATCGGCACGTAAAAGGGCGCTTCGGCTTGGTTGTTTTGCAAGATGCCTCCGCATCCATGACAAGGGACGTGGTTCATGATAAACGCCTGCTCATCCCAAGCGCGCTATAGCGCTCGGCATCGTATCGCTTCATCCGTTTCAGCAGGCTGCGTTCAATACTGCGGTTGAGGCGGGTATACCAGCGCTCGGTCTTCTTCCTGAGCGGTTCAACCAGCACACTTGCAAA
The DNA here is from genome assembly GCA_007694145.1 of Acholeplasmatales bacterium. Classification (GTDB taxonomy): domain Bacteria; phylum Bacillota_I; class Bacilli_A; order Izemoplasmatales; family Izemoplasmataceae; genus SKGI01. The sequence continues at coordinate 111,429 of RECF01000067.1, read as the reverse complement.
TCCCATGCGCGACGCCCCAAGCACATCGGTTAGAAGTTGATCGCCGATCATACAAACTTCATCGGCCCGCACTGGCGCATCATAAAGACGCAATGCTTTGCGAAACCCTGACAATAGCGGTTTTTTGGCGCGGGCGACGTAGGGCTGGCCTAGCTTGCTGCAATAATCTCTGACTCGGCTTTCTCGATTGTTTGATACGATAATCGTGGCGAAACCTTGCGCTTTTAGCGCACTGAAAAAGGCACATTGTTCACTTGAGGGCACCAGCGTCTCGTAATCGGCCAGTGTGTTGTCAAGATCAACAAGCAACAGTTTGATGCCTGCGGCCCGCAAGGCATGAAAATCAATTTGCTCGATGGTTTCATGGGCTTTCATTGGAAAAAAACGTGCTGTTTTACATAATAAATGAATCATGGAAACCTCCCGTCGAATCTGGGTTCACACATCATTGAGGATGTGGGTGCATAGGTATCAAGCGGCGCATAGAGCAAGTCGTGGCGCATGGTGTCAAGGCTTTTTTTGTAGGTGCGGTGATGTGGGCACAGTGTGGATAGTGTGTGGTAGAAGCTCGGACTGTGGTCTGGATGTTTGAAGTGGGTAATCTCGTGAAGAAAAATATACTCGACCAGCGCCATGGGATAATGGATAAGCTCGAGATTAAGCGTAATCCTTCCTTGCGTTGGACGACAGCTGCCAAACTTGGTTTTCATCGTGCGGTACTGAATGACCGGTGCAGACACCTGCATGGCAGACAGGACAGTGGCATAGGTGGCGACCAGTTCGGCGATATACGCTTTCAACCAAATCTCGAGTTGCTTAGACAAAGCTTGCTCGATATCCTTATCAAGCGTTGACCGAGTCGCCAAAGTTAGTACCCCTTCGGTTAAGACTGTCGAACCCGTCATGGCTGTCTCTAAACGGTAACGCTTACCGAAAACAAACACCTGCCGCGCCGCGACCATCCTTTTCAGTGGTAAGACGGTTGGCTTGAGGCCAAGAATCGTTTCAGCGTTTTTATCCAAACTGTTTTCAACTGTACGTTGTGCGATATTTCTCGGCGCTGTAATACGGTAGTGGTGTTGGGTGAGTGGCGTGACGATGAGACGCTTTTGTCCCCGGCGACGCACAAGATCAAAAGTACAGACCGTTCCAGCGAGTCTTCTAGAAAACCTCACAGCGCTTGCACCACATCATGAACGAGTTCAGCGGCCCGCTTGGCGGCTTGCGTGAGAAACTTGGAAAAATCGTCGATTTGACCCGGTGTGTCGAGGCGGTCGGAAATCGAACGGATAATCAAACACGGTACCCCTTCCATGTAAGCGACATGCCCGACGGCAGCGGCTTCCATATCGGTAGCAACCACATCGTCATACAGTGCGTGCATGTCATTGAGGACGGCGCTGTCTGTCAAAAACTGATCCCCAGATACCACCATGCCGACATAACTCTCAAACCCCCGTATTTCGGCGCATGCATGAGCTAAAGTGCGTACCTTGTCGTCTGTTGGGAAGAAAGGTGGCATACCGGGTAACTGGCCTTTGACATACTGACCAAATGACCGGACATCGACATCGTGGTAAGCGACCGCGCGTGCTAACACCAAGGATTTGGGGTCAAGCATCACACCTCCGGAAACACCCGTGCTGATGAGCAAGTCGATCGATTTCTCGCGGATGAGTTTTGTGGCTGCGACGGCAGCGTTGACTTTGCCGATGCCGCATTCTACGAGTGTCAAATCATGTTTGCCGATACGGGCCACATACGATGTGAGTCCATCAAGTGGCGCGGTGGTGTAATCAGAAAGATGCGCGGTGAAGGCGGCGCGTTCCTCAGGCATGGCATAAAGCAAACCAATATGCATCGCAAAACCTCCTGACGAAAAAAAGAATGGCAACCATTCTTTATTTCACATCGACGACCGTGACGAGAATTTCTTTTTGCGTTTCAGTCTTGACCTTGATCTCATCGCCTTTTTTCTTGCCGATGACCGCTTTACCAATCGGCGACTCGTTAGAAATGCGATGATTGAGCGGATCCGCTTCAAGCGTGCCGACAATGCGATAATCCGAAGGCTCGGCCTTGCCGATTTTCAACGTCACTGTCTTGCCGATGGTCACCTTGTTGGTGCGGTCGTTGTCACCGATCAGCTCGACATTTTTCAAAATGACTTCAAGTTCTTTGATACGTTTTTCAATCCGCGCCTGTTCTTCACGCGCAGCGTCATAATCGGCGTTTTCGGTCAGGTCGCCCTGAGCGCGTGCTTCTTTGAGCGCTTCAAGGTTCGCTTCTCGTTCGACTGTCTTGAGAAGGTGTAGCTCTGCTTTCAGTTTTTCAATACCCGATTGGGTTAATTTATACTTACCGTTTTGGTCCATCATATACCTCCTGAATGGCGATGCCTATTGAGTAGTATTGTATCATGTTTTGTCATGGGTGACAACAGAATCCGCGTGGTTTGTGCGCCGTAAGAGATCATAGGGCTCAAGCGGATAAGGAACGGTGAAGATTAAGCGCTGTTTCGGATGTCTTGCAACGGTAACCTTAAACCCTTCCTCATCGAACATGTCACCGACTACAAATGGTGCCTTCACGCCTTGTGGGCTCAAAACTTCAAGACTGTCGCCGGTGGTGAACAGGTTGCGTTGCTCAACGAGTGCGGTATGGTTCTTGACATCATAGGCACGAACGATACCGGCAAACGCTTGACTCGGTTGCTCGCTACGCATGTTGTAGAGTTGGGATTCAGGACGCGTCATACCACCTAAGAAGCCATCGCTTGTCAAGCGATTTTCGGCTTTGGCAAGTTCTATCACGTAAGCCGGCAGGTCAACGCGACGGCCAGCGTGGTACGCGTCGATCAGGTGACGATACGTTGAAACAACCGTGGCGATGTAGTGGATACTTTTCATGCGGCCTTCGATTTTTAGCGCGTCGACACCGATGCGCATCAACTTTTCAATGTGTTGAAGCGATTGCAAGTCTTTTGAGCTCATCGCAAACGGCGTATCGTCCGGACCGATTGAACGGCCCTCTTCACTGAGGCGGTAATCCCAGCGGCAGGAATGGGCACACCCACCCCGGTTTGCATCCCGGTCGGTCATCGTATTTGACAAGGTGCATTTACCTGAATATGACACACACATGCCACCGTGGATGAAGACTTCGAGTTCTGTGTCCGTTACGCCGCGAACCTTGGCGATTTCTTCAAGCGTCAGTTCGCGGGCCAAGACGACGCGTGCATACCCCGCCTTACCCCAAAAATTAACGCTGGTTCCGTTGGTAACGGATTGCTGGGTGGAGAGGTGCACTTCGAGGTGTGTGTGGTTGCGCGCTGCAAGTAAAACGGCCGTTGAGGCGACGATAATCGCATCGACACCGGACTTCTCAAGCGCCTGAAGATACGGAACAAGCCCTTCAAGATCGTCTTCTTTGGGTAAGATGTTGACTGTCACAAAGACTTTCTTGCCGAGACTTTTTGCAAACCGGCAGCCTTCGGCGATGACTGGCATGTCGAAGTTGGAAGCGCGCGCACGCAAGGAAAATTGCTTACCGCCGATGAACACAGCATCCGCACCATACAATAAGGCAATCTTCAGTTTTTCAAGATCACCAGCCGGGGCGAGGAGTTCTGGTTTCTTCATGGGTTCACCCCCCGCTTTTTCTCCAAAATCGTCTGCTTGTAATAAAAGCCATTGTCGCATGAGGATGCATATTTTTCCACAAGCGGCTCTAGGGCGGCACCGTCTAAAAGCGCCCGATAGTCTGCAAGAACGGTTGCGACGTCTTCGTCGTTTAAGAAAAGACTTTGAACAATCAGTGTATTGAGCCATGGTGAGAGCTTGGGTAGTTCAGCAAAACTTGCCAGCGGTTTGGCTCGGAAGACATGGGTGCCGTAATCATCTTCGAGGATCGGGAAAGCATCTTGCCTAGTTGTTTCGTGCAAATCAAGTCGTTTGGCGTGATACGCCTCAGGATAAGCATGACCGGTATGATCAAGATAGTGACGCACGAGTGGCCGTCGTGAGTGAAACATATTGATGTAGCCGTGGCCGACCCACATCAATGGTAGTGGACTCATACGGCCCATGTACATGAGCGCATCAAGGGTCGTTTCTCGAGCCGGTATAATACCACCAATGTCTTGTTCATGCCAAAATCGTAGATCAGCCGCGGCGCTGACATATGTTTCCGGGTGATAGATCAGTCGTTTAGTAAGCGCCCTATCTTGCGCAAGCGCATACACAGCCGTATCCGCAAAAAGTATTTGTGAAGGCGGATCGTTTGCTAGTCTGTCGAGCGCAGCTTGAAGCACAGGCAGTTGCGCGGGATGGTATAGACCGTTCAACGCGACCCACATCTGAGCGCCTGTTGCGCGAATCGCTGCATGAAGCCTAGGCAGTGCATCGAGGGAAAACGTCTTGCCGTAGCGATGGGTCAATCCGTTGATGCCAACGACAAAAACATCGGCACCACTTCGTTTGAAGGGCCCGATGAGGTCGAAGTCGGTCAATGTGACGGCAAGTTGCATAGGGTCACCTCGTTTTAATGCTGACGCTCATCCCGTCGCCGATGGGATAAATAACCGTGTCATAATCCGTACGTGTCAACAAATACCGGTTGAACCGGTCGATTTTTTGGGTCAGTTGGCGCAAGTTACGCGAATGAATCGTCGCTTCATGCAAACCGTGAAAAAGCACATTGTCGGTGATGATGACACCTTGAGGGGCCAAGCAGGCTTCATAGCGTTCAAAATACTGGACCCCTTGAGACTTGGAGGCATCGATGAACACCAAGTCGAAAAGACCATCAAGGGTCTCAGGGTCGAGTTCCCTTGCATCGGCTTCGATAATCGTAATGCGCCCTTCGAGATTGGCCGCATGGATATTTTTCCGCGCGGTTTCGACCATGCTCCGATCACGCTCGACAGAGATGACTTCGATGGTGTCGTCCACACGGGCCATCCCAATGGCAGAATAACCGATGGCGGTACCGAGTTCAAGAACCCGGTGTACTTTTTTCAACAAGATGACTTGTCTTAAAAGGCATAACCCGTCATAGGCGATAATCGGGATTTTGGCCTGCTCTGCTTGGTGGCGCAAGGAGAGGGAAAACGGGTCCGTCTCCCGTGCGCGCACCGTGTCAAGATACGGTTCAGCTTTCATCCTCATGCTCAAGATGCGCTTCGAGTGTTGCTTCGAGTTCTTCCCACTCCTCATCAGATTCTACAGGGCGCAGATCGCCGCCTGTCTCTGATGTTTCGACATACTCCCTCACAAACAACTCTTCCGAGTCACCGAATTCCTTGAAGAACACATAAGATTTCTTGAAAGTTTCCGATGTGTAGGTCAACACAATTTCATAATCGATGATGTTCCCTTCAGCATCTTCAACACGCAATGTTCGATCGTTCATGGTTACACCTCCTGTTTATTTGCATCAAGATAGCTTTGCAAAATCACCGCAGCCGCTTCTTGATCAATAGTTTGCTTACGTTTTTTCCGTTGTTTGTTGCCAAGACGCATCAATTGCTCGGCAAATCGCGTACTCAATCGTTCGTCTTGAAGGACGACTTGCTGCGCGAACCGTTCGACAAGCAGCGTCTTGAAGTGCAGAACCTTTTCAGCCTGTTCGCCGAGGCTGTTGTCCATATTTTTCGGCAATCCCAAAACCATCACATCGACGTCATGGGTTGCAAGAATCTCAGAAAGCCGTCCGAGCGGTTTTTCATGGTCACCCATCTCAAATCGGACGGTTTCTAGCCCTCTTGCCAGTCGCCCTTCAGCGTCGCTGATGGCGATCCCAAGTGTCCGGTTTCCCAAATCGAGGCCCATCTTTTTCATGACAAAACCTGTTTGACGTAGTCGATGACCGCATCAACTTCATCGACATTTCTTGCACCAGCTTGAGCGAAGTCCGGGCGTCCACCACCAGAACCCCCCGCCTTCGCAGCCGCTTCTTTGACAAGATTGCCGGCATGGACATCCGTCTTAGATTTGGCCACAAAAAACAACTTGCCACCACTGACATTGGCAATGAACACGACGCCATCACCCAGATGTTCCATCAGACGGTCCGCAAGGCCTTTGACCATATTGGCGTCTTCATAGGCGGTTTTCAAGACTATTGTACCATTAATTGCCTGGTTTAAATAGTCCTCTAGATTTTTGAGTGTCGCGCGTTCTTTCGCATCATGAAAGTCACGTTCAAGTTTCTTAACTGCTTGTGACAAGGCTTCGACATCGCGACGGCGATTGATCATGTCACGATAAGACCCGCGAACTGGTGCTTGTTTCGGTGCGTCAAAGTCGAGGGTAATACCTTGTTTGTCGGCGGCTTCAATAATTTGATTCGCTTTGTTGTGAAGTTGTTCAAGATTATCATCGAGCCCTTTCATGAAGGTGCCGATTGTGTGGACCTTATTTTTGGCCAAACCGGTAATCCGGTAAATACCCGAGCCTTTTGATTCGATGTGTGCGATGGCAAAACGCTCAATATCCGCTGTGTTGTCGACATGCGTACCACCGCACAAGTCCAGCGTGCCACCCATGTCGATCATCCTTACGGTACTCTCATATTTTTCACCGAACTCAGCAATCGCTCCCCGTGTTTTAGCCTGGTCGACGGTTGTGAGTTCCACATGAACCGGTGTCTTGGTCATGATCTTCTCATTGACGCTTTGTTCGATGGCAAGGATGGTTTCTTCTGAGGGTAATTCGAAGTGATTGAAGTCAAACCGCATGTAGTCTGGTCCGACTAAACTGCCTTGCTGGCTGACATGGTCGCCGAGCAGTTCCCGCAGTGTCTGGTATAGCAAATGGGTCACCGAGTGGTGGGCCCGAGTCGCCGTGCGGGCGTCCTGATCGACGCGCAGTTCGACCGTTTGTCCGACTTTCAAGCCATGTCCGTTTTCAAGGACATGCAAAAACTGTCCGTTGGGTAGTTTTTCGACATCGATGACTTCAAAGGCATTGCCGTTATGGACAATGAGACCATGATCCGATACTTGCCCGCCACTTTCGGCATAAAACGGTGTTTCTTCGACAACAATCCCCACATCAAAGACGGCGATGATGGGTGATTGGGTTGTGAGGGTGTCGTAGCCGACAAAGGTTGACGGTGTCTTGAAGCGGATGAATGCTTCATTTTGATCCTTCATCGAACGGATGACCTTCCGCGCACTTCTCGCCCGGTCTTTCTGGGCTTGCATTTCCGTGTTGAACCCGCGGCGGTCGACTTTCTTGCCATGTTGCTCGGCATACTCTTCGGTCAGTTCGAGCGGAAAGCCGTAGGTATCATAGAGCATGAAGGCATCTTGACCCGACAAGGTATCACTGTCACCCTTGAGAAGACTTTCGAGCATTTTTTCCCCTTGATGTAACGTTTCAAGAAACTTCACTTCTTCTTTTTCAATCACTTGTTTAACAAAGGTCTTGGTTTTGCTCAAGTACGGATAGCTGTCTTCCATCATCGTAACGACCGTATCGACAAGTTCTTTGAGGAAGGGGCGGTCAATACCGAGTGTACGGCCGTGTTTGATTGCTCGCCTGAGCAGGCGACGTAAAACATACCCGCGCCCCTCATTAGAAAGCGTAGCCCCGTCACTGACTGCGAATGTCACTGTTCGCATGTGATCGGCGATGACCTTGAAAGACATTGAACCGTCGTATGGTGTCCCGGCAATGCGGCTAATGTGCTTGATGACGGGAAAGAAAAGGTCGGTCTCAAAGTTTGTTTCGGTCTGTTGGATAATACATGCCATCCGTTCAAGACCCATCCCTGTGTCAATGTTCTTGTTGGGCAGTTCAGGATACTCTTCACGTGTCAGGCCGGGTTTGGCATTGAACTGTGAGAAGACAATGTTCCAAATTTCAATGTACCGGTCATTTTCGATATCTTCAGCAATCAATGCTATGTCATCGGGACCAAAGGATGACCCCCGGTCATAGAAAATTTCTGTACACGGGCCACACGGACCTTGCCCAATCTCCCAAAAATTACTTTCACTTTCAATGATGCGCTCGGCGGGCACGCCAAGCGATAGCCACTTTTTCTTCGTATCTTGATCGGTTGGATAAACAGTGAAATAAAGCTTGTTGGGGTCAAAACCGAAATAGCGCGGATCCGTGAGCAAGGCATAGCCCCATTCAATCGCGTCATCACGGAAGTAATCGCCAATTGAAAAATTGCCAAGCATCTCGAAGAATGTATGGTGACGGGCGGTCTTGCCTACGTTTTCGATATCGTTGGTCCGAATGCACTTTTGCGCATTGACAATCCGAGGGTTTTCAGGTATTTTTGAGCCGTCAAAATACCCTTTCAAAGCCGCAACACCGGCATTGATCCAAAGTAGAGTCGGATCATTGATGGGTACTAAACTCGCACCTTCGGCGACCGCATGGTCGCGTTCAGCGAAAAAGTCGAGCCAAACTTGCTTGATTTCGTGTCCTGACATCATTTTCATCATTTCATCTCCTTAAAAAAATCGTCCTTAAAATTCACTTAAGGACGAATGGTTATCCGCGGTACCACCTTAGTTCCGGACTTGCCGGCACTCTTATGCTGTAACGCCGCATGAAGCGGACAGACTCATCGCCTGTCTCTCGAAAGTGGCTTCACCCGCTCACGCACGTTTGCTCGCAGCAGACGCAAACTCTCTGGGCTTTGTAAACGGCTTACTCATCTTTCTCATCGAACACAACTATTATAGCCTATCCGGCCTGTTAATGCAATCCATATCCACCGTAAAAAACTGGCGTCAGTCAAGAAAATCATAGGGTGTTGCACCCTGTAAGTTTTCACCAAGTGTGTCAAAGGGGATGTCGGGGTCCGCAATTACCATCGGACCCTCAGCAGGGGGTGATGCCGCAGTGTCTTCTAACAAGGACGGCTTGCGCATGCTTATAAGCGCATCCTTCAACCGTGTCTTGCGGTCTTCCTCAAGATGTTTTACAGCATACTGAAGTCGCTCGGGCTGACCAAACAAGACTAGGCATTGTTTGGCGCGGGTAATACCTGTGTAAATCAGTTTGCGTTTGAGCATGTGCGCATACGCACCAAAGACCGGCATGATGACGACGTTGTACTCGCTCCCTTGGGATTTGTGCACACTCATGGCATACGCGTGGGTAAGGTTGATGAAATCTTGGGATTTGTACGTAACGATCTGGCCGAAGAAATCCACAGTCATGGTCCGATTGTCGGCATCGATTTCAACGACACGACCTTGATCGCCATTCATGACACCGTCCTCGATTTGATTCACAAGTTGCAGGACCTTGTCATTTTTTCTGAATGTGCGATCGCCTTGCGACACCTCGGGTCCGGGTGTCTTGTTGTAGGTTGCTTGCAGGAAACGATTGGTCTCATCGATACCGGTTGCACCCTTGTACATCGGAATCAACACTTGTATGTCATCATGAAGGTCATGGCCTTGCTTGACCAAATAATCGATAATCCGCTTCAAGCGTCCTTGAAACCGTTCCGGCTGCTCATTGAACACATAGCGGTCCGGATAGGAGACATCCATGTCGCTTGGCAACTTACCATCACGGATGTGGCTGGCAAGGTGAACGATATGAGAATCCTTCGCTTGGCGATGAATGATATCGAGTGTCGTGACTGGAAGAATACCGGCTTCGATCAGGTCTTTGAATACTTGACCCGGTCCAACACTCGGCAACTGCGCATCATCACCGACAAAGACAACATTGGCATAATCAGGTAGACTTTCAAGCAGTTGTGCGGCAAGAAAGACATCAATCATCGATGCTTCATCAACAATAAACAAATTCCCTTCAAGCAAGTGGCTCCTGTTATGCTGAAAAGAGCCGTCATAGCTGTAACCGAGAAGCCGGTGGATGGTCGTGGCGTAGTAACCGGTCGATTCCTGCATGCGCTTGGCTGCCCGGCCCGTCGGGGCGACAAGATGTATCAAGGTACGCCGCTCAGGGGTGGGCTCTTCGAGATTATGGTAGCGATGATATACCTTGACCAACCCTTTGATGACCGTGGTCTTGCCGGTGCCGGGACCGCCGGTCACAATCATCATCCGTTGCGACATGGCGCGATGGATGGCCTCTTTCTGCTTGGCGGAGTAACGGATATGCTCGGCTTTTTCAAACGCGGCAATCAGCGTCTCTATCTTGCCTTTGTCCGTGGCTTGAGGCGCTTGATTGAGTATGGCCAACTTACTGGCGATGGTTTTTTCGGCATATGCAATGCTTGCAAGGGTCAAATCATCCGCGTGTCGAATGAGACGATTGGCCTGGATGAGCGACTCGATGTGCTCGACAATCGTATCGCGCACCAGATCGGGGACATCTTTGTTCAACCGTTTCAGTACCGCATCAACAAACGTCTCGTAATCGATGAGTGTATGGCCGAAGTTTAGAACGAGATGGCGGAAAAGATACTGGATGACAGCCTTGATCCGGTGCGGATGATCGCTGGCAAACCCCAGTTTTCGGCCGATGTCATCGGCGCGATCAAAACCGACGCCGTCGACCTCATCGATCAATCGATACGGATTTTCCTGCAAGACACGCATCGTGTCATGACGGTAGCGGTCGATCAAACGCATCGCAATCTTAGCGGAAATACCATAGCCGTATAGTTGAATCAAAATATGCTCTTCGGCCTTGTAGCGACTGAGTCCTGTCACGATCACCTGTTTCGCCGCCGGGCTTAGCGGCGTCACTTCATCAAGCGCCTGAGGAGAACTCAACACCTTCTTGATGGTCTCACGCCCGAGTGTCGCAACGACGCGCTCGGCTGTCTTGGGACCAATGCCCGGAAACAGGTCGCTAGAAAGGTACTCGATGATCCCAGCCTCGGTCGTTTCACCGACTTTTTCCATCGATTTGGCTTCAAACTGTTCTCCATATGTCGGGTGGCGAACGATGTTGCCATAAAATCGGACGGTTTCACCTTTGGCCGGTCGGGGAAAATACCCAGTCACCGTCATAAGCGTCCCTTCGGGCACGGCAAAAAGACCTTCGGAAAAGTTGGCCGTTGTCACGACCACCTTGACGATGGCATAACGATTCTCTTCGTTGTAGTACGTGATGAAGCGGACGTGTCCTTCTATACTGTTCATGGCGACACCTCGCACCCATTATAGCATGTTTGCACCGGGCAAACCTTGAAAAAGTCTGAAAAAAACACGCCTCAGCGGGCGTGTTTCATAAACGATTCAATCTCGTCGACTTCCTTGATGATGTCTCGACTGAGGTTTTCGGCGCCCGCTTCAGTGACGAGGACATCATCTTCGATGCGGATGCCGATGTTTTCAGCGGCGACATAGAGCCCCGGTTCGATGGTGAGGACCATCCCGGCTTGAAGCGGCAGATCATACAGACCGACATCGTGGACATCTAGACCGAGGAAATGACCGATGGAGTGGTAATAATACTGGCTGATTTCACTGTCTTCCTTAATGAGTCCGATGGCTTTTGATTTCTCAATCAAAAGGTTGCGCGCATACGCATTGATGGCTTCCCAGGTAACACCGGGTTTGATCATCGCAATCGTGGCTTTGTTGACGGAGAGGACAATTTCATACAACGTTTTTTGTCGATCGGTGAAGGTGCCACCAATTGGGTACGTGCGTGATATATCCGCTGCATAAGGACCTTTCAATGCACCTAGGTCAAGCAAAATCAAATCGTCTTTTGACAAAGTGTCACGGTTGTTGACGTAATGAAGCACGGTCGCATTGCCGCCTGAAGCGGCAATCGTATCAAACGCGTTGCCGTCACTACCCGCTTCAGTGATGGTATGAAGAAAGTCAGCCTCAAGCTGATATTCATGTGTGCGCAAGGCACATTGACGCATGATGGTTTCAAGGCCCTGACGTGTCATGTCGATGGCGTCGCGCATATACTCAATTTCTAACGGCGTCTTGAACATGCGTAAGTATGCTAAATGGGCATTGACATTTTCGATGGACAGTTCGGGATAGTTTTTACGGATGGCCTCAGCGTAGTTGAGTGCGACGGGCGTTACATCGGGGCGGACATGATAGAGGTCGAGATAGAGAGTGCTTGGCGGGTTTCCAAGTGGACTACGGGCATAATTCATCAGTAGGTTGAAGCGTTTCTCAAATGCATCGAGATAATGGATGTCTGTTTCTGGGATGCCTGATCTTTCGGCGGCTTCAGATTTCGTCATCCTAGCACCTTCCCACTTGATGATGTAATCTGTGTTCTCTTCGATAAACAACCACGTGTGTGTCTTCTCTTCCCCTTTGGCCATGACAAGAATTTGATGGGGTGCGTCAAGACCGGTCACATAATAAAAGTTCCGTTGTGGCGTATAGCGATAATACTGATCAAGGCTCTTGTGCGGGGCCTCACCCGCATAGAGAATGACCAAGGCGCCGACCGGTAGACGGGCCAATAGTTTTTGCCGGGTTTGCGTGGCGTGTTCGCGCATGAGAATCATCCTTTCAAAAATAGTGTCCCCTTATTATAGCATGACCAAGCGCTAGACGATGCGCGCATTATCAGAAAGCATAAAAAAAACATGCCGCAACGATGCGGCATGTGGGTTAGTTCAAAGCGAGGTACTTGATGGTGCGGACCATTTGAGCCACGTAACTCATCTCATTGTCATACCAGGCGATGATTTTGACAAGTTGACCCTTTTCGGTGTTCAAAACACTGGTGCATTGGGCATCGAACAGCGAACCATAGTGCATGCCGATGGTGTCGCTTGAGACAATCGGGTCTTCCGTGTAGCCGAGTGTCTCATTGGCAGCGGCCTTGACCGCAGCATTGACTGACTCAACCGTCACACTTTTTTTCAACTCAACAACAAGGTCGACAGCGGAACCAGTAACGGTTGGCACACGCAAGGCAATGCCGTCGAGTTTACCTTTAAGATGTGGCAACACGATACCCACAGCACTGGCAGCACCTGTCGTGGTCGGGACAATGTTTTCTGCGGCGGCGCGGGCACGGCGGGCATGGATGCCTTTTGAGTGCGGCCCGTCAAGCGTGTTTTGATCGTTGGTATATGCATGGACCGTAGTCATGAATCCACGTTCAACACCAAAGGCGTCATCGAGGACTTTGACAACTGGTGCTAGACAGTTTGTCGTGCAGCTGGCTGCACTCACGATGTCTTCACTGCCATCGAGTATATCATGGTTGACGTTGTAAACGACTGTTTTCAGATCACCTTTTGCGGGTGCGCTGATGACGACTTTTTTCGCACCGGCAATGAGATGTTTGTTCGCTTTTTCTTTGGTAGTAAAGAATCCTGTGCATTCAAGCACGACATCGACGCCAAGTTCTTTCCAAGGCAGATTTTCCGGATCGCGTTCTGCGTAAACCTTTACCTTTTTGCCATCGACGATGATGGCGCCTTCTTCATGTTCGATGGTGTCTTCCTTATAACGTCCTTGAGCCGTATCGTACTTGAGCAAGTACGCAAGACTTTCAGCATCGGTCAAGTCGTTCAAGGCGACGATTTCAAAATCCGGGTTGTCACCCATTACGCGGTAAGCGAGGCGACCGATTCGTCCGAAACCGTTGATTGCTACTTTTACTGCCATGTTGTTACCTCCTAAGTTTTATATATCGCACACTATCAATTATACCAAACTACGCCAAAAAGACAATAACCGGCCCCATTTAAAAACGTTTTCTTTTCCCAAAAAAAACACCAAAGCTGGTGTTTTTAGTGTCAAGCCGATTTTCGAGTGTTTTCTTTCTCGCGCAGTTCGCGGAAATATTGTTCAAGCGCATGGACATAGTCGCAGTCTTCGCCTTTGTCGCACGTCGTGCACATAATGATTTCTCTGAGTCGTTTGGGAATGAAAGTCCGAATTTCATCTTCATTGTAACCCACTTGCATTTTATTGCCTTCAATGATGATGGGGCGACGCAAAACGCTCGGGTTGGTGATGATGAAGTCAGTCAGTTCACGCATAGACATCTCATCGATGTCGAGATCGTGGTCCTGAAACACTTTGGACCGCGTCGAAATGATATCTTCAAAACCGTTTTCTGTATTCCGAAGCATCAACATGATGTCTTCACGGGTCAGTCTGATGTTGAATATATTCTTTTCGCGATACTCGATGCGATGCTCTTCAAACCATTTTTTTGCTTTTCGACAAGACGAACAGCTGGGCGTCGTGTACATTTGAATCATGGGACAACCTCCTTTGGAAAAAGATGCCATATTGATTTTTATAGTTAAATTATAACATAATTTAGAATAAATACCTAGAAAAAACTTCACTAAAACGCTTGCATTTTCGGTTGGTGAAAAAATACCCCTGTGTTATAATTATCAAGAATGATTATATCATACGGAGGCGAAAAAATGAAATGGAACTTGGATAATCTCTACCCGTCTGTTGAAGCGTGGGAACAGGATCTGAAATGGCTCGAAGGTGTCATTGCGGAAGTCTCTTCCTTTCAAGGAAAACTACATGATTTCGAGACATTCAGAACGTACTATCTCAATCAACGTGAAGTGACCGTCAAGGTGTATCGCCTATATCAATATGCGGCACTTAAAAGCGACTTGAATCGTAAAAATGTCGAGCATGCCGGCCGTGTGCAAAAAATCGGCTATTTGCTCAACCAGTTGCAACAAGCCACCGCCTTTGATGCCCCAGAAATCATCAGCCTTGGCAAGGAGACGGTCATGGGGTTTCTTGAGAAAGACACTCGGCTGCAAGAATATCGTTTTCCACTTGAGAAGTTATTTCACCAACAAGCCCATGTCCTCGATGAGAAAAGTGAAACCTTGCTCGCCAACTATCGACAGCTCGCTTCACAAGGCGCAGCCACATACAATGCGCTGGCCGTCGCTGACAACACACCTAAGGATGTGACCTTGAAAGATGGTTCGACCCTGACCATCACCCAAGGTAACTTCCGTAGTTATCTGGCTGACCTGCCCGATCCTGATGACCGTGAAACCGTCTTCAAAGCCATTTTTTCCCACTACGAAATCCATAAGCACAGCTATGCGCAAATCTACAACACCGTGCTTCAGGCCGATCTTGCCAAGATGCGATCAAGAAACTATCAAAGCACCCTCGATAGTTTCCTGTTTGGCAACAACATCGACCCGGCTGTTTTCCACAATCTGATTGATACCGCCAAGCAAAGCACGGACTTACTCAAGCGTTACTACGCCTTGCGCATGAAAGCCCTCGGCTTGAAAGAACACAGGACGTTTGATCGGTTTATGCCCTTAGCGAAAAGCAAAAGCAAGTTCACTTATGACGAAGCGGTTCAGTTGTTCATGGACTCGATTGCGCATCTTGACAAACGGTTCCAAGACAAAGCTGTTGATGCACTGAAGGAAGGCTATGTCGATGTTTACGAGCAAGACGGTAAGCAAACCGGTGCGTACTCCTGGGGCGCACTGGATGAACATCCTTACATCCTGCTCAACTACGACGACACATTGAACAGCGTCTTCACGCTCGCGCACGAAGCCGGTCACGCCATGCACTCACTGTTTGCGGCCGAAAAACAACCCATCGCCACGCAAAGCTACACGATTTTCGTCGCAGAGATTGCTTCAACATTCAATGAGCATGTCCTGCTTGATTACTTCATCAACAACAACATGGGTACCCGCGAAGACAAAATCATGCTTCTGCAACAGTCCATCGACGACATCGCCGCGACCTTTTATCGGCAAACGTTGTTTGCGGCCTATGAACTCGAGGCGCACAAACTCGCTGAAACAGGGCAGCCCATCACCCATGAAGCCCTCTCAAATATCATGATCGCCCTCTATAAAGAGTTCTATGACCTAGACATTACCCAAGAACCCGGCAAAGCCTATGTCTGGGCGTACATTCCCCATCTTTTCAACACCCCTTATTACGTGTATCAGTATGCGACCAGTTTCGCAGCCAGCTTGACGCTTTTTGAACAGGTCAAGGCTGACCCAAGTAACATTGAGAACCATATGCGTCTACTTGAATCTGGGGGGGATGCCTTCCCAGTTGAACAAGTGCACCGCGCCGGCATCGACTTGACCGATCCCCATGCCTTCAAAGCGGTCGTCACACGACTTTCTGATCTACTTGATGCACTAGAACTTGAACTCGATGCTTGAATCGTGTAAGATGATAGTAACACGATGAACGGATAGAGTAATCGCGCAACAACACCGACAGCGACTTCGGGATGGTGCAAGCCGAAGGGTAGGACGCGATGAATGGACCCGTGAGTGATGCAACCCATCCGTCTTTCCGCGTTAAGGAACAAAAGGAGCGCCCATGCGCTCGAAAAAAGGTGGCACCGCGCCCAACGCGCCCTTTGACTCTGTCAAGGGCGCTTTCTATTTCTAAAAGGAGGCAACGCCCATGAAACACATCGTCTCAGGTATCCAACCGACCGGTTCGCTGAATCTTGGCACCTATCTCGGTAGTATCCGCAATTTCGTCAAACTTCAAGACACCTTTCCCGAACACCATTTCATGCTGTTTATCGCCGACTTGCATGCCATCACGATTCCACGCGATCGACTTGAACTGCGGAAAACCATCCGGGAACTGGCCGCCCTTTATTTAGCATGCGGTTTACGACAGGAGCGGCTCAGCCTATTCATCCAATCCGAAATACCCGCCCACTCGCAAGTGGCCCACCTGTTGCAGTGCTTTACCTACATCGGTGAGCTTGAGCGGATGACACAGTTCAAGGAAAAGGCCCGCCGGCAGGAAACTGGCGTCAGTGCCGCCTTGTTCACCTATCCCGTCTTGATGGCGGGTGACATTTTGCTTTATGATGCCGAGTATGTCCCTGTGGGTGAGGATCAAACGCAGCATCTAGAGCTGACACGGGACATCGCCGAACGGGTCAACAGCCGCCTCGGGGCAGTCTTCACCGTGCCTAAACTGCTTACACCGAAAGTCGGCGCCCGTATCATGAGCCTGACTGAACCGGCGCAGAAAATGAGCAAATCCGACCCTAACGAAAAATCGCGGATTTTGTTGCTTGACCCCGAACCAGTCATCCGCAAGCGCATCATGTCTGCCGTTACAGATTCAGATACACATGTTCGTTTCGACAAAGAAAACAAACCCGGCATCAGTAACCTTCTCGCCATCTTGAGCGCTTTGACGGACATCCCGATTGAAACGCTTGAGCAACAACACGCCCACTCGACTTATGCGACCTTCAAACAGCACGTAGCCGATACCGTTGTCGAAGCTTTGCGACCCATTCAAGCCCGCTATCAAGCCTTGATTCAAGACCCCGAGCTCGATGCGTTTCTCGATGCCGGCAGAGATTATGCAGCGAAAGTCGCCATGCGAAAAGTTGCCAAACTGAACCATAAGCTCGGACTCGGGCGCAAAGGTTGAGAAAAAAACATCCAGTTGACTGGTCGAAACCAGTAGCTGGATGTTTTATGTAAGAAGTTAACGCATATTAAATTCTTTGATGAGTCGATCGATGGCATCCATCGCTTCCACTTCATCAGGGCCTTTGGTTTCAACGACAATCAAGGCACCTCGATGGATCGCGAGCGACAAAACGCCCATAATCGACTTCATGTCGACCGTCGTCGTGTCGTGGGTCACAGTAATGGAAGACTTGAACTCATTGGCTTTGGCAACGAGATGTGTTGCCGGTCGGGCGTGAACGCCCTGCTCATTGATAATCACATATTCTCTACGCATGTTCTTGCACCGCCTCGCCCAGTGTTTTTTTCAGGGCTTCATAAATTTTTTCATTGTCGTGTTCGAAGTAAAACTTGATGCGTTGTCCAACCAAGTTGATCCCGACAGCACCCAACGCTTTCAGACTGACCATGTCTGTCGTGATGACGTCCTTAACGGTCACATTGATTTTACTCCGGACAAAAGCAATGCTGCGAATGTTGTCTGCGCCAAAACAAGCAATCAGGGCGTCGACTTCAGGCAGCCTCTCCTTTGCACCCTTCGAGCGCATCCTCAGCAACATAACAACCGAAGATATCACAACCACGCCGATTGCAACGCCAATCAAAATCCATTCATTTGTCGACATAAGCTGCGCTCCTTTCAGGTTGAACTGCCCACATTTTACCATAGATTGTTTATTTTTGAAACGATTTCGTGTATAATTAACCGCAAGAAATCACCCCTCAATCAGGAAGGAACGATGTACGATGCACGTTGTCATCGCCGAAACAAAGCAGGCGCTTCTGGATCACTTCCGCATCCGCGGTGAAGTGTTCATCGTTGAGCAGGCCATCGACTGGACTGAAGAATTTGATGCCGATGATTACCACGCGACACTCTTTGTGCTTTATGAGGGTAATCAAGCCATCGGCGCAGCCCGACTGAACGGTTACAAAGTCGGCCGGGTCGCCGTGCTCAAAACGCACCGCCACAAGCACGCTGGTAGGATGTTGATGTCGGCTGTGGAAGCCCATGCGAGACAGTGCGCCATCGACCGTCTTGAGCTTGGTGCGCAGCTACCGGTCATCCCTTTTTATGAGAAGTTGGGCTATCAAGCCTATGGTGACATCTTTCTTGATGCCGACATCGAGCACCGCATGATGGCCAAAGATTTGTGAGCATGGCCCATCTGATTACGTCGGAAAAACGATACAATCAAAGTAACTAGGAGGCATACTATGGACCGGGTCATTGAAGCCATCATTGAAATCCCCATGGGAACACGTAACAAGTATGAGATTGACAAGACACGCAATCGCATCAAACTCGACCGTGTCCTCTACTCGCAGATGACCTATCCTGCTGAGTATGGGTATATTGAGAACACGCTTGCTGAAGACAACGATCCCTTAGACATCCTCGTCATCGCCAGTACTAAGACGTTTCCCGGGTGCATTGTCGATGCTCGTGTCATCGGTTATCTCGACATGGTCGACAACGATGAAAAAGATCACAAAATTATCAGTGTCATGGACTCGGATCCCCGTTTCAGCCACATCCATGAAATGGAGGATATCCAAGAACACATGTTGCGGGAAATCAAGCATTTCTTCAAGACATACAAGGACCTGCAACAAAACAAGCAAGTCGACGTGTATGACTTCCATGGTAAGGATGAAGCCATTGCCTTGCTTGAAGCTTGCTTAGAACGACACAAAAACGAACGAAAGGAATGATTCACATGGCAAATCAAATCAAACTCGTTTTCGACAATCAGTTTCATGGTATTTTAACCGGCCATCACGGCGCAGCCCGTGTCGGTCCTGAGGAAGGTGCACTCGCTGCCTATGACATGGTTCTTGGCGGGCTTGCTGCCTGTTTGAACCATACGTTCCAAACGGTTCTTGACAAAAAACGTCTCAGTTTTCACGCGGTCAAGTACGATATTACCGGTGAGAAACGCACAGAAGTACCCACCACCTTAAAAACCGTCGTGGTCAACATCGAAGTAACCGGTGCACCGGAAGAAAAGCAAGAACAGTTCCGCAAGGCGATGGCCATCGCTACGGAGCATTGTAGCGTCTTCGTGACCTTGTCGCACGTTGCAAAGATGACCTGGAATATACGCTTCATCTAAACAATATAAAAAAAATACCCCATCGCATCATCTTTGATGCGTCGGGGTATTTTCTTTAGTTGCGACTTGGCAAGATGAGGCTCAATCCGTCTTCACCCGCAATGACTTCGGGCAACTTGCCGTCCCATGTATCATAGTAAAGCTGTGTCAGGACAATGTCCGCGACTTCTTGAATGGTCAAGAAACCTCCGTCACCGGTAGTTTCAAATGCTGTTCTGTCGGCCGAATCCTCAAACTGACCGGCATACATGACATTGATGGCATTGATGGTAACAGAAGCCAACAGCGCTTCGGCTTCCGCTTCGGCCGTAGCACGAATGATCAAGGCTTCGGCACGAATTTCTTGGGACAGTCTATCGGTATTTTCGCGAACAAGCTGCGCTTCTTGTTCTTTTTCAGCGATTTCCCGTTGCTTAGCGGCAATCGCTTCATCCTGAACCACCTTTTCGATGCTTGGACCCGCATCTACATCACGAATGATAAATGATTCAACCGTAATCCCGAGTTCAAGCATGGAATCAACCAAAATGTCCTGCGCTGAAGCACGAACAAAAATTAAATCCCCTTTGAGAATATCAAAGATGCTGTGTTGGCTCGATGTTTCCTGAAGTGCAGCCCGTACACGCGCTTCGATGGTGCGGATGTTGGGTTCGTCTCCCCCGAAGTTACGATAGAACCTATGGGCAAAATCAACTTGGACACGGTACTGCAAGGTGACCTCATACGTTGCCCACTGGCCACCGCCGCGATCGGTCCCGTCTTCGTCAAAAATCCGACCGGTTTGAGCAGTCACCTCGAAGTTTTCTTCACGCAGGGATGTCCGAATGTTGTAGACTTCAATCCATGGGGCTTTGATGTGATACCCTTCATCAAACGAGTAATCTTGAATTCCGCCTGAAAGGGGGTCGTACACAATGCCGACCTGGTTGGCGTCGACGCGGGCAATCAAAAACGGAATGACGACAAGCAATGAAAGAAAGGCGAGCAGTTGACGTCTTTTCAACGTGAAACGAAAAGTGTTGTTCTTGATCGACTCGGTCCAGTTAACACCGAGCAAGACAAAAATGATGAGTGCGACAAACGAAACGGTTGGAATAACAATCATGGTTTTCTCCTCCTTGAGAATAATAGATAGGCCTAATTACTTGCCTTAAAAAAATGCCCTGTAAAATCATACACGGCATGTTGGGCTTTAGTGGAGCGGGTGAAGGGAATCGAACCCTCACTATCAGCTTGGAAGGCTGGAGTTCTACCATTAAACTACACCCGCATCACGCATAGCGATAGTATCATAGCACAGGAACGCGATGAAAGTCAAGCATCACAAAGTGCTTTCATGGTTTTCACTGATCGGTTACTTTGCAGATCGCTCGTAACTTTGCGCTCTTCGCGCGTGGGTTGACGGCAAGTTCTTGCTCCGTGGGACGAATGACCTTTTTGTGCAGAATCTCAAAGTCCGGTGTGGTTGTTGGCATCGTCAGGAGTTCTTTGGGGTGGTTCACCGTACTACGGTCTTTGAAACGTTGCTTAGCGATGCGGTCTTCGAGAGAGTGAAAGCTGATGACGACAATTCGACCACCGGGTGCAAGCATATCAAATGCTTGATCAAGCGATGATTCAAATACGTGCAACTCGTCGTTTAAGGCAATCCGCAAAGCCTGAAAAGTCTGCTTGGCAGGGTGACCTACTTTCGACAGGACTTTTTGTGGCAAAGCCTTTTTGATGACAGCCACAAGATCGAAGGTTGTTTCGATGGGTTTGACTTGACGCGTCTTGACGATTTCCGCGGCAATCCGCGGCGCGAAACGTTCTTCGCCATAACGATACAAGATATGACGCAAGTCTTGTTCAGAGGCTGTGTTGACTAAGGAGCGCGCATCATCTTGGCGCCTTGTGTCCATGCGCATATCAAGCGGTGCATCATAATGATAACTGAAACCACGCGCAGGGTCGTCAAAATGAAACGATGAGACACCGAGGTCATACAAAACGCCATCGACCTGCTCGATGCCACGCGCATGCAGAGCGACTTTAAGCTCGGCAAAATTGGCTTCTACTACGGTCAATTTGTCCGCGTAAGGTTGAAGTCGTTCACGGGCTTTCATGACAGCGAATGGATCTTGATCAAATGCAATCAAACGCCCGGTCGTCAGTCGTGACAACACCGCCTCAGCGTGTCCGCCTCCACCGAGTGTGCAATCGACGTACACACCATCCGCTTTGATGTTGAGATAGGCTATCGCTTCTTCAAGCATGACTGGAATATGTTTCATGAGCGCCTCCTTTGGCTGTGCGCATATAAAAGAAAAACGCTGATATCAGCGCTTCTTTCGTGACTGCTAAGCAGCATCTTCTTCAAGTTCTTCGTCTTTTTGCTCGATGACGATGCGACCGTGATAATGACCGCATGATTTGCAGACGCGATGCGACAGTTTCATTTCACCGCAGTTTGGGCAAACCATCATGCCGGGCGCTGTGATCTTGAAATGGGTGCGACGCTTGCGCTTGCGCGTCTTTGATGTCCGTCTTTGTGGTACAGCCATGCCAAGTCCCTCCTATTCCTTGAATTTCTTGAGAGCCGCAAAAGCCGGGTTGATGGTCGGTGCGTCTTCATCGGGTTCTGAATGCCGCTCAAACGATGCTTCCGGTTTGGTAACTCGCAAAGGTTTTTCCAAATATATATTAGACCACACAATAGGCAATAAGTCAATAGTTATTCCTTCGATACTGCGACAATCTTCATCGACAGCCCCCTCACAAAACGTCTCGGTGACATCGATAATCAGGGGCACCTCGACAGGATCGAGCGTAATGGCGCAGGCTAAAGACAATGTGGTTTCAATATGCAAGTCGAAATGATAGCGTGTGGCAGCTTCAATATGAAAGCGACCCGTAACTTTCACAGGCGCAATCGCCAGAATTTCAGGGTCTTCTTCCGCATAAGCCGACACATCCAGCGTGGTGGTGAATGTGGTGTCTTGATACTGTTTTTTCTTGATTTCGGGAAGGGTGAATTTCATGGGGAAACACCTCGCATTCTTCAGGTGAATTATACGTTTGTTTGCGGAGATTGTCAAACATAAGGTATAATGGTGCTACATAGTGGAAAGGCAGTGAAATCATGGCTGTACTAGGTATTGTCGTCGAATACAACCCGTTTCATTTCGGTCACTTGTATCATCTTGAGGAGGCACGCAAGCAAAGCCAGGCAGACGTGGTGATTGCCGTCATGAGTTCTCATGTGGTACAGCGGGGTGAGTTCAGTGTCACGGACAAGTTCACGCGGACACGATGGGCGCTTGAAGCCGGGGTGGACCTTGTTATTGAGCTGCCGGGTGTCCACGTGTTGCAAAATGCCGACTTGTTTGCCCAAGCCAGTGTTCGTCTCCTTGCCGCATTGGGTGTGGACACCCTTTGTTTTGGCAGTGAAACGGGTGATTTACATGCGCTGACCGTCATGCTCGAAGTGATGGAAACGGATGTGTACCATGCCCGGCTACGGGCCCATCTTGACACGGGAAAAAGTTATCCGACAAGTAGCCATCTTGCCCTAAAGTCCTTGTTAAAGGATTACGATGCCTCCGCACCGAACAATATTTTGGGCATTCAGTACCTTCGAGCGATTCGAAGCCTTGATAGCCACATTCAACCTTTCGCACTAAAACGTGTGTCTACGGGGTACTACGATGACCTCTTGGAAAACACAGCAATTCAAAGCGCCACCGCCATTCGGGCAGCGATGCGACGGGGTGAAGACATTGCACAGTATGTCCCGGCCTACGTTTATAAAGACTTAAAAGGCCTACGTGGTGTCAATCTTGAAGATTTCTTCCCCTTCATCCACTATCGTCTTGCCACAGCCGAACCGGAACACCTAAGGGCTTTACATGGTTTTGAAGAGGGTCTTGAGCATCGTTTCTTACAGGCTGAAGGGTATGACTCCGTCGCTTCATTGCTTGAGCAACTGTTGACCTCGCGGTATACACATGCCCGCCTGAAGCGGGCATTGATGCATGTATTGATTGGTACGGACAAATCCCTACGTGCCGATGCGCCACCACGTTATATTCGTGTTTTAGGTATGAACAGCCGGGGGCAAGATCACCTCAGTAAAATCAAGAAAGATCTCACCCTCCCGCTGATTACCAAACTAGGGCGTGACAGAGAACCCCTTCTTGACATCGAACTCAGAATTACCAGACTGTATGACCTTGTCCATCAAGCCCAACTTTTTAGCAAAGAGTTCGAACCTGTCCTGATAGTTTAGTATTTTGTTTGCGAGCGCACTAAGAATGACCTATAATGATGGCGGTGATGCTTATGAGTCAGTTAGAAGATTTGAAAAAAGCGCTCGGCGCGCTAATCGATCCCTCCTCGGGGGTCACACTACACGAACAAGACAGTCTCAAATATGTTTCCATCGATGATGAACGCCGTGTCACGGTCGTGGTCACGATGAAAAGCCTAGATGATAAAGGTAAGCAAACTTTGACCCGCGCCATTGCGAAAGTGGTTAAAATCGATTTCAAGTACCATGGTCTCAAGGTCGATGTCGAAGCGATGAAGGACCCGGATGCTCTCAGAAGCAATGAAAAGCAACCGGCTTACATCGGCATCGCCAGCGGCAAAGGTGGTGTGGGCAAGTCGACGATTGCGGCCAATTTGGCACTCGCTTTGACACGTCTAGGACAAAAAGTCGGTTTGATGGATGCCGACATATACGGCAGTTCGATTCCGACGCTCTTCGATATGGAAATCGTTTTACCCAAAGCCGATGAAAATGAAAAAATCATCCCCTTTGTAGCTCGTGACATCCAAATCATCTCCACGGAGTTTTTCTTAACCGATGAAAAACCTTTGATGTGGCGCGGACCGATGCTTGGGAAAATGCTCGGTCACTTTTTCGATGATGTCGCTTGGGGTCCCAATCTCGATTTCATGATTATCGATCTCCCGCCTGGAACCGGTGACGTAGCCATGGACATTCAGCGTCTCATTCCGGCAACGGAGATGATTATTGTCACAACACCGCATCCAAGTGCCGCCCATGTGGCCGTCAAGGCGGGTTTCATGGCGAAGGAACTCAAACACCACTTAATCGGTGTTATTGAGAACATGAGTTACTACAAACATGGTGATACGCGCTTGACACTCTTTGGTGAAGGCGGCGGTCGTCAGGTCGCCGATCGACTGGAAACGGATTTGTTGGCCCAACTTGCCCTAGCACAACCTAAAAACGGCCATCATAGTTTGTATGACATGCATGAGCAAGCAGGTATCGACTTTCTCGGAATCGCCAACAAGCTGCTCAAATCACGCCCATAAAAATAACGGCTGGATGCCGGGCTTCGTCACCTGTGACGATACCGTGGTCATCCGGCCGTTTTTCTTATCCTCAAACAGAATATTGAGGGATCTTCTTTTTCAAGTCACGCATCTCATAACGGTAGATGACAAACGACAGTGTGCCAGCCAAGATGTCCGCCGTCAAAAAGGTCAACCAGATGCCACTGATACCGAATAGAAAAGTAAACAAAAAGACTAGGGGAATGAAGAGAAAAAACTGTCTTGACATCGTCACTAAGAATGCACGAACCGGATAGCCCATCGCCTGGTAAACACTTGAAAGCAAAAACTGAAAACCAATCAAGGTAAACCCGACGGCGATGATGCGGAAAGCGCGTGCACCTTCGCTGATAAAGAAGGGATCGGCCTCGCGACTGAACAGTTTGAACAGCCACTCCGCTGATACAAGCGTCACCAAGAAGACGGCCACAAAATAAATGGCAATCAAACGCGTGGCAAAGGCAATTACATCATATAACCGTTTGTGTAACTTCGCCCCGAAGTTGTAGCCGACAATCGGAATCAGTCCTTGCACCAACCCAAAACCCGGTAGCAACAAAAACATGATCATGCGGTTGATGACACTATAAATGGCGATGTAAATGCCCGGCCCCGGATCAATGGGTGCATAGTGGTTGATGAGTCGGTTGATGATGATGACAAGAAAGGCCCCAAGGACATTGCGAAACAACGTCGGCATACCGATGGCAATAATCTCACGGGTCATCGGTAAATCCACTTTATAAAGATGGCGTAAGTCAATGCCGAGGTTTGAAGATTTTTGTAGGGACGCTGCCAAAACATAGACAAACGACAGGCTTTTGGCAATCAAAGTGGCGAGGGCTGCCCCGCGCACACCCATCTCAGGCAATCCGAACCAACCGAAAATAAGAATCGGATCAAGGACAATATTGACTGACGCACCGATGAGCAAGGTGATCATCGCGACTTTTGGACGCCCTTCTGCCCGAGCAAGGTTGTTTAGGACAATGGCTGATGAGAAGGGGACCATGGCTATCAAAATGAACACCATGTAGTCCTTGGCATAACCGAAGTTTTCTTGCGTCGCACCGAAAAAACCTAGCAACGCATCGATGTATATGAGTCCGACAATTACGATGATGACAGAGATGACCAGGTTCATCAACAACGCTGTATTGACCGACCGGCGCATGGCCGATTGGTCATCGCGCCCGTAGGCGCGTGAAAAAATCGAGGCACTGCCCATGCCGACCATCAAAGCAAGCGCCATCATAATCATCTGAATCGGAAAAACGATGCCTAAGGCACCAATGGCAATTTCTCCGGCCCCGCGCCCGACAAAAATCGTATCGACCAAGTTGTATAAAGCATTGGCCATCATCGCAATGGTTGCGGGGATGGCCAGTTGAATCAATAGTTTTTTTACGTCCATGCCGCCAAGCATGGCACCGCGCGTGTCCTGCATGCCATCACACTCCATCTATTTATTATAGCAAACAGATGGCAAAATGTGACATCAAGTTGCCGATTGCAATCGTTTTAACATTTTTTCATACTTTCTCTTATATGCCAAGCCTTCCTTATAGCGGTTTGTAGCGGTGGCGATGTCGACCAGCTTGTCAAAAGCAATCCGCATCAGTTCGGTATCCTGACGTTCACTCGCTAACGGCACCGCCACATCTGTCAGATAAGTTTTCAGTGTTTGGATATCGTCTGTTGTTTCAATGGTGAAATGCACTTTTTCGAGAATGGCAGGATCGTGGCGGCGCATGGATGCAAAGGCTTCATGCAATGTTTTCATGTCGCCTATACCGGTTTCCTTGGCGATTTGACAGCGAAGAACGAGGCTCTTGAAATACCAGTCTCTTCCCCGTGACATCTCAATGGCATCGAGATGGGCCATCGTCATCTCTGATGCGCCTGTATGCATAAATAACAAACGGGCATGCACATAATGATACATGTTGTAAATCGCCTCCGGCACTTCCGCCATCATCAGCTGTTCTAGTTGCATTTGGGCATCATGGATGTTTTCTTGCATCATGTAGTATACTTTTTGCAGGCGCAGCTCAAGCAGTTTGTCAGGATGGTGATGACGGGCGAGCAAGTTGCTCGCTTCGACATAGTTGGGTAGGCTCGACAATTTCAGACCAAGCTGTTGTTTGGCTAAAAAGAGATAGTAATGTTCCAGTGTGCGATGGGCACCGGATAGTTCCGGAATCATCGCACTTGTATTGAGAAGCTCGATGGTCAAGTCATACTGATGCCGGTCATAGGCATTGACTGCCGCAAGTATGATGATGACGGCACCGACATCTTCAGGCATGGCCGTAATGTGCGCTTCGTTACGTTCGATAATGCTAGTAGACATTTCTGTCTTGCCATCGACAACCGCCAAAGCCAGATCGACGAGATCATTGAGCAGCGGATGGTTGAATGGGCGTACAGCCTCACGATGTGTGCAGAGTCGCTCGCGATTACTGTAAAGGACGGCGCACGTTATATCATCAAACAGTTTTTGTTGGCGCGAGCGGTTGAACAGTTTGGTGAAATCAAGTCCGAGTCGTTCACCTACTTCAGCAATGTAGTACGGTTTGGGCTCAATTTTGTTGTTCTCGATCTTCGAATAGTACGTATCACACAAGATACCCCGGGAGACTTCTTCTTGCGTCATCCCTTTTTCTTCTCGTGCCCGCCTCAGCATTTCTCCGAAAAACGGATAATCGGCACGACGTTCTTGAATCTTTTTCTTGAGATTCCTACGCAATTTCTTGGTGTCCATAACCTGTCCTTTCAAATATATATAGTTTTTTTTAGTATGGATATCATTTATGTATTTCACATAGGTTCACCTGATACATTATAGAATAATTCGGGTTATTTTGGGGGGTATGTTATTGCTTTTTTCAGTTGCATATTTCTTTGACTTTCTCCCCTACTTGTCATACATACTACAAAAAAGACCCCTTAACGGGATCTCGGATGAATGTTAGGATAACGACAAGGCCCTTGTAGCGGGCATTCTTCACACTTGGGTCGGCGGGCTGTGCAGTGATACCGGCCGAAGAAAATCATCTGGTGGTGGGTCTTCGACCACTTGTTTTTGGGAATCTTTCGCATTAACTTGTCTTCAACCTGACGCGGCGCGTCTTTCCAAGTCGCCAGTTTCAATCGTTTTGAGACACGCTCGACGTGTGTATCCACGGCAATGCGTGGCACATCGAACCATACGCTGAGTACCACATTGGCCGTCTTGCGTCCAACACCAGGCAATGATTCAAGGGCATCTTGTGATGCTGGGACTTCGCCACCATACAAGGTTTTTAGCATCTGGCACGTTTTTTTGATATTCGCTGCCTTGTTTTTATAAAGACCAATCGCCCGTAAATCTTGCTCAAGTACATCAAGTGGTACATCCAAGTAATCTTGAAGGGTCCGATATTTAGTGAACAGGCCTGTGGTCAGCCGATTGACTGAGGCATCGGTACTTTGAGCACTCAACATCACGGCAATAAGGAGCTCGAGGCTGTTCGTGTGATTCAGTTCACAATGCGCAGCGGGATACATGTTATCTAATACGGCCAAAATGTCTTCTACTCGTCCCACAGTTTGTAAAACTCCTTTAGAACATCTTTTTTCTTCATGATTTGTGCGGGTTGACGCTCTTTCTTCAAAAGCAATCGGTCAATCGTTTTCAATGAGGGGCGCGGTGACTTGAGTGCTTCAAGTGCCAGCTCTTTGAGATACGCGAAGGTGACACCTTCGACCTCGATCCATTTACCGATCAACTCGATGTCAAGTGGCGTAAGTGGCTTCTGGAAAGTTTCTTCAAGGTATTGGGCAATACGTTGGGTCTCGGTCGCTTGCCTTGTTTGGTCGATTTCTTGAAATGAGGCCACCACTTTGACTAAAAAATAGTCAATGTCGAAGGTTTCTTTTTCCCTACCCTCATCGTTTTCCATCAGGCCAATTCGTAAATAGCCATTGGCCATCAGTGATGCGAGCACGTCTTCTGTCTCCTTTGGTGTGATTCCAAGTAACTTGGCAAACTTGTCCGGTTTGATTAATCCTTCGCCCTGTCTTGCTAAATTGTTCAAACGAATCAAGGCCATCGCCTCGATCGGGCTCAAACCAAATGCGGGGTAATACTCAAGAACGAGCATCTCATAATCGATGATGCCCTTTTGGATCAGTGTTTTGAGCAGCCTTTTCAAACCTTTCACCCCTTTTTCAGTTTCGTGTGGTTCGCGCTAATTTTTGCAAGGCGATTTTTGCCGCGTGCTGTTCAGCTTCTTTTTTGGAATGTCCAGCCCCTTCGCCCATTAGAATATCATCCATGTAAACGCGTGTCACAAACAACTTGTGGTGTGACGGGCCACTTTCTGCAACGATACGATATTCTAAGCTTCGCTTGTCAGATTGAACCAACTCTTGCAAGTGGGACTTAAAATCGACAAAGGCATTGGTGCGTTCTTCTTCGATAAGCGGGAAAACGACTTTTTGGGCGATTTTGTATACTTCATCAAACCCCTTATCCAAGAAGACAGCACCAATCAGCGCTTCAAACGCATCCGCCAGCAAGGCGACGCGTTGACGTCCACCGTTCTTTTCTTCACCGTGACCAAGCCGTAAGTATTCACCAAGCTGACACGCTTGGGCATACCCGACCAACGCCGTCTCACATACGTATTTAGCCCGTTTTTTTGTCAGCGCACCTTCATGCGCGTCAGGATACTGCTCGTACAAGTACTTGCCCACGATGACATCCAGTACGGCATCGCCGATATACTCCAGCCGCTCGTTGGATTCGGTCCCGTGCTCGTTGGCATAAGAGGCGTGGGTCAAGGCTGTCTCAAGCAACCTTGGATTGTCAAAAGACAAAGTGAAAAGTTCTTCAAGCGCATGCATCTCACTCACCATCGCCTTCGATAACCGCTGTGACTTTTTGAATCACATCTTGACGGACCACACTGGCGGCTTGGCGAATGGCATTATAAAAACCGATCGCCTTTGATGAACCTTGCGCCTTGATGACGACGCCTTTTAGACCATAAATCATGGCGCCCCCAATTTCTTCTGGTGCCAAACGTTTTTTAAAACGCTTTAAGTTGAATAGTGACAAAACCAATGCCACTTTGCCCAACAACCCCCGATAAAGCTCACGCTTCATCATTTTGCCGATGCCCTTCGCTGTACCCTCGATGGTCTTCATCACAATATTGGCCGTAAACCCGTCACTGATGAGAATATCACAGGGTGGATCGAGAACTTGTTTCGGTTCAACATTCCCATAAAAATTGATGTTCGGGTTGTCTTTAAACAGTTGGGCAACTTCAAGGTCAAGATCACGGCCTTTGCCTTCTTCAGATCCAATGTTAATCAGACCGACAGACGGGTTGTCAATCCCCATGATTTCTTTGGCATAAATGGTCGCAAAATAGGCTTGTTGGACCATAAACTCTGGTTTGATTTCCAAGTTGGCACCCGTATCAAGCAAAATCGTGTAACCCGCCGTGACCTTAGGGATGAGCGGCGCGATGGCTGTCCGCTTCATGGCTTTCATGCGACCAATCAGCATGTGGGCACCCGCAATAAGCGCTTGGGTCGCCCCGCTTGAGACCACTGCATCTTGTTCTTCGCTTCGGACGCTTGAAAGCGCGGTGGCCATCGAACTGTTTCGGTTGCGGCGAATGGCACCGATGGGATCTTTTTCACCCATATCGATAACGCCTTCTGTACGTACAATCGACAACCGTTCATGATCGATGAGATAAGGGGCCATCGCTTCGGGATCGCCGTATAGTGTCAACGTGATATCAGGGATGCGTTTGAGCGCCATAAGCGCGCCTTCAATTTGCTCTTTCGGGGCATAGTCGCCCCCCATGGCATCAATGGCTATTTTAATCATCTAGAATCGCTCCTTTTTTACATAATCTATCAGTATCTCACAATGTGCTCGTTAGGATTATTATAGCACAACTACTGTCTTGCATAACGGGCCAATTGGTTTTTCGTCCGCTCAATGAACCCTTGGTAACGACCCGTTTTGTGATACGCTTCGACAATCGCTTCGGCGTCTTCTAGCGCACACTTCATGATATTGAAATCTTCGACATGATCGGCATGTTCAAACCGGAGATGGCCGCTTTGCATTAGACCGACCAAATCACCAAAGCCACGTTGCTTGAAATCATATTCACTGAGAACGAATCCATCATGGACCCGCGTCATGACTTCAAGACGTTCAACGGCAGCTTGATCTTGTGGATGAATCAGCAAACACAGCCCTTTCGTCTGAGCCCGTCCGACACGACCTCTGAGCTGATGGAGTTGGGCATATCCGAACCGTTCGGCATGGTAGATAATCATCAGACTAGCAAGTGGGGCATGAATACCGACCTCGATCACACTTGTGGCCACGAGTATATCGAGGGCGCCCCGGCGAAACGCTTCAAGCGTTGTCGCTTTGTCTTCGGCTGGAAGACGACCGTGGACAAGGCCGATTTTCGCTTCCTTATAACGTCTACACAAAGTTTCATATAGGGTGATAACCCCTTTTTGCGACTGATCTTCAGCATCGTCGATCAAGGGCGCAACCACATAAATTTGTTCACCAGCCTTGAGCGCGTTGCGCATGGCCTCACGCACAGTCGGTCGATCTTGCATCGTGACAAGTTTGGTGGTGACCTTATCGCTTTGTCCGGGTCTAGACGCCAGCGTTGACAAATCCATATCACCAAACAATGTCATCCCGAGTGTTCTTGGAATCGGTGTTGCACTGAGATAGAGCACATCCGGTCGCATGCCTTTTTTTTGCAAAGCATGGCGTTGTGCCACCCCGAATCGATGTTGCTCATCGGTAATAACCAGACCGAGATTGTGATAGATCACATCTTTGCTGAAAAGGGCGTGTGTACCAATCAAACCATCAAGCGTACCGCTGGCTAGTTGTTGTAGCAAAGCCTTGCGTGCTTTGCTTGGTGTTGCACCACTCAACAGGGCAACCTTAAACCCAGCCGATTCAGCCCATGCCGACAACGTATCGAAATGTTGACGCGCAAGCAGTTCAGTCGGTGCCATGAATGCCACTTGTTGCCCTGACCAGATGACCATGGCCATACTCACGAATGCCACCACCGTCTTGCCACTCCCTGTGTCACCTTGCAACAACCGATGCATGACACGCGGGGAGGCCAGGTCTGTATAAATCTCCCGCAACGTTTTTTTTTGGCTGTCGGTTAGTGTGAAAGGCAATGATTCAACCAGTTCGCGCAATCGTACGGTATCGATGGTCTTCGCAGAACCTTGCAGCTGACGGTGGGTATGCCGTTGCCAACGCACGCGCATTTGATAGTCAAACAACTCTTGATACTTCAGCCGCCGTTTGACCTGAACCAATGCTGCGTCATCGGGTGGTTCATGCGCCCAGGTCAAAACCGTCTGAAAATCAAGTAAGCGATATTTTCTAACCAGCTCTTCAGGTAGCGGATCGTGGCGCATCTGAATCATCGCCAAGCATTGTTTGAGCAACTTCGTAAACTGATGGTCGGTCAGATGCTTTAAACCATATACAGGTACGATGCCTTCACTGAAAGACTGCGCGCGCCAAATGCGCATGGCTGTCAACGTGTTTGGTCCCGTTTGCTTAGCAAGGGCAACGAGGGCGACATCTGGGTTGACTAAGCGCCGCAAAAACGTCTGGTTGTATACCTTGATACGCCATTGACGGTCCGATACACCTATCGCATCAAAAGACAACACTTGCAGCTTTTGACGGATTCGGGCTGTTTTAATCTCTGAAGTGGCCTTCAAGGCCACATAAACGTACGCATCCGCTGGCAATCTATCATCCGTGAAGAAAAACCGTGACTCATACCGTTTCGGCCAACGTGTAACGATGTCTTCACAGGAAAAAAGCGCTTCTTCATGAAGCGACGTCAACGTTTTGTCTCCCACGCCCTTGAGCGCTTTCAATGCCGACACGTGATCACCTCCAGCGCGGTAGTGTGTAGAAAAAAAGCCACTGTGTTAGCGGCTATTTATTCAACTGCGATTAAGTATGCGTAGATTTCCTGTTCGCCTTCAATGATTTCAAGTTCAACTTCGGCATGATGTTTGGCAATGTGGTCTTTTAACTTGTCGACTTCTTCTTCCTCGACATCAATGCCGATCATAAGGGTGATGATTTCGCTTTCATCGTCAACAAGTTGTGCAATCAACGCTGTAACTGCTTCAAAGCGATCGGGGTCATGCAAGATGATTTTGCCATCCTTCAACCCAAGGTAATCGTCTTTCTTGATTTTGAAGCCATTGATTTCCGTATCGCGTATGGCATACGTAATTTCACCGGACTTGACATGATCGATCAAGTCATGCATTTCTTCGATGGCGTCATCCGCTTCTTGATTCGCATCGAACATCGTTAAAGAGGCATACCCCTGTGCAATAGTCTTTGCAGGCAAGACGACGACGTTTTTGTCTTCGACGTTTTTCGCTGCGTGTTCCGCGCTGAGAAAAACATTTTTGTTGTTGGGGATGATGATGATGTTGTCGGCATTGACGTGATCGATGGCGTCGATGAAATCCTGCGTTGCTGGATTCATAGTTTGACCACCGTCAATAATATAGTCCACACCCATCTCACGGAACATATCTTTGAGTCCCGCACCATTGACTACGGTGATGATACCGAACTTTTTACGTGTATCGACTCGAAAGCTACTCGTCAAGCTTTGACCGTAAGTTTCTTCGATACGGTGGGTATCTTCTGCATGGGTGAGCAGTTCGGAGTGCTGCATGGTCATGTTTTCTATTTTCAAGTTGGCAAACTCACCATAAATCTGACCAAGGTTTAACGCATCACCCGGTTTTTCTGTGTGGATATGCACCTTGCAAATTTCTTCATCGGCCACGACGACTATGGAGTCGCCAAGACGGCTCAGCTGTCGAATGAACTTGTCTTTGTTAAACCGTTTGCTCGGATTCAACTGAATGATGAACTCCGTACAGTATCCAAACTCAGTTTGATCCGTCTCAAACGTCCGACCGACGCCTGCCGATTCCTTGCTCCCTGTTTCTTCATACAGTTCACCACGCAAGGCGGAAATCATCCCTTCGATGATGACAATTAGACCTGCCGCGCCACTATCGACCACGCCGCACTCTTTCAAGACCGGCAAGAGATCGGGTGTCCGTTGCAAAGACGCTTCCGCTTCCTTGAGATACACTTCGAGAACATCAATGATATCGGCATCTTCGGTGGCCACGGTCTCCGCTTTGTCGGCTGCTTCACGGGCTACCGTCAAAATGGTGCCTTCAACGGGATTGATAACGGCGCCATACGCTTGCTGGACACCTAGTTTCAATCCTTCGATGAACTGCACCGAATTGGCAACGACCATTTCATTGAACGATTTGGCAAAGCCGCTGAAGAGCTGTGACAAAATGACGCCCGAGTTGCCGCGTGCGCCCATCAGCAAACCACGCGAGAGCGCTTTGCCGATTTTTTCAACCGACTCTTTTTTAAGGCCGTCTATGGCCTGAACACCTGACATCATGGTCGACTGCATGTTGCTGCCGGTATCACCATCAGGCACAGGGAAAACGTTGAGATCATTGATAATCTGACTTTTATTTTTAAGGTTGATCGAACCATTCTTGATAATTAGCTTGAGTAAATCGCCATCGATTTGTTTCGGGCTCATGGGGGTGCCTCCTATAAATATGGAATGTGTCCCGTTTCGCTTTGCAGGGTCTTAGTTTGTTTACGAACCATTTTTGTTATTCACAAATGTTTCAATATCAAAGTACAATATATTCTATCACAAGCGTTTTTCAATTGCAACAAAATAAGCTTTTCGTGCACCTTAGTGCGAATTACAACATTTATCTCTTGCATTAGTTCACAATTATGATATAATATTTTAGGTTAACTGAAAATCGTTTTGAATGGAGGTTCATCATGGCTAAAACATGTTATGTCACCGGTAAAAAGAACATGACCGGAAACAACCGTCCCTTCTCCTTGACCGCTACAAAAAGAAAGTGGAAGGCCAACCTGCAAAAAGTCAAAATCGTTGAAAACGGTGAGACCAAAACAGTGTTTGTTTCCGCACGCGCCCTTAAAAAGAACAACTTAACACGCGCGTAACCTTGTCTTTTGAGCCGGTGAGAAGCCGGCTTTTTATTTTTGCGAAAAATCTATTTCTCCCTCTCGGAAAAACACTTGAAAAAGTGTTTTTTTTCTTATATAAACCGCTAGTCCTGGCTCTTTATGACCAACAACAAACCCCTGTCAAACTGAACGCGTCCCGCGCCTTGATTCGATATACAAAGCGGATCATCGACGTCAAGGTCATACGCCTCAAGGTCGAACTTGAAGCCACGCAACGACAACCGTTTCACCGGTTCTATCGCGAAAAAAGATATGTAGGGAAAATCGTTGTGAAGGTCATATATTCCCGGATCAAGCATGAACATTTCCGCGGAGTCGGTGACACATGTGATCGGGCCGAGCTTGAGAAGCATCATGTTCGCAAACGAGTGATCAAACCGATTGCCAATGCCACCATAGATGATAATTTCATCTGCATCGTATCGTAATGCTTCTTTGACCGCAAGGGCCGAATCGGTCGAGTCCTTTTCTGTGGAAAAATTTTTGATTACGCGTGCATGCGCCTTCACAAACGTCGTTTCTTCACTCGAAGTACTGTCGAAATCACCCAGTACTAAGTCCAAATCGATGCCTGATTTCAAGGCATAGTAGGCACCATAGTCCACCCCGATCAGCACATCGTCCTTTGAAAACCGTGACGCATCAAGGGTGTAGTCGGTAGGACTTGCAAAGATTCTAACGACCATGGCGCATCCGTCCCAACGCTGCTTCCCGGTCTTTCGCACCAAACACATACGACCCTGCAACAAGCACAGTCGCACCGGCCTCTTGACAAAGTGCCGCTGTCTTGTCATCGATGCCACCATCGACAACAATCTCATAGTTGAGTTGTCTTTGTGTTTTAACTTGCGCGAGCCAGCGAATCTTTTCCAGACTTTCCGGTATAAAAGCTTGCCCGCCAAACCCAGGTTCAACACTCATGACCAACACCAAATCCAAAAAGGGCAACGTGTCAGCAAGTACTTCAACGGGGGTTGCCGGTCGTAAAGATAGCCCTGCCTTGACACCCCGAGCGTGGATATGCTCAATGAGCGAAAGCGGGTTTGAAACGGCCTCGACGTGAAAGGTGATATGGTTGCTTCCAGCTTCGATGAACACATCGACATATCGCGCTGGGTCTTCGATCATCAAATGGGTGTCGAACTGTTGCTTGCTGTAAGGCCGAATCGCCTTGATCAAACCGGGTCCGAAAGTCAAGTTTTGGACGAAGTGACCATCCATCACATCGAGGTGCAACCACTCTGCCGACTTGATGGTATCGAGTTCCTCCCTGAGACAACTGAAATCCGCTGCCAACAGTGACGGGGCTATTTTTATCATACACACACACTCCTAATATTTCTTTTTTTGCTGGCTGATTTCTTCATGGAAAAGCTTATAGTTTTCATAGCGCTCGCGCAAAATTTTGCCCGCTTCCAAATCCGCCTTGACCGCACAGCCCGGTTCATTCAAATGTTTACAGCCACGAAAACGACACTGATGTGAACGGGCGAAGAAATCCGGGTAGTGTTCCGCCAAATTATCGATGTCCTGATCGGTAAAATCAAGTTTGGAGAATCCTGGTGTATCCGCGGTCAGCCCACCATAAACTTCAAGCAGTTCGACATGTCTTGTCGTATGTCGGCCACGTCCAAGCGCTTTGGAGATTTCACCCACTTCAATCGCAAGACGAATGTCAAACGCGTTGAGCAAACTGCTCTTGCCAGCGCCTGTCTGTCCGGCAAATACACTGACCTTGTCCACAAGCAGCTTTTCCATCGCCTGCAAGGATGCTGGCTCGCGGACCGATGTGTAATGCACATCGAAGTACTGGGCGTAGTACGCAAGTTTTTCTTTTAGTGCCACCAGTTCATCTTCATTGAGCAAGTCGATTTTGGTCACGACAATCACCGCTTCGACGTTGGCCATCGATATACGAATCAAAAAACGGTCCAGCAAATTGAAGCTGAACTCCGGTTCTCGCGCCGCATGAATGAGAATAGCTTGGTCAACATTGGCAATCGGCGGGCGCTCAAGATCATTCTTGCGGGGCTCGACTGCGGTGATCAAGGTGTCCTCAACCGTAACGAGGTCACCGACCTTCGGCGATACCGCATGATGTCTGAACAGCCCTCTTGGTTTGACATGCAAGCGCTCGTTTTGATCCGTGAGCACGGTGTACTGCCCACCGATAAGTTTAATGATGCGACCGTATTTCACACGATCACCCTTTCTTAGGTCTTGGTGGATGCGACATTTCGTCTATATCCCCATTTTGACATGGTGTTTCAGTCGATGTGCGTGATGCACCTTAATCTTTTCGTGATGGTCTATCTTTGACGTTGGGATCGGTCTTTGCCCGCAGCTGCCCGCAGGCCGCATCGATATCCGCGCCCATCTCCCGTCTGAGCGTCGCCTGGATGCCACGCTTGAGCAAACGGTCGTGAAACGCCTTGGCACGGTCGTGTGGGGTGCTCTTGAAGCTGAACTCGTCAATGGCGTTGTAACGAATAAGATTGACATAGGCATTCATGCCCCGAAGCAAATCGCTCAAGGCATCGGCATGTTGAAGGCTGTCATTGACACCGCGCATCAAGATATATTCAAACGTTACCCGTCGACCGGTTTTTTCAATATAGGTTTTGACACTGTCAAGCAAGGTCTCAATCGGCCAAACATCGTTGATTTTCATCAAACGTGAGCGGATGGTGTTGTTAGGTGCATGAAGACTGATGGCGAGGTTCACTTGTTTGGGTCGCTCTGCAAAGGCGAGAATTTTCGGGACAATCCCGCTGGTTGAGACGGTAATGTGCCGTGCGCCGATTTCAAGACCATACGGGGCATTAACAATATCGATGAAGTCCATCACGTTGTCAAAGTTGTCAAAAGGCTCGCCGGTGCCCATGATGACAATGTGCGTCAAAGTGACCGCCTCATGCGCGATGACGCCCATCACTTGAAGCACCATTTCCGCGGGGGTCAGGTTACGGATGCGTTTTTGTAAGCCCGAAGCACAAAAAGCACACCCGATGTTACAGCCAACTTGCGTGGTGATGCAAAGGCTCTTACCGTAGTCATGACGCATGAGAACGGTCTCAATCAGATGCTCGTCATGCAGTTTGAACAAGTACTTGCATGTGCCGTCTTGACCACATTGTCGGGTGAAAACCGGGAGGGCTGTCATCGTATAATGCGTCTTGAGATACTGACGCAGTGTTTTGCCGATGTTGGCCATCTGCTCAATATTTTGCACCTGGTGTTTGTACAGCCACTCAAAGATTTGCCGGGCATGATAGGCCTTGAAGCCGGCATCAATGAGTTGCTGCTTTAAGTTTTCGATTGTTTCGCCATAAAGATTTCGCACCGTAATCACCCAGTTCTATTATACCACACAACACGTCTATAAGATGTGAAAATCGGTGACCCGACCAGATGGTTCGGACCACCGATTTTCAAGGTTAAACCGTTCACACAATGCTTAAAGGCCAAGACGAAAAAATGTGTAGCGGACAGATTAAAAAACGCCAGCCGCGGGTGCGGCTGACGGCTTGCGGTTTCTTATGCGTCGTGCTTCAGCAAAACGTCCATGGCCTCGACATACTCGTAGCCAAAAGCCTCAGCAACGGCCTTGTACACAACATGCCCACTCAAAACATTGAGTCCCATGCGAAGCGGTTCACTGTCTAAACACGCGATACGATAGCCCTTGTTGGCAATATCAAGTGCATAAGGAATCGTCGCATTGGTGAGTGCAAACGTTGAAGTACGTGGTGTCGCGCCCGGCATGTTGGCCACACTATAATGAAGGACACCGTGTTTCTCATAAACCGGATTATCGTGGGTGGTAATGCGGTCGATGGTTTCAACGGAACCGCCCTGGTCAATGGAAATGTCGACAATGACGCTGCCCTCAGGCATGGCTTTGACCATCTCTTCTGTGACGATTTTTGCCGCTTTAGCACCGGGGATCAAAATCGTACTAATCAAGGCATCCGCCGTCTTGAGTGCTTCGGCGATGTTGAGTGGATTGGACTTTAGGATGGTGACTTGCTTGTCAAAAATATCTTCAAGATAGCGCATACGGTCTTCAGACAATTCAACAAGGGTCACACGCGCACCGAGTCCGATGGCCATGCGGGCTGCACTGATGCCTGCTACCCCACCACCGATGACGACAACATGGCCTCTTGGTACACCTGGCACGCCGGAAAGAAGCACCCCACGGCCACCGCGATGTTTTTCAAGTTGGGTCGCAGCAACAATGGTGCCGCGGCGTCCTGCCACTTCACTCATCGGCCGCAACAAAGGCAACGTGTCGCCAACTTGTACGGTCTCATAGGCAATGGCTTTACATTTTGAGTCGACCAGTGCTTGTGTCAAATCCGGTTCAGCCGCAAGATGCAAGTATGTAAAAATAATCAAGTCCTCACGGAAAAAACCATACTCAGCTGGTAAAGGTTCTTTGACTTTGATCACCATTTTTTGTGACCAAGCTTCTTCCGCAGTATCGACCATTGTCGCCCCAGCTGCCACAAACTCTTCATCATGGATGCCAGAACCAACCCCGGCGTTTGTCTCCACGAACACCTCATGACCATGCGCCACAAGCAAACTGACACCTGCTGGGGTGCACCCCACACGGTTTTCGTTATTTTTAATCTCTTTGGGAACACCAATCTTCATCGGATACCTCCTAAAATTTGTATTATAGGTACGACTATATTTTAACAAACACCCGCACGGTTGACAACCTAAATCGGGAAAAAATGTAAGGGCTTGTAATCCGGCGGGTGATTCGGTCCGTTTTTCGCTGCTAAAACATTGAAAAGACCCCTTTTCAAACGCATGTCTTTTGCGGTTGACAGCGCTGAAGCAGGGGCCAATATTCAGGGTTCTATCGGTCGACGACTAGCGTCTGAACATGCCGTATGTGACCTTTAGATGTGCGACAATTTTGTCGACGAGGGCATCCACGGTCTTCGATTCGAGCGTTTTTTCCGGGTCTTCAAACAACAAGCGCAAACCCAGCGACTTTTGATTCTCATCAAGATGTTCGCCGGTATACACATCAAAGACATCCAAATGAACGAGCGCCGCGCCACCTTGTGTCTTGATCGCTTCGAGGACAGTTTCGGCCGGGAGTGTCCGATCGCACACCAAAGCCAGATCGCGTTCGATGGAAGGATATTTTTGCAAAGGTTGGTAGGGTGCATGATCCGGGCTCTTCTCAAGCAAGATGCTTACATCCACATCGAGGACAAACACGTCACCCAGATGGTCGTCCGCCGTCGTTTTGGGGTGGACTTTACCGATGATACCAATCGGTGTCCCTTCAAGCAAAATGCGCGCCGTCTGATAAGGATGGAAGTCTTCATGTCGGAGCGGTTCATAGCGGGCTGCGGGCAGTCCAAGCGTATCAAGCAGCGCTTCGAAGACGCCTTTCAACGTATAAAAATCGGTTGTGGGCGTCTTTTGCCAACGATAGTAATGGTGATGACCGCTCATAAGAATGGCGAGTCGCTCCGTTTCCTGTTCAGCGGTGTAACAGGTACCCAACTCGAAGATGTTGACATCGTGTTGACGACGCGCGGCATTGTGGGTGGCCACGTCATACAGTCCTGTAAGCGGTGTATGGATGAGCGCTGCATGTAAGTCGGTCATCGGATCGGCGACTTTGACGGGTGCTTCATGTAGTGTGCTGAAGCGGCCGATGCGGTCAACCGACTGAAGACTGTACGTGA
Source organism: Acholeplasmatales bacterium (assembly GCA_007694145.1). Lineage (GTDB taxonomy): Bacteria > Bacillota_I > Bacilli_A > Izemoplasmatales > Izemoplasmataceae > SKGI01. Next base: position 70,708 of record RECF01000067.1, on the reverse strand, counting down.
CCACCTCATCGAGGCCAAGACCTGTCAGGGCAGCCCGGATGCGCCGACGCAACTGTTGTCTTAAAGACAATGCACCTTGGGCCACCGTGCTTGGTAATGTGTTGGGCAACTGGTCATAGCCGCTGATTCGGCCGATTTCTTCGATGATGTCCTGATAGGTGAGCAAATCCTGACGGCGGCTGACTCGGTCGATGGTGTAGGTATTTGATGCGCGTGTGAAAGGCAAATGGAGGCGTTTAAGAATGGCATCGACATGTTCATCGCTATAGCGGCCACCAAGGACCGCATTGATTTTTTCAAGGCTGATGACGATGGGCGGCTCAATGTTGCTGGTGTCATCGAAATACCCTTTGTCGCCAACGATTTCGGCGTTGGCGTACTCGATGAACAATGCCGTTGCACGGTCAAGCGCATAGCGCGTCTTTTCGGGATCGACTTTCCGTTCAAAACGCAACGATGATTCACTCCGGAGATCAAGACGACGGGACGTCTTGCCGACAGTCATGGCATCAAACACCGCTGCTTCAAGTAAAAGACGTGTCGTGTGGCTGGTCACCTCGGTGGCCGCGCCCCCCATCACACCACCAAGGGCGACAGCTTCGCGTCCGTTGGTAATAAGAATATCGCCGGCATGAAGCGTCCGCTCCTTATCATCAAGCGTCACAAACGTTTCACCCGCTTCTGCTTCACGCACGACGATGGTGTCACTGTCTAAAGCATCATAATCGAAGGCGTGCAACGGTTGTCCGGTCTCAAGCATGACATAGTTGGTGATGTCGACGACATTATTGATGGGACGAACCCCCGCTGCAATCAGGCGTGCTTGCATGAACTGCGGGCTTGGCTTGATGACAATCGACTTCAGTACCCGGCCGTAATAGCTCAGACAGCGCGGCGTTTGTGTGCGGATGTGCACGGCAGGTTCGCCCGCGGTTTCTAACGCGACGTGTGGCAGTGTAAGCGGCAGGTCAAGCATGGCAGCCACATCATAGGCGACGCCATGCATACTCAAAAGGTCGGCGCGGTTTGGGGTCAGGTCGAGGCCAATCACTGTATCATCGAAATGCAAGGCTTCGAGGGCATCGGAACCGGGTGCTACGCTTTCACGGACGACATGGATGCCGTCTTCATGATGGTACTTGTAATCGATTCCGAGTTCACTCAGACTGCAAATCATACCGGCCGATGCTTCGCCGCGGATGACGGTATGCTCGATTGTAATGCCACCGGGCAAGACAGCACCGGGTCTGGCCACAATGACCCTCTGTTCCGCCGCAACATTCGGCGCACCACAGACGATACCTAAGACCGTGTCGCCGACATCGACTTCACAAACACGCAAGCTGTCAGCTTGCGGATGCGGTCGGCATGTCAACACATGACCGATGGTGAGACCTTTTGCCCTCACAAGGGCTTCAACACGCGCCACTTCTTGCGAATGGACGGTAAAAAGTGCACCAAGTTCTTCTGGCGATATAGAACACGGAATCAGTTCTTTCAGCCATTTCATCGATATATTCATGTCAAACCTCCTAGGTGGAAAACTGCTTCAAGAAGCGGATGTCGTTGGTATAGAAGTGCCGGATGTCGTCAATGCCATACTTCAACATCGCAATCCGCTCCACGCCCATACCAAAAGCAAACCCTTGATAAATCGATGGGTCGTAACCGCTTGCGGATAGGACAAAATCATTGACCATACCAGCACCAAGTATTTCGATATAACCGGTATGTTTGCACATCGGACAACCGTTGCCGTTACATTTGAAGCATGTGACGTCGACCTCGACACTCGGTTCGGTAAAGGGGAAATACGAGGGCCGCAACCGGATGTTGCGATGTTCGCCGAACATGGCCCTAGCCACGGTGAGCAAGGTGCCTTTGAGGTCGGCCATTGTCGTGTTGGTGTCAACGACTAACCCTTCGATTTGCATGAACTGATGGCTGTGGGTCGCATCGTCATCATCGCGTCGGTATACTTTTCCCGGGCAGATGATTTTGACAGGTTTGCGACCGCCTTGCTCAAGCATGGTGCGCACTTGCACAGGTGAGGTGTGGGTGCGCAAAAGTCGTTCTTCGGTAATGAAGAAACTGTCTTGCATATCGCGTGCCGGATGATCCTTAGGCAAGTTCAGCTTCTCGAAGTTGTATGCATCGGACTCGATTTCAGGGCCCTCTTTGATAATATAGCCCATACCGATGAAGAGATCTTCGATTTCCATGACGATACGGTTGAGCACATGCGGGCGGCCAAGCCGAAAGTCAGGACCGGGCAAGGTCACGTCGATGTGCTCGGCATTGAGGCGGTCCTCGAGCCGTTTCGCCTCAAGCGCTTCGCGCCGCAACTCAATCAGTTCGGTGAAGCGTGTCTTAGCCGCATTGATGGTTTGTCCGAAAACAGGACGCTCGGCTGCGTCTACATCTTTCATGTGACGCATCAACAGCGTGAGTTCGGCTTTCTTCCCAAGATATTCAGCCTTGATATCTTGGAGGGTTTCGAGCTTGTCTGTTTGCTTGAGCGCTTCTTTTAATTTACTTTCAAGATGCGTGAGGGTTTGTTTTAGATCCATAGTCGTTCTCTCCTTCATGTGACGCTGTGCGTTTGTGATGCTATCTCAGGGAATTAAAAACCCGTCCTTGCATGCAAGGACGGAGTGATCCGCGGTACCACCTTGGTTTCGGTCCATGACCGACCCTTGAACCCTTAACGCGGGATGACGGATGGGATTGGCATCACTCAAGAGCTGAAATGCGCATACCTACCGTAGGGCGTTTCACCATTGGCCCCTCTCTGAAACGGTTCGTATATGCGCACGATGTCTCTTTCATCGTGTTGACATCATTATACAAAATGTCGGCGGCTTAATCAAGCTTTCCAAGGCGAAAATTCTCGCGGTTTTAGTTTAAGCGGTAATGGCAAGGAATGTTTCAATCTCTTCGCCGATGACGGCGAGGGATTGATCCCAGAATGAAACATCGCGTACATCGATATCGACAAGGGCTGCGACATCCTCAACCGACATTTGGCCGGTCTTTTGTAGCAACAAATCGATTTTGGCCGCGAACGGTTTTCCGTGTTCTTGAAACTTGGCATAAATCCCCTTAGCAAACAAGAGACCATAGGCGTAGGGGAAATTGTAAAAGCTGAGTGAACCGCTGTAGTAGTGCCCTTTGTTGGCCCACATATAAGGATGCAAGGTGTCTGGGTCGAGCGCATCACCATATGTCGCCTTTTGCGCATCGAGCATCAGGGTGTTCAGACGGGCGACAGAGAGCGGTGTCTTTTGACGCGCGGCGAAAACCGATTCTTCGAATAGATAGCGGGAAAGAATGTCGACGATGACCTGCGTGCTGCCCATGAGGGATTGTTCGAGGATGAACAATTTTTCCTCACCTTCAGCCTCATCGATCGCAGCCCGTTTGACAATGGTCTCACACAGTGTCGACGCCGTTTCTGCGACGGGCATCGTATAGCTTGCATTCAAAATGGCTTCCTTGAAAATACGGTCGCCATGATACGCGTGTCCGAGTTCGTGCGCGAGCGTAATGACATTGGAGAATGAGCCGTCAAAGTTCATCAGGATCCGGCTTTGCTTGATGGGGTGCAAGTTCATGCAAAAGGCGCCACCGCGCTTGCCTGATCGTGGCATATAGTCGACCCAGCCATCGCTATGGGCGCGCCGGGCAAGCTTGGCAAGATCCTCACCAAATGCGCTGAAGTTTTTCTCGATGTAATCGACTGCCTCATCCGGGGTGAACGTGCGTTCGCTCGCACCCAGTGGGGCAAAAAGATCATACCAAGGCAAACCGTTCTGATGACCGAGCAACTCGGCTTTGCGACGCAAATACTTTTGAAACAGCGGCACATGCTTTTGCATGGATGCAATGAGTGCATCGAGCGTCTCTTTTTGCATGCGCGCATTGTAGACCGCTTCATGCAGGGGACTATCATAGCCGCGCAGCTGACTGACTTCAAGCACTTCTCCCTTGACGCCGTTAAGGGCGAAGGCAATCGACTCATCGATTTGCTTATATGCGGCCAGTTCGGCTTCGTAAGCTTTTTTTCGGACGCTGGGGTCTTTGGCGTGGGCCATGTTGCGGACTTGCGGCAATGTGAGCGTCTTATCTTCATAAGGCACTTCAACAATACTGGTCAACAGCCCTTGAAGTCGGCCCCAGGCCGTTGAACCGGTTTGCGACAGTTTCGCAATCAGCATTTCTTCCTTGTCTGACAAGACATAGCGGGCGCGGTCCTTGATGCTTTCAAGGTGAAAGGCATACGGTTTCAGTGCATCATGACGCGCGATAATTTCTGCCAAATCGCTGATGCGGGGAACGAACTTGGCCACTTTTGTCGTAAAGGCCGTCGTCTTGCTCGACAGCTTTTGCAGACGGTTCATCCAGGCATTTGACGTATCATCTTTCGCGTTGGTGGCGAGGTTCAGATTGACGAATGCATAGACTTTCAAAAACCGGCTGCGCAGCTCGCTGGCAAGACTGATATAGTCAAGAAGTTTCTTGTCGGCATCTTCAAGTGAGTCCAACGTGTCTTTGAAGCGGTCGGCTTTCTCAACAAAACGTTCGAGCGTCTCGACGGCTTCAATGAATGCCGGGGCTTCATAGCCCGTATACAGTGCATCAAGATTCCATGTATTCATAATACCCTCCTGTTTGGTTCATCCTTATTCAGTGTACCATGTTTCACGTAAAAACGCATCCCATGAAAACACCGCCAAGGTTTGGCGGCGCCTGTCTTAGCGACGGGAACGCAAGATGGCAATGAGTCTGAGTAGTTCGACATACAGCCAGACGAGTGTGACCAGCAAGCCCAGCGACAAAACCCATTCGTATTGCTTGTCGGCCCCGTTTGAAACAAGTGTGCGGATGTTGTCAAAGTCGACCATGAGGAAGAGTGAAGCGACCACGACCGAGATGACGGAAATCGCAAAGATAATGGTGATGAACCCTTCAGATGACGTGTCGATGACACCAAGCATGCTGAAGATGAAGACAAAAAATGAGGTGAAAATCAAACCGACTAAGGCGGTAAGCAAGATGCGGCGAAGCTGTTGGGAAACACGGAACAATCCGGTTGAATAAAGCAACAGCATCCCACCAAACACACTGGCCGTGGCGGTGACCGCTGTCAACACGATGCCACCCCCGAAGGCAACCTCGTAAAGACCGGACAGAAAACCGACAAACGTGCCCTGACAAATCGCATAAATAATCGAGAAAAACGGGGCGACCTGAGGTTTGGCCATCGCGATGAACACACTGATCAAGGCGATGATTGGCGAGGCGATTAGGAATATCAACGTTCCCGTTGTCAGCCCCTCAGAACCGAAGACCCGGCTGGCGCTGATCACACCGAAAACGACCATGATGCCAAGCAAAAGGGCACTTTTCATGACGACACCTTGATAGGTGGCGCTATAGGCTGAAGCGTGTGACTTTGTTTGATGGGTCAAACGACCGATCACGGGATTGGCACTGCGAAATCTCATAAGACATCTTCTCCTTTAATTGTATGGTTGGGTTGGCAAATTTGAAGTATCGTGCATGTACATCCATTATAGCAAACATCGATGGGGTTCGGAAGAGGGGTGCACCATTAGTCGAATAAGGACATCTGACCGGACTCCGGCAGCTCACCAAAGGCGCCGAGGGCATCGAGTTTGTCAAACAAGGTGCTCGATAACGATGTACGCATCTTGACATCATCACGCGAACTGAACGCCTTGTCATCGCGTGCATCAACAAGGCTTTGTGCCACCTTCAACCCCAGGCCATCGAGTGCGATGAACGGTAGACGCAGTCTTTGCCGATCGGCCGATACCACGAAGTCACGCGCGGCGCTTTGCACGATGTCGACCGGTTCAAATGTAAAGCCCCGCTTGACCATTTCATGGGCGACTTCAAGGACGGTATACAACCGTTTGTCCGCTTCGCTTGCGCGGACACCGGCATCGTGAATATCTCGCATTTTTCGTTCAAGGGCATACTCGCCACCTTGCATAGCGACCAAGTCGAAATCACGGGCCCGTTTGGAGAAATAGGCCGAGTAAAAATAGATCGGTCGGTACACTTTGAACCAGGCGATTCTAAGTGCCATCATGACATACGCGGTCGCATGGGCTTTAGGGAACATGTACTTGATCTGTCCGGCACTCCAAATGTACCAATCGGGCAAGTTGTGTTCGCGCATGATCATCGCATAACCGTCCCATTTTTCCGGTTGCACGGCTGCGCGGCCCTTACGAATGAACTCCGATATTTCAAAGGCGATTTCACTTTTCAGTCCATGCTGGATCAAGGTGACCATGATATCATCCCGACAACCGATGACTTCTTTGAAGGGAATTTTGCCATATTGCGGGTTTTTCCCGGTCACGAGTGTTTCAGCATTATTCAACCAGACGTCGGTACCGTGTGAGAGACCGGAAATCTTGACAATGTCCGCAAACGTTTTTGGCCGCGAGTCCCGCAACATGCCCCTGACGAATGGTGTGCCCATTTCCGGTACACCGAAACTGGCCACTTCGGTGTTGATCAGATCACCTGGCTTGAGTCCGATAACCTCGGTCCCTGACAACAACGCATAAACTTTCGGGTCATCGAGGGGAATATCGGTCGCATCTTTGAAAGGGAAACTGATCGGATCGGCCTTGACGAAATCCATCAAGTAGCGAATCATTGTTGGGTCGTCATGCCCAAGTACGTCGAGTTTGAACAAGTTGTCTTCAAATGAATGGTAGTCGAAGTGCGTCGTCTTCCATCTTGAATCGGTCGCATCGGCTGGATACTGCACAGGCGTGACATCGTGGATGTCTTTGTAGCTTGGGACGACGACGATGCCACCGGGATGTTGCCCGGTTGAGCGCTTGACGCCAGCGATGACTTTGGCCCGTCGTTCAATTTCCGCTTTGCGCAACGTTTCGTTTTGCTTTTCGAGATACCCTTTGACATAACCGATGGCGGTTTTGGCCGCAACGGTCGAGATGGTGCCCGCCCTAAAGGCGCGCTCGGCACCGAACAACGTGCGAATGTATTCATGGACGATGGGTTGATAATCGCCAGAAAAGTTAAGGTCGATGTCGGGCACTTTGTCCCCTTTGAAACCGAGAAATGTTTCAAAAGGAATGTCATGGCCGTCTTTTTTGAGGACGGCGCCACAGCGCGGACAGTCGGCGGTGGGCAAATCATAGCCGCTTGAAACCGTCTCAAGGTGTTGTTGTAACGCCTGTTCATCCGGATGGATGCCGTAGCTTTTCGCTTCGGCGGGGGCCATCTTGAGGGTGGTGAAGTAACACTTTGGACACACATAGTGCGGCGGCAGGGGATTGACTTCGGTAATCGCCATCAACGTCGCGACGAGACTTGAACCGACACTGCCGCGAGAACCGACCAGATAACCATCATCAAGCGACTTCTTGACGAGCAAGTGCGAGATGTAATAAACCGTAGAAAACTGATGGGTCGTGATGGCGGTGAGTTCTTTGTCAAGACGGGCGGCGATGAGCGGATGCAGGGGCTCGCCATACGCATCTTTAGCACGCTCACGCACCATCTTGAGAAGGCGTTTCTCAATCGATGGAATCCCTTCTGAAGCGAGAAAGTCATCGGTAGGGGCAAACAGTTCACGACTGAATGCTTGGACATGGTCAATTTGCTCAGAAAGCGCAACCGGGGCGTCGATGACAAGACGGTGCACGGTCTCTTCTTTCAAGGTGGGAAACGCTTGGAGCATTTCCGTGGTGGTCCGGAAGTATTGACTCGGAATCGTCTCACGATGGGCAAGGGGATGCAAGCCGCCCCCTACCACCGGTGTTTTCACATAGATATCGCGATACTTGACACCACTTTGCTCGATGTGATAGGCGTTTGAGGCCGCGATGATCGGCGTATTAAGCTGTTCACCGATGGCGATGGTCCGTTTGAGGATGGCGGCGATGGTTTGGTTGAACAATGGATCGCCTTCACCGAGATACTGCATATCGGCTTCGGGTTGCACTTCAAGATAGTCATAGTAAGCCGCTTTGTGCATCAAGGCGTCGTCATCTTCGTAAAAGGCTGCTTCAAACACGTCACTGCCGACAAAGCCACTGCCAAGGAGAAGCCCTTCACGATGCGCGTCGAGTACCTTTTTCGGCAACATCGGTTCTTTGTGGAAATAATCGGTATTCGCGAGTGTCACCAAACGGTACAGGTTTTTCAGGCCGGCTTGCGTCTTGACAAGGGCGACCATCCGCGTGGGCATGGCATGGGCATAAATATTGACATCAGGCAAATGGCGGGTGATCGTTTTCAAGTCGCTGAATGTCTTGATGCCTTGACGCGAGAGCGCATCGAGCATATGCAAGAAAATATCAGCGGTCGCCCGCGCGTCATGCTCCGCGCGATGGTGATGTTTGAGTTCAACCTTGAAGTACTTGGCTACGGCTTTCAGGTTGAATCGTTTCAGGTCATTCGCATAGCATTGCCTGGCAATTTGCAATGTATCAATGTGTGGGTACGGTCCGTCAAACACGTCTAGTTCACGCAACGCTTCATGAATATGTCCCATGTCAAAAGGGGCGTTGTGCGCGACCATGACGGTCCCGGTGAAAAACGCCTTGAAGGCAGGGAGTACGGTGGCGAGATCCTCGGCGGTATCGACTTGTTGTTGCGTGATGCCGGTCAAGCGACGGGTGAAGGATGAGAGCGTTTCATGGGGATTGACAAAACGGTTGAAGGTCTCGACGACTTGATGGTTTTTGATTTTGACTGCAGAAATCTCGATGATTTTACCATGTTTGACCGACAAGTGGGTCGTTTCGACGTCGAAGACGGTAAAGACGGTCTTGTCGAGATCACCCTCGTAGTCACCTCGGGCGATGGCCAGATCGGCTTCGTCGACGATACTGAACTCAACGCCGTAAATCGGCTTGATAGGTTTTTTACGGGTCGCCTTGAAAAACTCCGGAAATGCCTGCGCGCTGTTTCGGTCGGTGAGGGCGATGGCTTTGTGTTTGAAACGCAAGGCAGTATCGACATAATCTTCAATGCTGTCGATGCCGTCAAGCGTGGACATTTTAGTATGTAGGTGCAGTTCGACGCGGCGCGTGGGGGCATCGTCTTGACGGATTTCCCGGATGACGGGTCGATCGGTGCGTTCGATGACGATGGCGGTCAAGACCACCTCATCGGCGAAGGTGTCATAGGCGGCGCTGCCTTTGACTTTCATCATCATGTTAGGTTGGGTGGCCCTGAGGAAGACCGCTTCTTCTTGGTCGCGCACAAACTTTTTCACATAGATGGAGTCGGCACTGTCACTGAGCACGAAGGTAAACAAGATCGTCTGGGCGTTGATTTTCCGTTCTTCACTGCTGATCACCATAGCTTCAATGGTGAAATCGGCTTTGTGATGGCTGGATTTGTACTCAATTAAAGCGGCCTCGGTTATTGGAATATGGTCGATGGTATGGTTGATTTTCTTGATGGTTCGGTCATTGAAGGCAAGGTAGCGACGCTGTTCACTCCGCTGGGCATGTTCGACTTCTGCTTCAAGCACCTCTTCATGATCGATGGAGGCGATCCGGTCACTGATGGCAGGTGCCTCTTGACAATAACGGATGTCAAGGGTGACCTCAAACCCTACTTGAGCGAGGGCTTGCTCAATGTCGATGAGCATGTCTTCTACGTATGTCCCATCCCGTGGGCAGACAATATGCAAGGTTTGGTTGCCATTTTTTTCGATGGGAAAACCTTTGAGTGCCTCATAGCGGGGACGCCGGGCAATGAGTCGGTTGAGAATATGGTGGTAGTAGCTGTCGATTTGCGAAAAGTCCTGGTGCACATAGTCGATTTCATACGTGACGCGATCACAGGCTTTGGCAAAATACGGCACATTTTCTAGGCCGTCTTGAAGGCGAGTGAAGACTTCAATGGGTAGGGGGTGTTCGAGTTCTATATTAAAAAACCACTCGCGGCGGGCTTCATCGACGCTCAGTTCGATCAATCTGCCTGATATGGCCTCTTTTTCATCTTCAAGATGTAAGAATTCTAAGACACGTTCTAAGGACTCACTCATACTTTTCACCTCAGATTTTCCACCCATATTATAGCATACGACGAGACAAAACGCGCGAAAAAAAAGTAGAAAATCTTCTACTCATTTTCTTCAAATTCAATCGTTATTTTTCCCGCTTCGATTTCTTCAAGGGCGATGCCAATCGGTTTGTCACAGCGAGGTTTGATGGTGGTATCGTTCTTTTCTTTGACCAGCTTAGCGCGCATGGCGGCAGTATAGGCCAGTTTGTATTTCGAATCGATCATGTCAAGCAGTGTGTCGATGGATGGGTAGCGTAGTCCTTCTTCATTGCGGTTACTCATGGTTGTTGACCTCCAGTAGTTCAATGTATTTATGAATGGAACGTTCCGTTTTGGCATGTTCGGCACGAATGATGGCAAGAATACGGTCGGCAGCGTTCGTCACTTCATCGTTGACTACGATGTAGTCGTACTTGTGGGCAAGGGGAAACTCCCGCTCAGCTTTGTCCATCCGCTTCTGGATGACTTCACCTGATTCAGTCCCGCGACGCAACAGGCGTCGATATAAAACTTCCTTGTTGGGCGGGGCAATGAAGATGAAAACGCCATCACTCATTTTTTCACGGACTTGCAAGGCGCCCTGCACCTCAATCTCGAGCACGACTTCCTTGCCGAGGCTAAGTTGGGCTTCTACTTTGTCACGTGGACTGCCGTAATAGTGACCGACGAACTGGGCCCACTCAAGAAATGCGTCGTTCTTGATGCGTGCCTCGAATTCTTCACGGGAAACAAAGTAATAATCTACGCCATCGACTTCACCAAGCCTTGGTGGCCGTGTCGTCATGGAGATGGAGTAAACCAAATCGTGACCTTCGAGTTCAAAGAGCGCTTTGCGAACGGTGCCTTTGCCAACGCCTGAGGGACCGCTCAGCACGACAAGCAAACCGCGTTCGTTCAACTTCATACCATCGGCCTCCCCTTTTCTTGGTGGGTTCCATTATTCTATATAATAACATTTATCCCATCATAATGTAAGAGAAAATGAAAAAATTCGGCCTAGGCATGACGGTGTGCTATAATGACGGTGGTGATGACAATGAGTTTTGATGGTATCATGCTTGGCCACGTGGTTGAAGACCTCGTGGAAACAATGCAACACGGCCGCATCACGAAAATCTACCAGTTGGGGACCTATGACCTCCTCTTGCAGGTACGGACGGTGAAAACACACCGTCTTTTAATCAGTGCCTCGCCCAAATATACCCGCATCCACCGGACCTTGAACACGTATGAAACCCCACCGCATCCCCCGATGTTTTGCATGTTTTTGCGCAAACATCTTGAAGGGGCAATCATCGAACGCATTGCCCAACACGACAATGACCGGGTCGTGACTTTGACCGTTCGGGTCACCGATGAACTCGGCGACTTGACCAGAAAACACCTCATTTTCGAGGCGATGGGCAAAGATGCGAACATCCTTCTCACCCATGAAGACGGCACCATTCTTGAAGCGCTCAAGCATACAGGCCCTTTTGATGAACAAGCTCGAACCATCATGCCAAGTGCCATGTACACCTATCCCGATGACCCGCGTGTCAACCCGTTTGACCGCTTAGCCCTTGCAGAGGCTCTCCAAACGACTGAACCCGCCATGCATGCCCGCCTCCAAAAGATTTCCGGTGTCTCCCCGCTTTTTCTCACCGAGTTCGACTTCAGACTCAAGACCCATGGTGCGTCGGCACTCGACACGTTCACCGCCATGCTCAACGAGCGTCACTATACGATTGTGAGTGGGAGAAAGACTGTCTACTACTGTCTGAAGCTGACCCATCTTGACGGTCAAACGTCCACCCATACCTCCGTCCCAGAACTGTTTGACGCGTACTTCTTCGAACGGGACCAAGCGGACAAGCGCAAGCAAAAAGCACGCGACCTTGAAAAGTTTTTGAAACGGCAAATCGAAAAACTACGGGGCAAGCTGTTGAACCTTGAACAAGATCTCCGCGCCGCACAAGACCTCGACCGATTTAGAATCCAAGGTGAGCTCCTTCTTGCCAACCGCCACGCTATCGAAAAAGGCGACCGCGCCGTCACCGTTGAAAACTACTATACCGGGCTGATGGTCACCATCCCGCTTGAAGCGGATAAATCGGCACTCGCCAACAGTGAGCGGTATTTCAAGAAGTACAAGAAACTGAAAAAAAGTATTCCGCACGTCAAAAAACAACGCTCTGCCACAAAGGACGATCTCGAGTATTTCCTCTTGCTCAAGTCGCAACTTGAGCATGCCAATCTCGCCGACATTGAGGAAATGCGCGAAGAACTTGTAAGCGAGGGCTTTCTACGGGCTAGGAAGCAAACATCCAAACGCGCCATGCGCAGCGCCCGTTACACCCTGTACGAAGACGCTTTAGGGGTGGAGATTCTTGTCGGCAAGAACAACCACCAAAACAGTCGCATCACCCACCAAGAAGCCAAGCATTTCCATGTCTGGTTTCATGTTCAAAACGCCCCCGGCAGTCATGTGGTCGTTAAACAGGGTTTCCCACTTGAGGAGACGACTCTCCGTACGGCAGCTCAGTTAGCAGCGTTCCATTCACCGATGAAGGACAGTTCGAGCGTGGCCGTCGACTATACCGAAGTGCGCCACATCAAGAAGATTCCCGGCAAGCGACTTTGCTTTGTGACCTACACCCAACAAAAAACCATCTATATCGATCCCGATGCGGATTTTATCCGCGCCCTCACCCTTAAACGCTAATCAAAAAGCCCCTGTCGGGTGTCACACCGCCGACAGGGGCTTGCTGTTTCATATTAGGACTTGTCGCGAATGACTGTATGCATCAAGGTCACGAACGTATCCAGTGGCACGGTGGTCTGGGCCTGTTCGCCATAACGGCGGTACGTGACGGACCGGTCGGCGACTTCTTGATCGCCGATGACAATCTGGTAGGGGATTTTTTGTGTCTGGGCTTCACGAATCCGGTAACCTAGTTTTTCCGGTCGGGCATCGAGTTCACTGCGGAATGTTTCATCGAGGAAATGTTCGTTGACTTCTTCGGCATACGCCTGGTGACTGTCGATGTTGACGGGCAGTACTTTGACCTGAACCGGTGCGAGCCAGGTAGGGAAGGCGCCTTTGTATTGCTCAAGCAAAATACTCATCAAACGCTCCCACGTGGAAATCAAGCCCCGGTGGATGACGACCGGACGATGTTTTTCACCATCTTGACCGATATAGGTCAAATCGAAGCGTTCTGGAAGCAGGAAGTCAAGTTGGACCGTACTCATGGTGATGACGTGATTCATGGCCGTGCGGACTTGAATATCGATCTTCGGACCGTAGAATGCCGCTTCTCCCTTCACTTCTACATGCTCGATATTTTCTTCGATAAGCAGTTCTTTGAGCATCGCTTCAGCGGTGTCCCACAACGCGTCGTTGTCATGGAACTTGCCTTTTTCGTTGTCGCGCAAAGCGAGTTCGACATAATCGATTTGCAACCCGAGATCCTGAATGGCTTGCAAAATCAGTTTGTAGGCGGCTAAAGCTTCCGCCTTGATTTGATCCTTGCGCACGAAAATATGCGAGTCGGTCAAGGTCATCGCCCGGACACGCTCAAGGCCCGAGAGAGCGCCGCTTGCTTCATAACGATGCATGATGACGATTTCCGCGAGACGCAAAGGCAGGTCACGGTAGCTGCGCAGTTCGCTTTTGTAAATAATCATATGGTGCGGACAACTCATCGGCCGAAGCACGAACTCTTCACCGTCACGACTCATCAACGGGAACATGTTCTCCTTGTAGTGGGCGAAATGGCCGCTGATTTCATAGAGTTTCTTGGTGCCAAGAACCGGTGTGGAGACGTGCTTGTAGCCGGCGCGTCGTTCGAGATTGTAGACGTAGTCTTCAAGTACTTTGCGAACGGTATAGCCGTTAGGCAACCACAACGCTAGACCTTGTCCGGCATCCTGGTTGAGCTCGAAAATTTTCAGTTCCTTGCCGAGTTTGCGATGATCGCGCGCTTTGCGATCTTCTAAAATGGCCAGATGGGCATCGAGGGCATCGCGTGAAAACCAGCTCGTTCCATAGATGCGTTGCAACATGGCGTTTTCGGACTTGCCACGCCAGTAAGCACCGGCGACACTGAGCAGTTTGAAATGTTTGATGTGGCCGGTGTTGCCGATGTGGCCACCCCGACACAAGTCGACAAACTCGCCTTGGGTATAAATGGAAATCGGTTCATCCTCCGGCAGTTCGCGGATCAATTCGGTTTTGTAGGGGTCGCCCTCAAAACGCTGTAGCGCCGCTTCGCGTGTGAGTTCTTCGCGATGCATTTCGATCTTTTCTTGGACAATCTGCTGCATGACGGCTTCGATGGCCGGCAAGTCTTCCTGGCGGATGGTTGCGTCGGTGGCGATGTCATAATAGAATCCTTCTTCGATGGCCGGCCCGACACCGAACAAGGCATCGCCATAAAGACGGCGCACGGCTTGGGCCATCAAATGGGCCGTCGAGTGGTTGAGCACTTCAAAGGCTCGGGGATGGTCTTGGGTGATCAGTTCGATGGTCGCAGCTTGGTTGATGGGGCGGTTGAGGTCGTACAAGTCACCGTCTACGAAGGCGGCGACGGTCTTCTTCCGCAGGCCCGATGAAATGTCACCGGCGATGGCTTCTGGGGTGATACCCACTGGATAAGCTTTGGTGCGGCCGTCGGGAAAACGCATGTCAATCATGGGGCAGTCCCTCTCTTTCATGATAACGGATGGCATTGATTTTGTCTTTTTCAATGATTGCTTCTTCAAGGTCAATCTGGTACAAGTTGGCGATGTGGGTCACATAATGCAGGACATCATACAGTTCATACATGATGGCCTGTTTGCGTTTTGCGCTCAGGCCGTACTGGTGGGCCTTGCGCATTTCAACACTCAACTCCCCTACCTCTTCAAACAGTTTGAGGGCAACTTCATACTGCTTGTCAGGCTGAAAGTCGATGGCTTTGATGTGTTGCTGGAGTGCTTTGACTGTCAAGGGTTGTTTCATGGGCTCATTCCTTTCTATGGCGTAGGAGAAACATAAAAAAACGCCCTGATCAAGGACGAATTGCTCCGCGGTACCACCTTTGTTCCGACGAATCGGCTCTCAAACCCGTAACGCCGGGGTGCGGCACACGCTTTCGCGGGCGACTCGAAGGGAGTGACCTTACCGTTGGCAGCTTGCACCATCCTGCCTCGCTATGTGGTGGCTTGGTCATGGCCTCGTCATTGTCTTTATCTTCATCATAATGAATGCTACCCGGTTTGTCAAACAAAATCACCCCTTGCGTGGACATAAAGTGGTCTACATCTTGCACAGATGGCAGGTATCGACTATAATGATAAGCGACACGCGACGGGAGGAAACCCATGGAAACACAAAAAACGCGTCTTGAATGGTTGCCGGCTGGAGGCTTGATCGGCATCTTGTTCGGGATCACCCTTATCGGTTTTTTAAGTTCACATTATGTTGTTCAAGCCTTTGGTGGCACCACACGTTATACGTTTTTGCATGATTATCTTGATCAGCCCTATTTGGGTTGGGGGCTTCTCATCTGGCTGATTGCGGGACAAATCGGCGCCTTGTTGACCTTGCGTCTCAGGCGAGGCTATATCACAGCTGTCAAGCAGATGGTCGTAGGTATCGCCGCCTTGCTTGTGCTGATCACGATGGCGCAGTGGGCCTATATGCTTGTTAGTGACGCCTATGCCTTGCGTCGGACGCAATCTGATTGGGGCAGTATTCGGGAACATTTTGGTTTTGCGATGTTCTTCCTTGCTTTAGCCAGTCCACTCACGTTGGTCTTCGCTTTGATCAAACCGGTTCAAAAGCCTTTATGAAAGCATCCGCCTGAACTGTGATACACACAGTCTCAGCGGATGTTTTTTTATTTCATCACCACTTCTTCACACATGGCACGGATGCGCTCGAAAATCCGGTAAGCCTTGAGTTGTTCGGCTTGTTGCTCGGTCTCGGTCATGTTTTTAGCGAGTTCTTTGAGACGGACATTCGACGAGAAAAATGTCAGTTTTTGATCGAGCAGTCTATGTTGTAAAATAGGGCCGAGCACTTCATCGCGAACCCATTGTGATACGGCTTCTCCGCCAATGTCATCGAGCATGAGCACATCGACGTGTTTCAGCCGCTCGATGGAGGACTCAAGGGTGCCGGTCTTGATGGCAGACTTCATCTCACGCACTAAATCGGGATAATAGGCGATGACGACATCATACTCCAAATTGGCGAAGTGATTGGCCATCGCGGCGAGGGTGTACGTCTTGCCAATCTGATACCCCCCGCTCAAATAAAGCCCTTTGACCGCTTCTTTGACTTTCAGTTTGGTGAAAATCGTCATGATCTTGCTGTATAAATCGCGGCGTCCCTCGGCCGTCATATGGTAATCAGCTAGACTGGCTTTTTCAATCATCTTTGGCATGTATAAGGCCGAAATGCGCGATTGATGTTGCAGGTGACGCTGATGGTTTTCAAGATATGAACACGCCTGATAACTGAGGATGATATGTTGGTTTCGGTACTCGAGTACCGGTTGATAACCATAGGTCTCTTGTTTGCAGGCATCGAGTCCCGGACAGTGCTCACAAAGCGGGCGTTCCTGCCGATACGTTATCAAGTCATTGAGATGTTCGACGATCTGGTGATTCGGAATATCGTGCTCGATGAAAAAGCGTTTCATCGCCGGGTCGCTGGTCAGTTCTTCTGTCACCTCATCAACGAGTTCAGGGTGTCGGTCAAAGGGCAGTTTCTTCATTAGGACTCTTCCTCCTCCAACTTTTTGAGATACGCATCAAACCAGTCCACCTCAATGTCTTTGGGCAATCGTTTGGCATAGCGACGACCGCTTTGAGGTGCGGGTTTGGGTTCACGCTTCTGATGGATTTTCTTGCGGATGTGTTCGATGGCGCTTTCAGCGTCCTCAACGCCGTTACGGCACCATTCGGCCAAAACCTTATCGAAATAGTTGTAGGCGGGAACACGCTGGTCGAGCTCGCGGAGCACATAGCCAATCAGGACATTGAGCACTTCAAGTTTGACGGTGCTTCGTGTCATCAGCTCTTCGACGATTTTCAAGTCGGCGTTGGGCACAGCCATACCGGTCAAATCTTCAAGCAGGGTGATGGGGTCCGTATTTTTGAAGTATTCAAGATCATAAGCCGATGTCTTTTTGGTGATCGTGCGAACCGGACGGTTTTGGACGCTTTTCAGTGCCTTTTGACTGAGTTGGTCAAAATCGATACGCGTATCCGGATGGAGTGACTGGATGACAAGATCTTTGAGTGTGGTTTCATCGAGCTGGTATACATAAGACATCGTCTTCAGACGCTCAAGGACAGCTTGGGTTTTGGTGCTCGGGTGAAGCAGCGTTTCCGGCAGACTGTCGAGAAACAAGTCGACGTCAAAGGGATGGTCGATGCGGGGTGTGGCTTTGGCGTGGGTGTCGATGTAATGCCCTTTGGGTTTTGTATTCTCCTGGGTGTAGGCCGGGCCGAACACATCGCTGAAAGCCGCAGTGAGCGTCGTATACTTTTTCACATTCGGCCGGTTCAGTTTGAACAGTGACAAGACATCCTCATAGCGTGTATCACCAAGGTGTTTGCGCAAGTACGGCGCAAAAGGGGCATCCTTGACAAACCGTTCGGCCGTCAAAGGTAAGAGCAGTTCATAAAGACGCTCGTCATCATTTTGGTAGGTTTCAAGCAGTCCGCATGCTTCAAGTCGGGTGCGGGCGGTATCAAAGCGAACGTGTGACAAAGCGAGCAGATCGTAAAAAAAAGCGTGCGGATACGAGACGGAACGCAGTTTGGCGCGGTCGACCACACCATAAAGCGCCATGTACAGGGTGAATGCTTCCGACCCGATGAGCGGCAGGTAAAGCAAACTGAGAACATGGCGGTGGTCATGGTCGAGATTACGTGAAGCGGTAACCTTGCAGGGGAAATGCGGGTCCATCAGCGTGCCTCCCTTTAGGCGTTGAGTCCGGTGCCTTTGAATATGAGCGACTGTTTCATATGCGCAAAAATGCCCGCAATGGTCTTGCGTGGGCGGTTGAACCCAATCAAGCTTTCAAACCCGACTTTCAAGTCAAGACCGGTCTCGACTGGATTCATTTGCGTGATGGTGGCGATGACATAATGGTTTTTTTGTTCAAGATACAGTTCGCCATGGGTATCGTTGACATGTTTGACCGTATAGCCGGCGGTTTTCGCATAGGCGAGTAACGCGTCTTTGACGGCGGTATACCGCTGACGAAAATAATGTGTTTTCATCGCCTCTTCGGGGTGTTTTTCACGCGTTTCGGCAATGGTTTCGAAAAAACTTCTAATGCCCATCTTCATCTTCCTTTCGCAGTGACTCGATGACTTTTTGAAATGACTTTTTCGTTTGGATGATACTTTGGGAATTATCGATGACATAATCAGCCAAAACCCGTTTTTTCGACAACGGCAGCTGTGCTTTGAGTTTTTGACGGGCATAGGTTTCGTCGATGTGATCACGCGCCATCATCCGTTCAATTTGTTGGTGTTGTTTGGCATAGACGAATACGGTCACATCGCATAACGTGTGAAAGTCAGTCTCAAACAACAACGGGACATCGACGACGATAAACGGATGATTGAGACTTTTTAGACGGGTGAGTTCGGTATCGACGACGTTGCGTACGTATGGATGAATGATGGCATTGACTTGTTTGCGAACCGATGGATCACTGAACAGCATTTTGCCCAGTGTGTTCTTGTTGATGGTGCCATCGGGCGCGAGAATGCTCACACCGAGTGTGTCAATCAAGTCTTGATAGGTCTTAGCACCTATCTTGAGTGCTTCGTGGGCGATGGCATCGGTATCGATGACCGGCATACCGATGGCGGTAAACATGGCGCTCACCGTCGATTTACCTGTAGCAATACCGCCGGTCAAGCCGATAATGGTACTCATGGGTGAAGCTCCTTCCGGTGGGGAGGGCTGACATGCTGGGCAGTAATAGGTGCCACGTCCCCCGACTTTGATTTTTTCGATAGTCGTTTGACACATAGGACACGGTGCATCTTTTTTAAGATGGACCATTAGTTCGTTTTGGAACTTGCCGCTGATCCCAAGGCTGTTTAAGTACGTGCGAATCGACGTACCACCCAAAGCGATGGCCTTGTCGAGTATTTTTCGTGCACAATGAATCAGCGTATCGCAATCTTCTAATGTCAGCGTGTTGGCCACGGTGTTTGGATTTATTTTAGCACAAAACAGTGTCTCATCGACATAAATGTTACCGAGCCCAAGGACAATGGTTTGATCCAAAAGCACCGTCTTGATAGTTCGGCGGGTCGCAAAACGTTTTTTGAGCCAGGCTGGTGTCAGCTGCGGATGATTGGGTTCGTAACCGAGTCGGCTGAGCGGGGGGGCGCTATAAAGCGCTTCCGTCTTGCGCAACGTCATGGTCCCAAACTTCCGCACGTCATGGTACCTGAGCGAATCCCCAGTCGCAAACGTGAAGGTGACATGTTCGTGTGTTTCAGGTAAGGTGTCCGCAGGTTTGATGAAAAACTTGCCTTCCATCCGCAGATGGACGAGCAAGTTCAGATCACCAAGTCGGAAGATGAGATACTTACCGAGTCGATCGATGTCGGTGATGGTCTTGCCTGTCAGCGCCGCAGAAAATGTCGCGGAATCGAGCGGCCGGATGATTTTGGCAAACCGAACATCCACACCGACAATCGTCTTGCCGACGACTGGTTCAAGCAACGTACGGCGGACCGTTTCAACTTCAGGCAGTTCAGGCATTAGTCGATGACCTTAAGGCGTGATGGATCGTAGCGGAACGCGGTCACGGTCGTGTCCTCGGCCGGATGGCCGATGGCGATGAGGCAAAAAGGTGTGTCGCCAACTTGCAAAGGCAGGTGCTCACGCACAAAGGCGATACGGTCCTCATGTGGACACACCCCAATCCAGACGGCCCCAAGATTTTGTTGCACCGCTTCAAGCAAGATGTTTTGCGTTGCAGCTGCGAGATCTTGCTGGACCATCTTCGGCGCAGGCATGTCGGGACGAATCACGGGACAGATGGCTATCGGTGCGCGGGCAAGCGGTTTGGCTCCAGGTGACATCGTAGACAGTGTATCGAGAAGTTGTCGGTTACGAATCACGATGAATGCCCACGGCTGCTGGTTGCGTGCCGAAGGTGCCTGCATGGCACTTTTCAACAACGTTTCAACGACGGGCATCGCAACGGGTTCGGCTGTGAAATGGCGTATGCTTTTACGTTTAAGACAAAGACTCATAGGATTCCCTCCTCAGTTATTTGGCATCATCAAGATTTTTACCGCTGGCCAGGTTGACCGTAAGCGGCACTTTCAAGGCGATGGCTTCTTCCATCGCTGTGCGCACCAAGGTTTCCATGACCGCTTGTTCTTCCGGATGAACACTGAAAACCAGCTCATCGTGAATCTGCAAGATCATGGTCGAAGTCAAGGCTTGTTTGTCCATTTCTTCATTGATTTTCAACATCGCCAGTTTGATGATATCCGCCGCCGACCCTTGAATGGGTGCATTCATGGCGGTACGCTTGCCGAGTTCACGCTGAGCATAGATGCGGCTATGAATTTCGGGAATATAGCGACGCCGCTTCAACAATGTTTCGACATAGCCGTTCGTACGGGCGCCTTCAATGAGTTGATCCATGAAGGTCGCGATGCCATTGAACCGCCGGTAGTAGCGATTGATGAACGTTTCAGCCTCTTCAAGTGAGAGGTTCAAATCATCGGCAAGACCCCAGGCGCTTTGTCCGTAGATGATGCCGAAGTTGACCGCTTTGGCGATGCGGCGTTCGGCCGCGGTCACGGTTTCGCTTTCAAACAGTTCTTTAGCGGTGATGGTATGGATGTCCTGATCGGCCTTGAACGCTTTGATCAGTTCGACTTCATCGGCCATGTGGGCGAGCACGCGCAGTTCGATTTGCGAATAATCCGATGCCATGAGAATGTGCCCGTCATCGGGCAAAAATACTTTGCGAATCTCGCGACCAAGTTCGGTTCTGATGGGGATATTTTGCAAGTTCGGTTCAATGCTTGAGAGTCGACCTGTCTGGGTGAAGGCCTGCTTATAGATGGTATGGATGCGGCCATCGTCATGACAGGCGTCCGCAAGACCGCGAACATAGGTTGACTGGAGTTTGCTCAAACTGCGGTAACGGATGATGTCTTCAATAATCGGATGTTTTTGGCGCAGTTTCTTGAGTACATCGATGTTGGTCGAGTATCCGGTCTTTGATTTTTTGTAACTCGGCAAGCCGAGTCGGTCAAACAAGACTTCACCCAACTGTTTGGGTGAGGCGACGTTGAACGGGGTGCCGGCGTGCTTGTGGATGCTGGCCGTCACGTCTTCAAGGGCGGCATCGAGTTCGGCATCGAGTGTTTTGAGTGCTTCAAGGTCGATGCGTATGCCATGAAATTCCATCGCCGCTAACGTGCAAGCAAGCGGCATTTCCATCTTGTAAAGCAAGTCTGTCTGACCGGCCGCAACCAGCCGTTCGTGCAGATCGGATTCAAGCGTTTTAATGGCCTGCGCTTTTTTCAAGGCGTAATCTTGCACCACGGCTTCACCAGGGATTGCGGCTTTGGCCCCTTTGCCATATACAGCTTCAAGATACGGCACGTCGGTATAGTCAAAGTTTTCGACAATGACTTTAAAGTCTTCTTTGGTGTTCAAGGGGTTGAGCACGTAAGCAGCCAGCAACAGATCAAAGCTGACACCGGCGAGCTTGACGCTATCTTGTTTAAGCATGACGCTCAACCGTTTCATGTCAAACGTCGATTTCTTGATGGTGGGGTTTTCAAGGAACGCGACAAAAGCCGCGGACTTGAGCGCCTGATCATAAGGGATGTAAAAAGCACCATGATGATTCAATAGGCCGAAGCCAAGTTTTTCCGTATGGTGATAATTGTCACCATATGCTTCAAGAACCACGACCGAATCCGCATCGAGCACGGTGTCAAACTGCGCGGACGAAGGGGTTGTCACCGTCGGCATTTCTGGTGCGTTTTCCGGTGGCGTTTGGGTGTGTTCAAGTCGACGAATCAAGGAATGAAACTCCATTCGGCGATAAAACTCGGTCAAGGCTTCTGCATCAAAACCGCGATACGTAAGCGCATCAAGCGACACATCGAGCGGACCATCGGTAATGATGGTCGCAAGTTCCTTGCACATGAGTGCTTGCTTATAATTTGTTTCAACCCGCTCTTTCAGTTTTCCCTTGAGTTCGTTGAGATGCTTGAGCAGTCCTTCAATCGAACCATACTCACTCAACAGTGTCAAGGCGGTCTTTTCACCGACACCAGGAATACCGGGCAAGTTGTCCGAACTGTCACCCATCAAACCTTTCAAGTCGGGAATTTGACTTGGCAAGAGTCCGAGGTCCGCCATGAGCATCGCTTCGGTGTAGACGTGCTCAGGCTTGGTGCCACGCTTAGAAATCCGCATGGTGACGTTTGTGCGAAGCAGCTGCAGCAAATCGCGGTCATTGGACAGTATTTCAATCTGGTCGAACGTATCGTGGTACCGTTTGGCGAGAATCCCGATGATGTCATCGGCCTCATAATCGGGGTGCTCATACTGAAAAAAGCCGAGTTTTTCGATGATTTCGTGGACATAGGGAAGCTGGACACGAAACTCATCGGGCATTTTGGCCCGCTTGGCTTTGTATTCTGGATAGGTCTTATGACGGAATGTCTGCTTGCCCTCGTCAAACGCGACGAGCACATGGGTGAAATCCTCACGGAGAATGCTGTTTAGCATGTTGGCTAAACCGAAGATGGCATTCGTGTACTCACCCCGTGAGTTTTGCATCAGATCACCGGAATATGCCGTGGCATAATAGGCTCTGAACATCAGATTCGAGCCATCAATCAACAACAGTTTTTTCATGGTCACGCTCCGTTTCAAGTCTACATTCATTGTAACACATCGCCCGGGCAAAAGAAAAAAATACTCAACGAATTGAGTATTTAATTCCGGTTTAGACTAAGTCTTCAAGGTAGTCGACGATGTCTTGGACCGTCTTGATTTTTTGGGCGGAAGAATCATCGATTTCAATCTCGAACTCTTCTTCGATCGCCATGATCAGTTCAACGGCATCCAGCGAATCGGCACCTAGGTCTTCAGAGAGATCAGAGTCGAGTTCAATGGTATCTTCTTCAATGCCCAGTTCATCCGCAATGAGGCGTTTGATTTTCTCAAAAATCACGACATACACTCCTTTTTCAGCTTATTGTCTAATTATAGTGGCAACCATGCCGTTTGTCAATCATGAGAGGGTGTCGCAGGACGGTTTTTTTCTGCAATGGCCAACAACCCCTCTAAGACGAGGTGTTCATCAAAGATGTAATGGGCTGGTAAAAGGGCTTTGATTAGCTTTGCTGCGCCCCCGGTCATGATTACCGGACCGGAGAAACTGTACTGGCGGCTGATGTTTTTGACCAAACCGATGATTTGAAATGCATGACCATAGAGCAAGCCGGCATTGAGGGCATCGACGGTGTTCGTGCCAAGCAGCGTCTTCGGCGTCTCAAACTCAAACTGCAACAGCTTGGAGGCTTTGGACACCAACGCGTCCCGACTGGTGTCGAGTCCGATGGTGATGGCGACACCTTTGATCTCTTTTTCTTCATAATAGGTGACGGTTGTGGCCGTCCCCATGTCGATGACAATGCCACTGTCTCCATACTGTGCGATGGCACCGGCCGCACCGGCGACGAGGTCAGCACCGACTTCACGCGGATTGTCGGTCTTGATTTTGACGCCTGTCTTGACACCGGGACCGACAAAAAGTGGCTGCAAGCCGTGATACCTAGCGATGAAAGACTTGAAGGCCGTATTGAGTTGGGGAACGACACTGGCGATGATGACTTCGGTTGCGTCTTGGATGTGATGACCGAGCAAGGCTTGGTACTCATCCCCCGATTTGGTCATATCCGTCTTGTAGCGGAACGTGTCGGTAATGCGTTTGTTTCCAGTGCCAATGACGATGTTTGAGTTGCCGATATCGATGTAACGAGTCATGTTGTTCACCTTTTTCTTGCTAGGACCGCGCTAGGCGGTTCTCAGTCTTCTTGGAAGTACTCTGTGCTTCTCAAACGGTAAGCAATCGGTGCCCCGACCACGGCCGCAAGCAACATCTCAAGCACCCCGTTAGAACCAAGAATGAGCCAGATGAAGTTGAGAACGTTCGCATCGCCAAAGAAGTCGGTGAACACTTGTGATTGTGCCGCAAACAAGTAAAGCATCAGTAAAACGATCAACGTATGGGTCAAGGTCGCCCCAACGAAGGTCGCACCGAAAATCAGGACGTCGTCTTCCATGAGTTTTTTGAAGAAGACATACAAGTACCAAGCGGCGACCCCAAATAAAATCCGGGGTAAAACGGAAACCAGAGGATTTTGGAAAAAGACATTCAATCCTTCCGGTCGGAAAAAGGCCATGATGAAACTGGCAATACCAAAGGTGAAGGCAAGCGCAATCATGACACGTCGGCCACCGACCACGCCACCGATTAAGACGGGGATGTGGATGAGGGTGATTCCGACGATGGGGCCGATGGTGATGAAACCAAGCTGCGGGACGATGGTCATCACCGCGATGATAGCCACGAACATGGCAATCAAGGTCATTTGTTTGACACGGGCATCTCTCATTGTTATTCTCCTTTAATTTTAGGCCTGTAAAGGTCCCATATTGTTGGAAAACCGTGACTTAGACGTTAGCCTTGATGGCTTCGTAAGTCTCGGTGTTGAAGCTTTTAACCAGCGCGATGAGCATCGCCTTGACCGCGTTGAGATCATCCTCGTGAATCATCGCAGTCGTCGAGTGGATGTAGCGGGCCGGCATACCGATGGTTGCGACGACAACGCCGGCACCATGCAGCTGCACCCGTGCGGCATCGGTGCCGCCTTTTGATTGATAATACTGATATTTAATCTGGTGTGTTTCAGCCAGTTGTTCGATATGTTTGCGCATGCCCCTATGCATGATGGCATTGGGGTCATAGAAACGGACAAGAAAACCTTCACCGAGTTTGCCGCTGACTTCATCACCGTCAAACGAATCGGCACACGGTGAGGCATCGACGGCTAGGAAAATATCGGGGTTGAACAAGCCGGCCGCTGTGGCGGCCCCCCGAAGGCCGACCTCTTCTTGTACGGTCGCTCCGATTGCAAGCGAACACCCAAGCGGTGTATCCTTGATGGTCTCAAGGACATCAAGCGCCATAGCACAGCCGAAACGGTTGTCCCAGGCTTTGGAAATATACTTCTTGCCGTCTTTGGTTGGTGTGTAGTGATTGCGCGGGATGACTTGTTGGCCGATTTTGACACCGAGCGCTTTAGCATGCGCCTCGTCATCGGCGCCGATGTCGACCAGCAACTCCTCAAACTTGAGCGGGGCATCGGGTTTTTGGCCCCGGGTCAAGTGGGGCGGCTTCGAGGCGGTCACACCGGGAATTTCTTCTAAGTCATCGGTGTAGACAATCATGTGTTGGGAAAGAAACACCGAGCCGTTCATGCCACCAAGGGGAATCATTTTGACCAAGCCTTGCTTGGTAATTCCAGTGACCATGCCGCCGACTTCGTCCATGTGGCCAGCAATCATGACTTTCGGTCCATGTGAATCGGCATTGAGGACACCGAACACCGAACCAAGACGGTCCTCGATGAGGGTGTCAGTGTGACGGCTGATGACTTCTTTCATATACGCTTTGACGTGCCGTTCAAAACTCGGCGCGCCGGGCAGGTTGACGAGATCGATGTAGTAATCTTTCATGCATGGGCCTCCTTGGGTTTGGCTGTCAGACGGTAGATCGGACCGAGTTGGCTGAACCGAGCTTCAAACTCCGTCATGACGTTTTCGGGATCCTGATCGGCATGCAAATCAAGGCTCAATGCCGTGATCGACCAGCCGTTTTGGGAAAAGTGGCAGATGCTCTCTTCAAAGAACTTGCGGTTGTCGGTCTTGAAAACAAGGTCGCCACCTTGCACAAGCCACGCTTGATAAAGGGTCAGAAAATCGGGGTGTGTGAGACGGCGTTTGGCATGGCGCGCCTTCGGCCAAGGATCGGAAAAATTCAAATAGATGCGGTCGATGCAGTGCGCCGGCAAACAACGTGCCAAATCCATCGCATCGGCCCGCACAGCCAAGACATTTGGAAGCGGTGTTTCAAGCAGTTTGTCAAGCAATTTGACGATGGCATGATCGAACTTTTCAACTGCGATGAACCGCGTGGTTGGATGGTGTTGTCCCATCGTCTGGATGAACGCGCCTTTGCCGGCCCCGATTTCAAGATGGCGCGGTCCAGTCCCGGGCAAGCGACTGAGCAGGTCGACAGTTTCTTCACGACCGATGGAGACCACCCGCTCTGGGTGGGCGGCGATTTTATCGGCCGCCCCTTTCACAGGGCGCGGTCTCATAAGCGTATCCTGCTTTTTTTCGTCCTCACCATCGTCTCACGGCTCCCTTGTAAGGGCATAGATGGCCTCCATGTAAATCGCGGTGGCCTCGATGAGGTCGTCAAGGTGAAGGTGTTCATCCACTTGATGCGCAACATCCTTGCGTCCCGGCATCAACATGCCGAAAGCGACCGCATGGCCGAGCGCACGTGCATACGTGCCACCGCCGATGGTAAAGGGTTCACTGTCATGGTCATGGGTGATTTTCCGGTACGCCTCAAGCAATGTATTGACCAGCGGCGTATCGGGTTTGACATAATGAATGGGAACATGGTTTTTAATGACATAGTCAAGCTGGTGCGACTTGAGCGCACGCTTGACTTTCTCTTCGGCTTTGTCAAGATCAAAACCATTCGGGTAGCGGGCGTTCAGTCCCATCATGCCACCCTCAGGCCCGTAGCGAAAAATGCCGACATTCATGGTGAACTCGCGCATTTCTTTGTCGGTATGGTCAATGCCGAGTTTTTCGGCAAATGGATCAAAAGCGAACATGTCCTTGATGGCATGCACATAAGGCGTCTTGAGGTGATCACACAAAAAGGATGCGAGCACAAAAGCGGCATTGACGCCAAGATGCGGTTGCATCGCATGGGCGTTTTTGCCATAGACGGTGTATACGTTCCCTGAAACGGAACCTTTGAAGCCTTGATATTTCAAAAAATCAAGAAACGGCTCACGCAAGTCGACAGCCAGTTCCGCTGTCGCTTCGCTTGGGACGACATTATACCGTTCACCGGCTGAAAAACTGACGAGTGCATCGGCGGCATAAGCGCCGGTCGCATCGAAGGTCCACATGCCCTTTTCCGCGTAGATGAGCGGGAAGGAAGCATCCGGTGCGAACCCGATGGCTGGTTTTTCTTCAAACTCAAAATAACGGGCGATGCCGCGCCAAGCCGTTTCCTCATCAGTTCCCAAGATGATACGGACGCGTTTTTTAAACGGTACGCCTAGATCTTTGAGAAACTTCAGGGCGAAATAAGCGGCCATCGTCGGGCCTTTGTCATCCATCGCACCACGGGCATACAGTTTACCATCCCGAATGGTCGGTGTAAAGGGTGGGCTGGTCCAGCCCGAACCCGCCGGTACGACATCGAGATGACAAAGAACGCCCAGCAACGTTTCGCCTTCACCATATTCGATGTGGGCGGCATGGTTTTCGATATTCTTGGTGACGAAGCCATCCGCATGGGCCCGATCAAGCATCCACATCAAGGCTTCATGAATCCCGGCACCAAAAGGTGTCGGCGATGCAGGATCATAGGTGTCAAGGACACTTGGGATGCGCAAAAGCGACTTGGTCGCTTCAATAATTTCTTGTCGATGTTCTTCGACGTAGGTCATAAAATCCATGGGTATACCTCCAATACATGCATGATATCACGGAATGTCCGTTCATGCAATCCACACGATGATATGGATTGTCAGTTGACATGATGCCCATTTCTCATATACAATGAACCTAGGCACGGTCGCGTTAAGACTGATGCCAAACGAGGTGAAGACTATGGCTCGTCGGGACGCCATCAACGAAACGCTTAAATTGTTCAAGATTTTCAGTGATGAAACACGGTTGCGCATCATCTCTTTGCTTGTTCAAGGGGAGTACTGTGTTCAAGATATTTGTGAACGGCTGAACATGAGTCAGTCATCTATTTCCCATCAACTGAAGCATTTGCGTGACCTAGACGTCGTCAAGACACGGCGTGATGGCAAGCATATTTTTTATACGATCAAGGACGAACAAGTCAAAATTATTTATTCGGTGGGCTATGCCCATGCGAACGAAGAGAAATCCTGAGGTGGCGATGGCCACCTTTTTTTATGCCTTGTGGCGGATGACACCGTAGTGTTTCTTGCCCCGGCGCACGATGGTATAGCGTCCATGCAAAGCCGCCTCACGAATGATCATGGCATCGGTGTCGGTTTGTTTTTCACCGTTGACACTGACAGCGTTTTGGTCAATGTGCGTACGGGCTTCGCGTCGACTCGAGGATAAACCAAGCTGCATCAGCGCCTCAACCAATGTGATGGGCTGTGCGGTCTCATAAGCGGGCATGCCTTTGAATCCCATTTCGATTTCATGCACGTCAAGTGCGCGCACATCACCGGCAAAGAAGGCGCGACTGATGTTTTGCACTTGTGTGCGTGCATCTTCGCCGTGGATCAAAAGCGTCAGCTCTTCGGCAAGCGCCTTTTGAGCATGGCGTTCATGGGGTGCATCCGCCATGGCTTTACGGATGCTTTCCAAGGTTGCAAGTGGCTTCAGGCTGAACTGACCTAGCCGCGCAAGGGCGGTGGTATCATCAAGGTTGATCCAGTATTGGTAAAATTCGTAAGGGGTGGTGCGGTTATCATCAAGCCACACAGCACCCGAAGCCGTCTTGCCGAACTTGGTGCCGTCTTCTTTGGTAATGAGGGGAATCACCAAGCCGTAGGCTTTTGCTTCATGGCCTTCTGCTTTGCGAATCAAGTCAAGGCCCGCGGTAATGTTCCCCCATTGTTCCTGCCCACCGATTTGCAAGGTGCAGCCTTCTCGGCGGTATAGTTCAAGAAAGTCGAGCGACTGGATAATCTGGTAGGTGAACTCTGTGAAACTGATGCCGGTTTCAAGACGGTTTTTGACACTGTCTTTAGCAAGCATCGCATTGATGCCGAAATGTTTGCCGATGTCGCGCAAGAATGTAATCAGATCGTATGTCTTAATCCAATCGAGATTGTTCACGATATGGGCGTTTGGAAGGATGCGTCGAACTTGATTTGACAAGGCCGTTGCGTTGGCCATGGATGCTTCAAGCGTCAACAAGTTCCGCTCTTCACTTTTGCCGCTAGGGTCGCCGATCAGACCGGTTCCCCCGCCGATTACAACGATCGCTTTGTGTCCGGCTGCGACGAGGTGATGCGCAACCAACAGGGGAATCAAGTGACCGATATGCATGCTGTCGGCGGTCGGGTCAATGCCGACATAAAAGGTAACGGCCTGTTTGCTCAGGACGTCTTCAAGCTCTGAGTCGGTTACGCCGTATACCAGTTGGCGTTGTTTGAGTTGTTCAAGAACGTGCATGAGGGAGTCACTCCTTTAAGGGATGGGGCAAGTCTTTTTCGCTTACAATACAAAAGGTGGTGCCTGAAGACCAAAAGGACGAACATGGGTCCGCGGTACCACCTTTTTTTCACTGTCGTGACGCTTGTTTGCGATAACGGGTCCACCGTCCGTGCTTTTGACACGGAAGCTTCCGGGTGTATTTCGTCAGGGTCGTGCCTGGTTCACACCAGCCACCAGGTCTCTTTACACGACGTTCTGTCTACTTTGTCCGGCAACGCTTTTCATTATGATTTGGTTGTTTCACGCAAGATGAGACTGTGATCGAGTTTGACCCGTCTGTCGGTAATGTCTTCTTGGTTCATCAGTTTGGTCAATAACCGCATGCCCACGGCACCGATGTCGTAGATGGGCACATCGACACAAGACAGTTTCGGCCGGGCAAGGACGGCATATTTTGTATTTTGGAAACCGGCTACGCTAATGTCTTCAGGAATGGAAACATTGTTTTCCCGCGCGACATTCATAAAGGAGACGGCAATCGAGTCTCTGACGGCGATGACACCGTCGACTTTATTGTCTTTGAAGTATTCATTGAAGTGTTCGGTGTTGATGGAAATGCGACCGGAAGTACGCATAATGCGGGGCGTGAGCCCAGCTTCCTGAACCGCACGCAAGTAGCCAGCTTCTTTTTGATCGTTTACCATGTACTTGCGTACTGTGGAAACCATATAGATGTTCTGCCGACCATCTTCGATGAGACGACGGGTCATTTCGTAACCCGCTTTCTCATAATCGATGGATACGCTTGGGATTTCATCACTGCCTGGATAGATCGTATTCGTGAGAACGATGGGGATTTGGTAGGCGTTCTTGATCGTCTGCAACAAGGCAAACTGATCGTCGGTGATTTCATCGTTCAAATAAAGGATACCGTCGACTTGTGAGGCGACGATTTCCTTGAGGATGTCTTCTTCTGGGGTGTCCTCGCTGTCGAGGATGTAAAGCAAAATCGAGTATTTGTACACCCGGGCAATATCGGCAATCCCGTTCATCATTTCGGCAATGGAGGCCCGACTCATGTCCGGGACAAGAACGGCCACCGTCGTCGATTTGCGACTCGCGAGACCTTTGGCGAATGCATTCGGCTTGTAGCCCAGTTCTTCAATGACCTTGAGCACCCGTTCCCGTGTTTCCGGTTTGACTTTTTCGGGATTGTTGATGGCGCGGGAGACGGTTGCAAGCGATACTCTAGCCGCACCGGCTACATCATAAATGGTTGCTTTACTCATCTTATATCACCTTCTTCAGACCATATTATAGCACGAATGAAAATGTTTTCAAACAGTTTGAATGCTTTTTTTCACCGTATGAAAAAAAGCCTTTGCAGGCTTTTTTGCTTAGCGGCGTTCCTTGATGCGGGACGCTTTGGCCGAGAGACCACGGATGTAGTGCAGTTTTGCACGACGGACTTTACCGCGTCTGACCACTTGAATGGATGCAATGGATGGCGTATGGACAGGGAAGGTCCGTTCGACACCGACACCGTAGGACACTTTACGGACAGTGAATGTTTCTGAGACACCGCCGCCTTGTCGTTTGATGACGAGTCCTTCGAAAACCTGGATCCGTTCGCGGGCGCCCTCCTTGATTTTCACCGAGACTTTGACATTGTCTCCCGGTTGGAACTCGGGAAGGTCATCGCGCAGATACGCTTGCGTCACATCGCTGATAAGATGTTGGGACATGGTATCACTCCTTTGATTGCCTATGTTCATGGCGCGCGTTGCCTCCAGCGGAACACGTTTGTTTAACAGCGAACATGATTATATCACAGTTGCCTGGTGCATGCAACAGAAATCACGGTTTTTTTTGTCTTTTCACGTAGCTTTCATATAGGTCAGGACGTCGTTTGCGCGTCCGTTTGATGCTTTCCGCCCGGCGATAAGAAGCAATCGCCTGATGATGGCCTGAGAGAAGAACCTCCGGCACGGACTGACCTTCAAACGTGGGGGGGCGTGTATAATGCGGGTACTCAAGCAGACCGTCGCTAAAAGAGTCCTCTTCATGTGAGGCATCCTTGTTCAACACACCGGGAATCAGGCGGATGGTGCTGTCGATGAGCACCAAGGCAGCCACTTCGCCACCGGTCAGTACATAATCACCAATCGATATTTCCGTATCGAAGTAGGCTCTGATGCGCTCGTCAAATCCTTCGTAATGACCACAAAGGATAATCAGATGGTCCGCTTTCGACAAGGCTTGTGCTCTCGGCTGGCTGTAGGGTTCCCCTTGTGGTGTCATCAAAATCTTCAAGGCCTTTTCATGGCCCTCGATGGCCCTGAGAGCGCGAACGACGGGTTCGACTTGCAAGACCATCCCGGCACCCCCACCATACGGTGCGTCATCGACTTTCTGATGTTTGTTGAGACTGTATGCCCGGTAGTCGATCACATCAATCTGAATCTTGTTTTCGTATCGGGCCCGGCCGATGATGGACTGACCGATGACGGGGGTGATCATGTCGGGAAACAAGGTGAGTACTGTGATTTTCACAGCAACCCCTCCCAAGGAATCAGTGTGATGCGGCGGTCGGTCACCGCCTTGACAAACTCTTTGCGAAATGGTACGAGTCCGTCTTTGGCATTGGGCCGCTCGATGATGAGCAGATGACCTTGCGGGGTTTCACGCACGGCCTTGACCGTGCCGATGCAGTCTTCAAGCCAAACTTCAAGACCGATCAAATCGTCGTAATAATATGTGTCCGCTTCGGTGATATCGGGGCGATCGGCAGCCGCGATATAAAGGATCGCGCCTTTGAAATGTTCAACTTCCGTACGGCTGGTGAACTCCTCAAAGGATACAACGTCAAGATGACCCTTCATAAAGTGACTCGCCACTGTGACGGGCACGTAATCGCCTTTGAAACCGATGTAAAGCCGGTTGCCGATATGGTATCGTTCCATGCGGAAATCCGAATCCGTCCGGATGGTGAGGGCGCCTTTGACGCCGTGAACATTGGTGATGGTGCCCAGTGCAATCCGTTCCATGTCAAAACCTCCTTTTTTGATGAACGATGGATGGGTTTTTATTATCTAGCGTTGGAACATGACTTTCTCACTGTTGAACATCCTAGCAAGCGCCCAGATGAACAGCGCAGTATAAAGAAGTGACGAAACTATGACGATGAGTAAGTTGATCATCGACCACTCAAAGATGAAGATGCCAGAAAGCAAATTAACAGGACCATAGAGCGGAATGATATGGACAATCGGCATTTGAATGGGATCTTGCCCAAACGAGGAGACAAGCCCCACCAATAAGGTGATAAAGTAAAAGGGCATGATGAGCATCGAGGCTTCTTTAACTGTTTTGGCATACGCGCTGACCACAGCCACCAGACCGGTGATAAAAAGCACGGTGGAGGCTAGGACAAGCAAGATGGCCCCATATTCGGACACACCGTATATTCCGAGGTTGGTATTCCCTTCTTCAAGTTGCATCAACCGTGGCAAGCTGAGCAAAATCCCGATAAAGGAGGATAGTGCGCTGATCAAGGCCAAAGCCGCTAGGCTGGTCACTTTGCCGATGGCGATTTCCGATCGCTTAATCGGGGTGACAAGCAACGTGGCGATGGTACCGCGCTCTTTCTCACCAGCAATCGCATCGGGACCGATGCTCATCGCACCGGCGAACAAAAAGATGATGATCAGCATTGGCATCAAAACGGCGATGCCTTGCCCAGTCAGTTGCCGTTCATCGACAACGGGTGCGGTCTGTGTCATGAAAACGAGATACTGTTCAGGTGATTCCAACCGGTCAATCAGGATGTCTTCACGAAAGGCCATGAGTACTTGCGTGACCTGGTTGTACCCAAAACTTGACTGTTGGCGACCGTAGTTATAATGGATGAACACTTCGGGTATCGCATGGTTGTCGGCATCGTTGATGGCATCCATGAACAGCGGATCAAAAATCATGACAACATCGATGTCGCCGCTTAAAAGCTGCGCCGTCATGGTGTCTTCGTCGATGTCTTCAAGGGCGCGAATGTCAAGATTCAACCGTTGACGGTCATTGGCTTCATCGCGGGCAAGCAAGCGGCTGCGGAACGCATCCGGCATGTTCGCTTCATAGAGGACAATGCGGTGTTCTTGCACGCCTTCAAGTTGATTGGCAATCATCATGCCCATCAAACTGTACAAAATATAAATTGACAGACCAGGCACGATAAAGACCATCAAGACAAGCCGTCTATCCGTCAGGACACGCACCATTTCTTTCTTGAATATTTGCCAGAAACTATGCATGGCGCAACGCCTCGCTTTCACGGACCATGTCGAAGAACACGGTCTCAAGATCATGGTCTTCAGCGAGCGACCGCACGTTTTGTAAGGTATCAAGGGCGGTGAGGCGACCATCGATGATGATGGCGACACGATCGCACAGCTTCTCGACAACACTGAGGATATGCGTCGACAAGATGACCACTTTACCCGCTTCTTTGAGTTCGATTAAATAGTCGGTCACTGTTTTGGCCGTCAAGACATCAAGACCGTTGGTCGGTTCATCAAAGATGATGTAATGCGGATCGTGGACGAGTGAGATCGCAATCGAAATTTTTTGCTTCATGCCCGTTGAAAGATCAGCGACTTTCACTTCCTGAAACTTGTCGATACCAAAGCGGCTGAACAAGGCTTCGCGACGTTTGAGCATGGTCGCTTCCGGCACCTTGTGCAGTCTTGAGAAGTAACTGAACAGATAGTTCGGTGTGAAATGATCTTCAAGTTTCAGCTCATTGGTGAGAAAAGCGATGTTTTTACGGACAAGATTAGGCGTCTTGAGCACACTGTCCGGCCCGACAAAGACATCGCCTTCATCCGGGCGAATCAGGGTGGCGATGCAACGAAGCGCCGTTGTCTTGCCGGCGCCATTGGGTCCAAGCAGTCCGAAAATTTCACCGGGCACTGCTTCAAAAGAGACCGCATCGACGGCGATTTTACGCTTTTCGTCGGTGGCCTCAATCTTGCGCTGTTTACGGGATAAGTTAAATGTCTTGCGGATGTTTTCTACGCGTAGTGTGTCCATGTCAACCTCCTGCTTTCATGTTTATATTGTACACGGGATGGACGGTGGTTTCAATGTGGAACGTCCAAAAAAAACCGCTCTGCAAAGAGCGGCTAGAACGACTCGATATTGATACTGATTTTTTTATGATCACGCGAGGCGCTCGCATAAGCAATGGTCCGAATCGCATTGGCAATCCGGCCGTTCTTGCCAATGACACGACCGAGGTCGTCTTCATGGACAAAAATACTGATGGTGATGGTTTGTCCATCATCTGAAAGCTGTTTGACAGCGAGATCATCAGGGTTGATAATCAACGGTCTGACGAGATCCGCAATCATTTTTTCATAGTCGACAGCCATGTGTCCCACCCTCTACTTCTGTGGTGTTTGGCGAAATTTGGCGATAATCCCTTTTTTCGTTAGCAGGTTTTTTGCCGTATCCGTCGGTTGTGCGCCTTTAGCAAGCCAAGCAAGGGCACGCGCTTCATCAATGTTGAGCTCCGTAGGATTTTTCGTCGGATCATACGTTCCGATAATTTCTAGGTAACGACCGTCGCGTTTGTGACTTGATTCAGCGGCGACAAGACGATAGAAAGGCCGTTTGGTCGTACCGTGTCTTTGTAGACGTAATTTCAGTGCCATGGTTAAGTACCTCCTTCATATTCTCCATGAAAGTTTACCACAACACCTCATGCGTGTCAAGTATTTTCACTTGACAGTTCGGGTTTTGTATCGAGTAAGTCATCGTTGAAGAGCGACATGTCATAAAGCGGTGACACTTCGACACGACGAACATTACGAATCACTTGAATCTGCTTCATCGTCTTTTCAAGCGCGTCGGCATCGACATACATGACGGCATACCGCCGTTTTTTGTGATAATAGGCAAGATTACCGTATTGTTTAAGATGTTTGAGCACTTTAGGATTACGGAAGTACACAATTACACTTTTTCGGTCGAACATGCGGTGCCTCCTTTATGGTTCAGTCGATAACGCGTCGCATACGGTACGCTGGGTGAGATGGTTGTCGCAAGGCGGGTCGTGATGGCATCGAGGCGTGCTTGAAACGATTGGGCAGCTGCGTTGCGCGCCACGACAAGCGGATGGCTGAACACCTTGGTCTTGGCTTCTTGGTAACGGGCCGTGACATGTTTGGCATCGGGATGATGCTTGCCATACTGGCGAACGCTTTGATAGGCTGTCTGCCATGTCTGAAAAGATTCGAGGTTAGTACAAAGGTTCGCATCGGCAGCCATCGCATGATCGAGACGGCACGTTTCCTGATAATCCGGATCGCTCCGGAGACTGTCAATCAGACGCTCTGTGAGCGCCAGCAAGATTTCATCCATCGTATCACCCACACCCATTATAGCACACATGATTTCGCGTGCAAGCCTTATGATGCATGCAAGGTGATTGCGTTTGACATCATGGACCATCCTGCATATAATGGGATTACAGTTTACAACACAGGAAAAGAGGTCAATCTATGTTGAGACGTGCAGCCATGTTCATGGCTTTGATAGGATACTTCTTGTTCAGTATTACGACGGTTGCCGTGCAGGCGGATGAACACGATGATGACACCTGGGTACCGACGATTGTCTACAGCGATCTCGAAGGGTGTGCCGATTGTGCCGAAGTCAAGCGCGCCGGGGTCCTTGAGGGACTTGAGGCGGAAGGCATCGTGGTCATAGTCTATGATGTCAACCGGGACAGCCCCATGACCACCGCCTACTTTGAAACGTATGGTGTCAAGGCCCCAACGGCCGCACCGATTATTTACGCTGGTTCTGAATATTTTCACGGGCACGAAAAGATTGTGGCGGCCTATGAATCAGGCCTGCTCGCCGAACTGGCGCAACAGCCGTTGCTCGATGTCAGCGACTTCGTGCCCAGGGAGTTCGGTTTTTGGATTGGACTGGCCGTCATCATTCTCGCCGGCCTCGTCGACGGAATCAATCCGTGTGCGATTGCGATGTTGCTCATGTTCATTTCCATGATTGGTTTTACGAAGGACCGCCGGGTGCTCATGACCGTGTCTGTCACCTACATCGGGTCGATCTTTGTGACGTATTTGATTATCGGTCTTGGCTTTTTTGCTTTACTTGGTTTGACCCGTGATCAGTTCGAGTTCTTTTCCTATTTCTTATATGGCGGGTTTGCCTTGCTTTGTCTTGTCTTGTTCATTCTCACCTTCTATGATTTCATCGTCACACGCAAACAAGACTATGGTAAAGTCAAAAATCAGCTACCTAAGTTCATCCAAGCTTTCAACAAACGGGTGATGCACCGTTTCACCCAGGCGATTGAAGACGAGGAACCAGGACTCAAGCAAGTCTTGCTTATCGTCTTTGTACCGCTCATTCTCGGTGTCATCGTCGGCATCACGGAAGCGGCCTGTACTGGACAAGTCTATTTCACGGTTTTGACTTGGGTGCGTAGCGTTTCACCAGGGACCGGGATTTCACCCGTCGAGCTGCTTTACATCGTCGTGTTCAACTTCATGTTCATCGTCCCGCTGATTCTTATTGCCGCTTTTGCGGTCAGGGCACGCTCGGTAGTTGGCATCGCGAACTTCATCCGCGAGCACCTATCCGTAATCAAACTCATCACCGCCCTCTTCTTCTTGCTGATGACGGTGTACTTTGTACTGTTGCTTGCAGGCGTAGAAATTTTCAACATCAACATTGACATCCAAGGCATTATCGAGAGGTGACCACGATGAAACAGAAAATCATCATCGAACAACATGGCAAAACCCTTTTTAAGGGGAAAGTCATGAACATGCCCATCAAGCAAGCTTATATCATTGCGAAAAGTGTCGAACTATTCGATGATGACGACCCCTGCATCATCCATATTTCCTATGTCATCCAGCATTTTGTCACCGTGCTGCTTGAGTTGTTTGAGAAAGCAGACGTCACGGTCATCGAAGCGAAGCAGCACGCTAAGACACTTGACTTTCTCGATGTGAAGTCGCTTGATGGTTTAGTCATTACATTGAAATAATAAACCGGGAGGAACGTTCATGGCCTATTTTGATCACGCCGCTACCACACGACTGAGCGAACAGGTCCGCAAGGCAATGGACCGTCACTTGCGGGAAATCTATGGCAATCCGTCTTCCTTGCATACACCCGGCATTGAAGCGCGAAAAACCATCAATTCGGTCAAAAACAGACTCGCCGAGCACTTCGGTGTCACCCGGCAGAACATCATCTTCACAAGTTCGGGTACCGAGGCGAACAACCTAGCGCTCAAAGGGATGTATTTTCGTCACCCAGATGCGCAGATTGTCACCACGACCATCGAACACCACGCAACGGAAAACAGCGTCCGTTTTCTGGAACGAATCGGCTGTAAAACAGCCTGGATTAGGGTAGACAGAGACGGTTTCATCGACCTCGATGCGCTCAAGCAGGCACTCAAGCGCGACACCAGTCTTGTTTCGATCATCTATGCGAACAACGAAATCGGCACGGTACAACCACTCAAAAAAATCATCCCGCTTGTTCATGAGCATGGTGCACGGCTTCATCTAGACATGGTTCAAGTGCCGCTGCATCAGGCGATTGATTTTCCGGCGCTTGGTGTCGACTTTGTCACCCTTTCAGCGCACAAGTTTCACGGCCCACGGGGCATCGGTTGTCTGATTGCTCGCGATCCCGCCCTGCTTGAACCGCTCATCCACGGTGGCCAACAAGAGTTCCACCGCCGGGCCGGGACCGAAAACGTCGCGACGATGATCGGTTTTCTCACAGCTTATGAGGCGGCGCGCGCACAGGCGAAGACCCATAATGCCCATGTTGATCAGCTCAGCCATTATCTGATTGAACAGTTGAATCTCAAAGCCTTCGATTACCGGCTGAATGGACCCGATCTCGACCACTCGCGCCTCAATGCCATCCTCAACATCGGCTTCAAGGATCATGACGCCCAACATCTCGCGTTTCAGTTGAATCGTCACGGCATCTACGTTTCACTTGGTAGCGCCTGTGACTCCGACAATATCGAGGTGAGTCATGTGTTGAAAGCCATCGACGTCCCCAAAGCTTACATACGGGGCTCGATGCGTATTTCCCTTAGTGATGAGAACACCTACGAAGAGATTGACCACCTTTTAAAGACCCTTGAAACCATTCTCCACGAAACATAAAAGCCGGCATAACTGACCGGCTTTTTTTTAAGCGAATATACGGGCAATGTCTTCTGGGGTAAGTTGCTTGACGGCACCTTCTTGAAGATCAGGATCAAGGGTCAAGCCGCCGATGGCCGTCCGCGTCAGTTTGATGATAGGATGGCCGATGGCCGCAAACATGCGCTTGACCTGATGGTGTTTGCCTTCAGCGATTTGGATCACGGTTGTCGTACCGCTGGCATCAACAACCCGAGGGGGCGCAATCGTATAGGGTCGACCCCGACCATCTTTGAGAATCAACGGTTCGTTGAAACGCGCCAAGTTATCGACCGGCGCTTCTGTTTGGACATGATATGTCTTGTACAGTTGCTTGTGTGGACTGATGATGCGGTGAATCAGCGCACCCTCGACACTGAGCAACAAAAACCCCGTCACATCGCGATCCAAACGGCCAGCCATGTGTAAATCATGACGGGCATAATGCAAGGGCAGATCATCAAACACGGTCTGAAACCGCGTATCATGGTGCGCGCACACAACGCCTGCGCGCTTGTTCATCATCAAGGTGAGGTCTGGGATGAACACGACAGGCGCCCCGTCAAACGTCACTGTATCGTTTTTGGGATCGACATGAATCGATGCCTCTGAAACCACCGCACCATTCAATGTAATGCGCCCGTCCCTAGCGGCGCGATCAATCTGTTTACGGGAGCCATACTGCAAGTTAGAGAGCCATTTGTCTAGACGCATAAAACCACCTTTCTGCCAAAAAATCCACGTCAAGACGTGGATTTTTCAAGGTTGCCAATCAGCTGATCGATTCGGATGCCGGTTTGTTTGGCAAACGCTTTGGCGATTTTTTTCTCTTCTGCAGGGCTGTTCACCACAGCGCGAAAACGGGCATAGGCTGCTTTGAGCGCTTCGGCTGGCAACATGCCAGGATGGGCCTGGTTTTGCTCAAGCAGGTGAAGAAACCCGACAATCTCGATGATTTCTTCTGTTGAGTAAAGGGTATAATCGATGGGATAATCCATGCTTAATCTCCGAAACTGATCCCGACGGCTTTCGCAGCGCGAACCATTTGCCCGTTCGGATCGACGTATTTGGCGCCACCTTTGCTTGTTTCACCGGTTTCACCCGAACCGACGACGCTTTCGAGGTCGACAGGGCTGATTTCCCGGCCACGACAGCGAACCATTTGCCCTGAGCCACCCGCTAACAAAAGCTCGACTGCTTCAACACCAAAACGCAGCCCAAGGGCACGGTCAAGTTGGCTGGCAATACCGCCCCGTTGCAAGTAAGACAAGTTGGTGTAGCGTACTTCGTGGTTATCGATCATGGCTTGAAGCTGTTGGCGTACGACATCACCGACACCACCGAGCCGAACGGCATCCGCAGAGTCTTTGATGATTTCCCGGACATGAACCGCGCCGTCTTTTGGCTTGGCCCCTTCACTAACGACAATAATCGCAAAACTTTTGCCTTGGGCATCCCGTTCGCGCACTTTGTCGACGACTTTGGTCAAGTCATAAGGAATTTCCGGGATGAGAATCACATCGGCACTGCCGGCTAGGCCCCCTTCAAGAGCCAGCCAACCCGTATGCCGCCCCATCACTTCGACGACGATGACGCGATCGTGTGAGTAGGCGGTTGTGTGAATCTTGTCAAGCGCATCGACGATGTTCTCAAGCGATGTGTTGTACCCGAAGGTCACATCGGTCGCTGGCAAGTCATTGTCAATGGTTTTCGGCACGCCGACAACGGGAATGCCTTTGCGGTGAAAATCGCGGGCGCTTGTCAACGTTCCGTCACCCCCGATGACAATCAAGGCATCGACGCCAATGGCCTGCATGTTCGCCACTGCAATGTCTGAAACATCCTCGTGCACGTACGAACCGTCGGGTTGAACTTTTGGATAGTTGAAGAGATTGTCTTTGTTCGATGACTTCAAAATCGTGCCGCCCTCGTGCATGATACCGGATACCGCTTTGAGATCAAGCACTTGGTAGTCATTGGTGTAAAGGCCCGAGTAGCCACGCTTGTAGCCGATGACATCTAGGCCGTATTTTGTGATGGCGGTCTTAGTAATACCGTTGATGACGGCATTCAAACCGCTGCAGTCACCACCGCCGGTGATGACGCCAATTTTTTTGATGGGTTTCATAGTTGCCTCCATTATGGTTCAAGGTGTAGTTTCATTATACTTGTTTCCCGCTTTATAGACAATAGATAAACCCTTTTGAAAACGCTTTATATGGATTATGAAAGCAGAACGTTGCCTAGAGTGGTACAATAGAGTTGTTCTTAGACCTTGCAGACATCTACGATAAGATGTTGCTTATTTGAAAAGGAGGTGGGGGAATCGTGCTGACGATGAAAGACATCATCCGCGAAGGCCACCCGACATTGACAAAACGCGCAGACGCTGTGCCGCTTCCCTTAGATGCGGACACAAAACGGACGCTTAAAGCCATGCGTCAGTTTCTCATCGATTCACAGACGCCCGAACTGGCAGAAAAGTATGCCTTGCGGCCTGGTGTGGGTTTGGCTGCACCACAAATTGATGTCCGCTTGCGGATGCTGGCGATTTACACAGAAGATGAACTGTTTGAAAATCATCACGATTACCTGATGGTCAATCCCCGCTTGAAAGCACACACCGAACAGCTGACCTACATGCCCGGGGGAGAGGGCTGCTTGAGTATCGACCGTGAGGTCGAAGGCTTAGTGCCGCGTTACCGTCAAGTCACGGTCCAGACCCGTTTGTTCGACCCGAAGACAGAAACGCTCAGCGAGGACGTCACATTGAAGCTGAAAGGGTTTGTCAGCATTGTCTTCCAACACGAACTCGATCATCTGAACGGCATTTTGTTTCCGACACGCATCAAGCCGACCCTTGAAGGGGTCGAGCCGGTACGCTTCAAACCTATTGAATCCGAAGAGGAGGTATCTTGAACCCATGAAACTCTACATCGATACGGCCAACGTGGCCCACATCAAAGAAATTGCCGCACTCGGCATCTTGTCAGGGGTCACCACCAACCCAACCCTGATTGCCAAAGAAGGGCGCGACTTCAAAACTGTCATTGCGGAGATTACTGAACTTGTCGATGGTCCAATCAGTGGCGAGGTCATTGCCCTCGATGCTGAAGGGATGGTTCGCGAAGGCCGTGACATCGCTGCCATCCACCCGAATCTTGTCGTTAAGATTCCGATGACGCCTGCGGGTCTTCAAGCGGTCCATGTTTTATCGCAAGAAAACATCAAGACCAACGTGACGCTCGTCTTCAGTGCCAGCCAAGCGTTGTTTGCGGCCAAAGCGGGGGCAACGTATGTGAGTCCGTTTATCGGACGGCTTGACGATGCTGGACAAGATGGGGTGCAGCTTGTCGCTGACATCCGCATGATTCTCGACCAATACGACTTGCCCACAGAAATCATCAGTGCCAGCATCCGCCACCCACAACATATCGCCCAGTCGGCGCTCGCGGGGGCACACATTGCCACAATCCCTTATGCGGTCTTCCAAAAAGCGTTTAAACATCCGTTGACCGATCAAGGCATCGAGGCCTTCCTCACTGACTGGAAAAACGTCTTTGGTGCTTAAAAAAATCCGTTCGCTTGAACGGATTTTTTTTGTGTATCAGAGCGCTTCGGAAACGGTTTTTCCTTGCATGTGCAAAATGAGGTAATCCGGTCCCCCGGCTTTGGAGTCGGTCCCGCTCATATTGAAGCCGCCAAACGGTTGATAGCCGACGATGGCCCCGGTACATTTACGGTTGAGGTACAGGTTGCCGACATGGAATGTCTCCCGGGCCTTTTCAAGGTGCATCCGGTTATTAGAGTATACCGCCCCTGTCAGACCGAACTCGGTATTGTTCGCTACAGACAGCGCCTCATCGAAATCGGCCACCTTTGTGACAGCCAAGACTGGACCGAAAATTTCTTCCTGCATGATGCGGGCCGTGGGTTCGACATCGACAAACACGG
Source organism: Acholeplasmatales bacterium (assembly GCA_007694145.1). GTDB lineage: Bacteria > Bacillota_I > Bacilli_A > Izemoplasmatales > Izemoplasmataceae > SKGI01. The sequence goes on along the minus strand of RECF01000067.1, from coordinate 27,895 downwards.
TGGGATGGATAAACCAACCTTGGCTGTCATCAGAACCGCCGCCGATTAATAAACGACCTTCTTTTTTCCCGATTTTGATGTACTCGCTCACTTTCTTGAACGCTTTTTTATCGTTGAGGGGACCGACGAATGTTTCTGGATCAGCGGGGTCGCCTACCGTCAATTTACTGGTGCGGTCTTTGATTTTTTCAACGAGTGCATCGTACACTTTTTCGTGGATGATGGCCCGACTGCAAGCACTACACTTTTGGCCACTGAAGCCAAAGGCGCTACCAACGATGCCTTCGGCAGCCATGTCAAGATCGACACCTTCATCGACAATGATGGCGTCTTTGCCGCCCATTTCCGCAATCACGCGTTTAAGCCAAATTTGGCCTTTGCGCACTTTGGCGGCGCTCTCATAAATCGTGCAGCCAACCTGTTTGCTGCCGGTAAAGCTGACAAAACGGGTTTGAGGGTGGTTGACCATGAACTCACCGATTTCCGGCCCATCACCGGGAATGAAGTTGACGACGCCACGCGGGAGTCCTGCCTGTTCGAGCACTTCGATGAACTTGTAGGCGATGACTTGGGTGGTGACAGCGGGTTTAACCAATACTGTATTGCCGGTGACAATCGCCGCACAGGTCATGCCGGCAAAGATGGCCAGCGGAAAATTCCAAGGTGAGATAATCGCACCGACACCAAGCGGGATGTAACGGTACGTATTGCGTTCGATGTTCGGCCGGCTCAAGACTTTGTGATCGATGGTTTCAAGCTCAAGCATTTGACGGCCATAGTATTCAAGGAAATCAATGGCTTCTGCCGTATCGGCATCCGCTTCAGCATACGGTTTCCCGGCTTCCTTGGTCATCAGGGCGCTGAACTCGTTGCGACGACGCCTCAAAATTGCGGCGGACTTGAACAAGACATCGGCCCGTACCGTTGCCGGTACTTTCGACCAGGATTCAAATGCCTGGCGTGCCGCTTGCATGGCCGCTTCAGCGTGTTCTTCACTGGCTTGGTGGACGGTTCCGATGGTCACTTGATGGTTCGCGGGGTCGGTTGACACATACGTCTGGTTGGTTTTGATACGTTCACCGTTGATGATGAGTGGATACTCACCTCCAAGTGATGCCTCGACACGTTTTAAGGCCGCCTGGTAGGCGGTGATGACCTCAGGGTTGGTGAAATCTTGCAATGGTTCGGTTTGGTAAGGATACATTCCCATGATGGTTCCTCCTTTAAGATACTATACGACACTGGTTTCTAGTTCTTCGATTTCTTGGCCTTCAAACCGTTCAAGCGACAAAGCTTCAAGCGGCATGGACGGTGTTTGTCCGAGAATCATTTCACGGATTAACAGCCCGGTCATTGGCGCGAGCATGAAGCCATGCCCACTGAAGCCGCAGGCGATGTAAAAGCCCGGCACATCGCGGCTAGCACTGATGATGGGTTGATGGTCGGGGGACATGTTGTAAAGACCGCCCCACTGGCGGATGACGCGCAGTTCCCCTACCGGTGGCAACAGATCGCTGACAGTCTTGGCCATCGCTTCGAGAAACTGCCAGCTTGAGCCCATGTCGAGACCTTTAGGTGCATCCTTGTCACCGCGACCCATGATGAATGCACCATGCGGGGTTTGTTGGCAATAGATGTTCTTTGAAAACGAAATGACCATTGGTCCTTGCATTTTTTCGACGGGTTCGGTCACAAGAATTTCATGATTACGCGAATAGACGGGGATATCAAGGCCAACCATCGCCCCGATGTCTTTCGCCCAACCACCGGCCGCATTCACGACTGTGTTGGTCTTGATAAAGCCATGTTGAGTCATCACGCCTTCAATTTGGCCGTTTTGACGACGGATATCCGTGACAGCCGTATGGTCATAATAGTGGACACCAAGTCGCTTGGCGGCTTTGAAAAACGCATCGGTCATTGTAAAAGGGTTGAGATGCCCGTCGGTTGGGCAAAACGTCGCACTATGGATGGCATCGGTGTTCAAGTGTGGCACGATGGCCCGCGCTTCTTCTTTGGTGCAGACACGGGCTGGAATGCCGAGACTATTTTGCAAGGCGACATGGGCGGCGAATGTCTTCGCTTCCGCTTCATCGGATGCGACAATTAGATACCCTTCCTGTTTGAACTCAATGTCACCGTCATAGGCGAGAATCTCCTGAGCTTTTTCGAAAAAGGCCACACTCTTTTTGGCAAGCAGGCAGTTCATACGGGTGCCCCACTGTTGGCGCACACCGGCACCACACCGCCCCGTTGCCCCATACGTCATGTAATGCTTCTCAAGCACGACGATGTCTTTGACACCGGCCTCAGCAAGATGGTAGGCGATACTCGCACCGGAAATACCACCACCGATGATGACGACGTTGGCTTGTGTCATCATGTGTCGCTTCCCTCCTTGATGTGTTTGAGTTTGATGCCGAGCGTGAACGGACGCAAGTTGTGAAACAGCGCCTCTTCAAGCGGTATGTCAAAGTACTTGGCAATTTCCCACTGGACCATTTTCCCACACGTGTTGGCCTGACAAGGCCCCATACCGACTCGCTTGATGCGTTTCAGTTCTTCAAAGGTCCGGTAACCTTGTTCAAACAAGGCGAACAAATCAGCCAGCGTCACATCGGAACAGCGGCAAATCACGATTTCCTTGGGATTCATGTTATCCATGGGTCACCTCGATGGTAATGGCATCGTATAAAAACGCACTGTCTATTTCGATATGGATCAGGGCGGTTTTCTCCTGAACCGGTGACGTTTGAACTTTGAGAATGGTGCCTTTAGTTATCACAGACCCTGTGCGATCGAGCACATTACGTTGCGCACCGACTTGCGGTAGCGGCGTAAACTCATAAGGAATCTTCATGATGACTTTGTCCGCCTTGACCTGCATGACGGTAATGGCCAAACCCGGACACTGATAGACACAAATACCGCAACCTGTACAGGCGTCGAAGTCGATGACCGGCCGGATGTTGATGTCTTCAGGGATATGGATGGCATCAAAGGGACAACTCGTACTGCACGGATTGCAGGGAATCTCCTTGTAACATTCAATAATCGCTTTGGGTTTGACCAAAACAATCCGCTCTGGAAACTGCTCAAGGACGTCTTGTCGTGTTGGTACTCCGGTTTTCTCAATCATGTCCGCGCCCCCAGTCTCGCGTGGCCCTTGCGGATTTTCTCACCGTGTGGTCCACTGCGCAATGTCTTCAGTGATGTATGCAGTGCCGCTTGACGGGCTTGGGCATCTTCAAGGGCATAACCTTGTTTCAGTGCGGCTTCAAGACCGGCAATCTTCCCAGCGATCATCGCACTTGAAGCTTCTTCAATGCCGGCGACATCGCCGCAAGCATAGACACCTTCTACGGTTGTTTCAAACTTTTCATTTAAACGGGGCACATGCCCACCGAGTTCGTTAATATAGATGACCTCTGCGCCGAGTTGCTGAAGCAGTTCGGTCAGGGGTGACAGACCGACCGCAAGACAGATTGTATCGACCTCGATGGTCTCTTCTGTCCCGGCGATGCCTTGCCAACGCGCATCCAACTGCCAGATTTGTGCGCCTTCAACATGATCTGTCCCTAGGGCGCGTTTGATACTCGTTCGCATTCTGATGTCCACGCCTAAACGTCTGATTTTCGATGCGTGAACATGGTAGCCACTGATGGTCTTTGCCGCTTCAACAAGCACGGGCACCTTGACCCCCGCCTGCATGAGTTGATAGGCGACAATCAAACCGATGTTGCCACTGCCGACCATCAGAACTTTGTCTCCTGGTTTGACACCATAGACATTCATCAGTGTCTGAACGGCACCGGCAGCGTAGACACCCGGCAAATCATTGTTTTCAAAAGGCAATGACTTCTCACTGGCCCCTGTTGCGACAATGATGATGTCAGCTTGGATGGTGAAGTAACGCTGACCGCTTACGCAAGCAACCACCCGGTCAGGATACAAACCGGCCACAGTGGTTTCGGAAAACATATGCAAACGGGGATGGTCTTTGATTTTGTCGTACAAGACATGAAGAATCTCGATGCCGCGCTTAGAGGCATAATGTTCTTGCGATCCGAAAAACATATGGGTTTGCTTGGTCAGCTGGCCACCCGGTCGGTCACTGCGGTCGATTAGGGCGACTTCCGCACCCGCTTCAAGCAGTACATCCGCAGCGGACAAGCCGGCTGGACCGGCACCGATAATCAGGACTTCGACGTGCTTCATCGAATTCGCCCCTTTCCTTCTTGCAGGCGAACATCCATACCGTCTTCTAACGGTGTGATGCATGTGCGCACATTGGGCTCACCGTTGACAACCATATTACAGGAAGCACAATTGCCGATGGCACAATAAAAGCCCCGTGGGCGTTTTAGATGGATGCTTTCGCTAAGTTTTTTCACACCATGCGCATGAAGCGCTGACGCAATGGTATCCCCTTCAAGGCCTTCAAGCGTTTGACCGTTATAGGAAAACCGAATCGTCTTCCGCTCGCCGAAATCCAAAATGGGATGTTGATGAATGCGCATAAGTCACCTCGTTCAACTGTCATACGCACACATTATATCATAAAGCGCTTACAGCGACAATGTGGGTTTAAAAGAACCGTAGCGCCTTACAAATAGTCCTGCAAAAAAGACTGGCTTCCGCCAGTCTTACGTTGCGCGTTTCTTCTCTTTTCGCGCCTTTTTGACCCAGTTTTTAAGCCGCGACAAGCTCACCATATTTTCCCCGCAAACATCGCGGTACGTTTTTTCACCCTGCATAATTTGACGGACCATTTCGGCCTTTTCAGCCTTGGTAAATCGACTGGCCGCAAGACGGTTCGCCATTTTTTTGGTCAGGCCGTTACGACCAAAGAGGGTGTAAAGCGTATACCAGTCTTCAATCGTTTCATGGTAGACATTGAATGTGTCCGACAAATCCTTGTAGGAGACACCCTGATTCTTGAGTTTGCAAATTTTGTACTTGAAGTGGAAGGAATAGGGTTGAGGTGCCATGGTTTTGCGCACACTCTGATACAAAGACTGTCCTTCTTTCGATGCTTTACCGATGACACGACCGACCGTATAGTACTTGTCATCGAGACCGTACAGGATGGGATCGAGAACATTCAATGACGGGATATGTCCGTCAATGGGTAGCCGTTCTTCAAGTAAGGTATCCTTGACTGCACAAATGTAAAATGTATGATCGTGCATGGTGGTCATGTCAGTCACTTCAGCAAGCAGGACGACCGGGCATGCTTCAATGACCGGGACACCCTTGACATGGGCGGTGTCGAACAGTTTTGCCTTGTCAAACGTATCGCTGGAAATACTGGCGCACAAATCCGCCTTGTCAATCATAGTCGTCGTGGGCATGTTGAGGCTGAAGCGTGTACCAATCTCAAGATGCCGGTGCATGTGCCGTTTTGAGCCGATGACCATGGCAAATACAGCCGGTTCACGGCTGATGATAGTCAAATTCTGAATGGTCGCAAAAAACGTGCCGGTGTTATTCTCAACACCTACGATGGCCATGGGTAACGGATAAATCAGTGGTACGGCGGCAATACTTGTTTTCATGTTTTCACCCCCTATAGTCGTATTATATCATCATTTGAAGCATACTTAAAGTGATTTCATAGGGGGACATGTTTCAAGTTGTTTCGACGTGGGCTGCAGGGAGCGGTTCTTGAGGTGGTGCCGGTTGAAAAGAACGACGTGGCCGCTTGAGGTGACATTCGAAAACAAAGCCATAGTCCGCATCCAATGACGCGGCTTTTCGCAAAGCTTTCAGTCGGTCGGCGTGGTCTGGATGAGAAAACTGCCAACGTCTTGAAAGCGGATGCAACAGCGGCTCAACCTGATGGTGGGCAATCACAAAAAGCGCCTGGGCGAGAGCAGCGCCTCTGCCTAAATGTGCCGCATACCGGTCCGCGGCGAACTCTTGATAATGAGACAGCCGGTAGAATAGACTCTCTACAAAGGTCTCCGCAATCTGATAGAGTACGAGAAACACCGCAAGCTGATAAGGAAAAGTCATCGGCAAGCCCACGTTGCCAACAAGGGGACTCGTAAATGCCAACGCCGCAGTCAACAACACCATGGCGATGCCAAAAACTAGAAAAATCAGCCGAACATACAAGTGTCCCCCACGACGATGGCCGATTTCATGGGCGAGGATGCCGTCGATTTGCGCGTGCGTCAAAGTGCCAAGCAGCGCCGGGGAAACCCAAATGCTGTGTCGACCGAAAAAGCCGGTGTAAAGGGCATTGATCGGCAAACGCAGACGCCGACTTTTCAGCACATAAACACGCGGATTTTCATTAAAAGCGGGCGTCGGTGCGAACGGTCGTACATACGGTTTCTTGTCAAAAAGGCGGGGGACAACCACAGTAAAAAGCACGGCATAACCGGTTCCGATGAGACCCAGCAAAATCAGGCCCATCAGTGGATACGGCAACCACGGACCCCCGGCAAAAAAGAGCCACGTAAACCCGACAACCAGCACAGTAGGCACCATGCCTTTGAGTAACCCGGTCATAAGATAAGTCCGAAGGCGTCGTCTCAACGGGCGGGCACGATGGCCGTCAAAGCCAATCATGACCCAAAGTGATGCCAGGGCCCAACCGCCGATGATGAAGATGATGCGATACCCTTCAAGCGCTTCGGGTACAGCAAAAAAAACGGCAAAAACTGCCGTGAGGTTAACCAAGTTTTGACACTGTGCGGCTTGATAACCGCGTCGGTCATCTGGGTGGGTCTGAACGGTTGCATTCAGGTAATCAAAAACCATCCTGAACAAGACGACACCCAGATAGAGGAGGAAAAAGAGCAGTAAACCCATGTCAATCGCCTCTATTCACCCATGATTTTGACAAGAATACGCTTCCGGCGTCGACCGTCAAACTCGCCGTAGAAAATTTGTTCCCAAGGGCCGAAATCCAAAGCCCCACCGGTGATCGCCACCACAACTTCCCGGCCCATCACCGTTCGCTTGAGATGGGCATCGGCATTATCTTCATACGTGTTATGGCGGTACTGATCATACGGCTTTTCCGGGGCGAGACGTTCCAAAAAGCGTTCAAAATCATGATGGAGTCCCGCTTCGTTGTCATTGATGAAGACGCTGGCTGTAATGTGCATCGCATTGCACAACAACAAACCTTCCTTGATGCCACTTTCGCGTAAGCATGTTTCAACATGGTCAGTAATGTTGATGAACGCACGCCGCGATGGTACGTCAAACCAAAGCTCTTTACGGTAATGTTTCATCGAACCCCTCCAGTCATCGCCCACATGATGGTCAGCAACCGCTCACCATAATAGAGGGCTTCCTTGTATTGCCTACGCGCTTGTAAAGCTTCTGAAAGTATCTTGTGGGAAATTCTGATCATGAGATAGTTAGACGCTTGATATGCGGACTCGGCGAAGGCAACGAGCCGGCGCAAATCCAGCTGGTCGGCATCGGTCTGGATCATGTGAGCCAGCGTTTCAATGCCTTGTTGTAGCGGTATCATAAACGATGATTCCGGCGTGATGTCAACCATGTGAATCAAACGTTGTGCATCGTTATGACGGCCGAGTCGGTATAAGGCGTATATTTGGAGAAACTGGTCGATTTGCTGGCGCTCGTCAAATGTTTCAATCAGCTCGACCATCGACGTGTAGTCGCCATTGATGAGGTGATAGCGTAAGACATTTCCCTGATTGTCCCGTTGCAACAAACTGTTTCCATGGATTTGGGCGTAACTTTCCGTGGCTTCATGGAGCTGCCAAAAAATCACAAAGCTTTGCCGGTAGACATGCAAGCGTTGTTCGATAACCCGGATACGCATCACGAAATAGAAGCTGTTGAGACCGATAAACTGTGCTTTAGCCTTATCGAATATTTCAAGAGCCGCTGTAAACCGTCGGTAGTCATACACGTGTAACATCGCTTCGATATAAAGCGCAAAGCCTTCATAAAGTGGCGACAATGTGGTTTCTCTAAGGGCAGCGAGGGCTTGTTCGGTCCGCTTGAGATCATATAGATAGAGGTAGTAAAACATCCTAAGCAATAACACCCAACGCTTTTTTGACCCCTCAAGTAAATCGGCAACGGCCTCGACGCGCTTGAAGTAAGGCTCGATGACGATGCGTTTTCTTTCAGTAAACAAAGCATACATCAGCATGATCAGGTAATATTCTAGGCAAAGCGGCCCGCTCGTGTACGTGATCATGTGTTTTTCCAGTGTCGCTGCTAGCGCTTGAGCACCAGCTTCATCGCCTGATATCAGCATATCATGTAATTCGCTTGTTGTCCGCTTAAAGGCTGTCACATGTCGCGATGTGGTCCGGTGGTTGAACTGCAACACACGCTTCAGTGTGTTGACAGCATCTAAATGCACCGGTACAAGACCGCGTTCGATGTCAGAAAGATGCGACTTAGACAAGCTGGTCGCGTCGGCTAGAGCGCGTAGGCTCAATCCTTGTTCAACGCGGTACATGCGCACTTTGAGTGCGAAATTCTTATCGATCGTCTGATACATGCCAAAACACCCCCTAGCATGAAGTCAAGCAAAACTTTAGCGAAACGCACGGCCCTATGTTACACTATTTTTGAAGGAGTGATGACGATGTTGTCAGTCGTGTGGAAAGAACAGTTCAAGCGCAACAATCTCATCGTATTCGGTATTATCTTTATCATGCTACAAACACTCTATGCCATGTTCGACATTTTGTCATTCGGTTCGCCCGGTGCGATGATTGGCGAACTCGGCGGTGGTCTCTTTGCCGTCCACATCACCCTCAACATCCTGATGGCGACCTTGACAAGCATCATGGTTTCATTGAGCCAAATCAAACTCAAGCTTACCAAATCAGAACCGCGGGGCGCGACATCCATCCCGGTTATATCGTTCATTTTTGCGCTTTTGACTTTCGGGTGTGCGCCGTGTGTCGTGGCCTTCTTAGCGGCAGTCGGCATCGCCTTCACACCGATTGTGTTGCCACTTGGGAACTTGATGTGGAAAGTTGCTTTGCTAGGCTTTATTGCCCTGAGCATGGTTTACATTCTCTACAGCATCGATAAAGGTGCCTGCAAAATCAAACCAGAAAAAATCCAGACCTGAGGGTCTGTTTTTTTTTAGTATTTTTGCTTGTGGGGAATCACGCCTCGCACACCACCACGCGGATTGTCCATGTCCCCTTCGTAGCGAGGAATGAGATGAACATGAAGATGAAAGACCGTCTGACCGGCCGCCTTGCCGTTGTTGATGCCGATGTTGTAACCATCCGGTTTGAACTGACTGTCTAAACGGTCTTTCAAAACTTGAATGGCTTCATTGATGGCGACCATTTCTTTGAAGGACGCTTCGAAATATGTTTCACGGTGGGCTTTGGGAATAATCAGAACGTGGCCGGGCGACACGGGAAACGTGTCATAGACAGCATAGACATACTTGTTTTCATAGATTTTCTGGTGGGCTTGGCTGCAAAATATACAAAAATCCATCGGGTCTCACCTTTCAGTTCAACATTTTCTTGACCATCTCGATCATATCGAGCGTGACCTGGTAGGCTTCCTTGTACCGACGCGCTCGGGTCAAGGTCTCTTTTAGTGTATCATAAATCAAGGTGGCTTCAGGAAACAAATCATACCTTTTGAAATCTTCATACGCTTCCAACAGCCAGTTCACCGCTTCATCTTGCGCTTCATGGTGGTTTTGATGATGGCGAATATGTCGAGTGAGACGCAGGTAAAGACGCGCATGGGGTTCAAGTGCATCGTCTTCATACGCGATTTGAAAATCGTCAACCGGACGCTGCAAGCGTTCGGCAGCATAAGCCTGATAAAAGCCCGAACGCGGGCTGTGAACCTTCAGTTCGGCCGCATAGCGTAAGACCGTTTCATGTTCCCCCTTCAACAAGTAGAGCAACATGCTCATTTCAATCATCGGTCGAAACAGTTCCCTGCGCCCTCTTTGCCGCACAAAATCCGCCACCCCTTCAAGACGGATCCGGGCTGAATCAAGATGATGCATGCGGATCAAGTTCATGACGCTGGCTAGTTTCGTCTCTATTGCCCGGTAAAGCTGCCCACGTCGTTCAAAGTTTTCAATGAGCCTATCATACGTGCGCATCGCATCGTAAAGACGATAGCTTTGGCTGAGCGCTTGGACACGAAAAAAGACACCGATATCTTCTAAAGCCGGTGAGACCGGCTCGTTGAGTGCTTGATCCAATGCCTGACGGGCCGCTTCGTAGCGATGCTTGCCTAGCAACAATCGCCCGTGCACCAAATACCAGATAAAGCGTTGCATGCTTGTCATGATGGCGATGAGGGGTTTTAGTGCGTTGAGCACTTCGGCGGTCGACCAGGGTTGCTGACCGGCTTCATCAAAGGGCGCTGTCAGCGCCATCGCCAACAAGTAATCGACCACATCAACAGACAACAACATCCTTTCGTGCAGGTCCACCCATTGACCAATAAAACCGGTCAGGGCTTGAGAGTCTCCATATACATAGCGTTCAAGCATCATGTCATACGCTTCTTGAAACATCTCGTGTTGCTGGGTGTCTTCGCTAGGCGAGAGACTGAGCGCAGCACACACTTTCTGCCACATCGCCGGTTCCATAACCACTTCGCCTTGCTCAACGAGTGAAAACCACGTGTGCGACCGGCCCATCCGGGTCTCAAGCATCCGAAGCGATTGGCCACTTTGGGTGCGATGAAAACGAACCAGCTGGCCGAGTCGCCAGCGTTCTTCAAGCAGCCATGTACTCATCCGGACACCTGCTGTTCTGCCTTGAGCCAACCCAATGGTTGCATCCAAAGTACGTGTTCATTGAACAAGGCTTGTTGCGCTGGAGAAAGAATCAGCACCGTCACACCGTGTGCTTTGGCTTTCGCTTGCAGTGTAAGCAGCGCCTCGTAAGGGCGTGTTTCCTCATCAACAAGCACCATCAGACGCACCTTCTTAGATGCGTCGCTGAACACATAGCGTGCCTGCCATGATCCGAAGGGTTCAAATCCTTTGATTTGCTGCAAAAGCACATCCCGCGCCATCCACATGTCGAAATCCTCGGTAAACAGTGTTTTGAACACGTGCGTCAGCGGTGGTAAGCGATACAATGTGGTGTCAGGATGGACACCCTGATGCACATGATGGTAAATCCCATCCTGACCATCTGACAGGCGATCGAGTGCATCCAAATCAATCCATGATTCAATCGACTCGGCCAAGGCAAGGGTTCGCAAGATGTGCGGGTTGTTTTTCAGCCAGTCGTATGTTTTTTGCGGCATGGCAGGATGGATGACCCAGGAAATCCATAAAGGTTGCCCGATCACGGGGTGATAAAGTGTTTCAACAGCGTGACCAAGGTTTGCTTTTAAAGCTTGACGCTGCACATTAAATGGCGTCCGCAAAACACCCGGTTGGGGATGCGTCTTGAAGACGTGTAACAACTGTTTGACTTCTTGTTTGGCAAGGTGTGGGTCACTTTCAGTTTCATTGGCGACACGGTGCACCCGAACAGGCACCTCACAAAGGGTCCGCTCGCGCGACAAAACTTTGACACCGTTTGAAGATTGGTGTTTGAGTACGCCAAACAGGTCGCCATAGTGTTCTGCATGATAGCCTGGTAACCCTGTCTTCGCCGGATGCCTGTAACGGGGTGATGCGGTTTCAACCACGGTCAGGCAGTTAGCATAAAGCAAGTCGGTCAGCGCTGTGGGCGCAGGATCGATCATAACGACATGATCAAATGCATGGCGGACATACGGCAGTATGCCGCTATGGCGCACAATCAAGACCGGAAAAATGTGTTTGAACTTGTGGAAAAAAGCCGGATCACGCAAGGATTTGAGCAACGGCGTCACATTGCCTTCTCGCACAGCTTCAAATACTTCGGTCAGCGGACCATAACCATGACGGGCCCGTTTCATGTGCCGCCTGCGTGCTGACTTGCATAAAGTATCAAACCAATCCTGCGCGGTGAAATCGGTATCAAGCCAAGACGATACCGGCACGACTGGAACCCGTTGATACGCTTCACTGAGTCGCGTCTGCAGGCGAATGCTTTCATGGAATAGACCGCGACTGAGCGCATGGTGTTCATAGGCTTGTAAGGCTGCGACTTCTCTTGCCCAAAGATCGCCCGTTTCAAGCGCCGTAAAAACGTCCTCTGGCAGTTCAGTCAACGGGCACGCGTCACGGTTATGGCGGTGCGCGGGCACGTCGAGGTCGGCGATGATGGTTTCTGCCTGCCCCAGTCGCATGATGCCAGGCCAAGGTGTCAAATCCAGTCCGGCTGAGCCATCGATGACAAGCACGCGGGTATCGCTCATGAGCGCAGTGAGGACAAACAGATCCACCATGTCCTTTGCAAGGAGATCAAGCGATGATTTAACCAGCGTCACGGGTCCTTTGAAACCTTCATGAACTGCGTGCATGACACGCAGATTGAAGCGGTTTGGCAATACCGGCAGAAGGACAGCCCGCCGCCCACGTTGCCAGGTATTACGCAGTCCGGAAAACGTTGCAAAAGGCCGGTTGCCCTCTCCCGCGTCAAACAATGTTTTAAGACGGTCATGATCACGGGCTGGTATATTGCGATGCTCAATAAGCCACCGCGCTGTGTCATCACACTCGATATCGGTTCGCGCGTGTTGTTTCAAAAATGTGACCGCGTCTTCAGGATGGGCATCGCGGGTGGGAAGTCGTTTAAAATAGCGATAAAGCGGCTGCTCGGCATGAAGCATGGTCCCGCTAACCTGCCAGGTGCCCTCAACAAGGTCATAACGCAAAACTTCAGAATAGATAGGCTGCGTCACCCCCAAGACAATGACAGACAACCGATTGCGGTAGACATGACACCGTGCCGCTTTCCCATCTAGAAGTGACAGGGGCTTAAGCGCATCGACGGTTTGATAGCGGGACTTGGCATATAACGGGGCGAACCATGCTGCTTCGCAAGTTTTCGCAGGCATCGGTTCAACTGGCGATGCCTCAATGGATGCCATGGGCCATGTGAGCCAAGGCATGCTTTCAACGTCATGCATCGCGGTCAAGGAAAACGTGAATGTCTGCGACGCGCCTACATCATCAATGAGTGGCTTGACCGTCTTTAAATCACATAAAACGAGGCGCACTTTGTCTTGGGACGGAAACAGTTGTACCACACGTCCTGCATAGAACTTTGCCGTGGCCAACCGCTGACCATAGCGGAACCGGATGACCGTGCCCTTTCGCCATGCTTCATGGATTTCAGTTTGATTCATGACCATGAAAACACCTCCCGTCATTGTGATTTCACTGCGAATTCACAAAGCCCTGAACAGCTGTTCAGGGCTTGTTTTATGATGTGGTTTTGAGCCGCTGCCAAGCGCTTTTTGCGGTCAGGTTGAGCCCAGCCAAGGCGAGTGTACTGATGAATGCCATGGTCCCGAGTTTTCCCCCTGCACCGTTGAAGTATGGGGCACTGAAAATGAACAACAGTCCAAACAAACCTCCAGCCATTGCAACAATCATCGCACCAGGCAACCGTTCATAGCTGCTCATGCCCACAAACGTCGCACCCATCGCAACGACCGGCAACGCTGAAGGCAATGCAGGTAACAGAATCAAAAGCGCCCCTAAATAGAGTCCGACAAACGCACTCGCAAGCACCGGCCCTTGACGCAAGCGAATATTCACCCAATATGTCATCAAAGCCGAGACGATGCTAACGCCAATCACCCATAAGCTCTCAACGACTGTAAACCGGTTGCCCTCAAGAAACGGCGAGCGAAGCACCATCCCCGCCACAAAAGCTCCGGCAAAAGCGATGGTCCCAAGTTTACCGCCAAAACCGTTGTATGTATCCTTGACGATGACAAAGATGAGTGCCGCGAGCACAGCCGCAAGCAAGAACGGCCCCCACCCCAAAAGGAGCGGACTACTCATACCCACAAAAGCACCACAGTAAGCCGGTACCTGGACACGCTTGAAAAAGAGTGCCACCAGCGTCCCGACTAAGCCAGTCGACAAGACGACATCAAGTGGCGTATTGCAATGGAGTGCATACGTCAGCACGGCCCCACCGAAAACAGCTAAGCTTTCGGTGCCTAGCGCATGCCATGTGCGCACGGTTGCTGGCTGCGCATGGACATCGGTTCGATACGTGCGAATCATCACATAAACCGCCAAGGCGGCCAAAACGGCAAAGAGCGGAAAGAGGGGACGCTGCACGATGGCAATATTGATGGCGGTCACCCCGGTCAGGATGAGGGCAAACACGGTAAGAATCAGATAACCGGGATGTCTCGCAATCCGCATCACGCGATAACACCCAGTGTTTTGCCCACCTTGGCAAAGACATCAATCGCTTGGTCAAGGTCATCGCGTGTATGGGCGGCACTGACCATGGCCCGGACACGCCCGCGTCCTTTGGGTACGGTTGGAAAAACGATCCCTGATACAAAGACACCGGCTTCAAGCAACGCTTTCGAAAAAGCCATCGTTTGCGCTTCCGCGCCAATCATCACCGGTGTGATGGGTGTTTGGCTGATACCGATGTCAAACCCCAGTTTTTCAAGGCCGGCCTTGAAATAACGGGCATTTTCCCACAGTTTTTGGGTATAGGCTTCACTTTCCATTAACATTTCTACCGCCGTAATGGTTGCGGCAGTCGCTGCAGGGGGAGGCGCGGTGGAAAAGAGCAACGGTCTAGCACGATGCAAGAGCCAGTCCTTGACCGACTGCTTAGTGGCCACATAACCGCCAACCACGCCAATGGCTTTTGACAAGGTGCCAATAATAAAGTCGATTTCACCATGTAAGCCAAAGTGATCGACCGTGCCCCGGCCACTGCGACCGAGGACGCCAGAGCCGTGCGCATCGTCGACATACGTCAGGGCGTCATAGTGCTTGGCTAAACGCACGATGTCAGGTAGCAACGCGAGATCGCCATCCATCGAAAACACCCCGTCGGTAATAATCAAAACGTTCCGATAGTCCGCACGTCGCGTCTTGAGTATGTCCTCAAGATGGGCCATGTCATTGTGGCGGTAGACCGCCTTATCTGCCTTTGAAAGTCGGACACCATCAATGATGGAGGCATGGTTCAAAGCATCGCTGACAATCAAATCCCCTTTGTCGACAATGGCCTGAATGGTACCGATGTTACAATTTAGTCCCGATTGAAAACAAATCACGGCTTCTTCTTCTTTGAAGGCGGCCAAGGTCGATTCAAGCCTCTCAAGCAGGATGCTGTTTCCAACGATGGTCCGGACACTGCCCGCACCGACCCCATACTGCGCGATCGCTTCTGTGGCGGCCGCTTTGAGACGAGGATGATTGGCAAGACCCAGATAGTTGTTGCTTGAAAGATTGATGATGTCACGGCCGCCTAGGCGAATGTGTGCATCGCAAGGTCCTTCTAGCACCGGCAAGGTGCGAAAGACGCCTTCGTCTTTGAGTGTGGCAACCCACTGTTCGATATAATCCAGTTTAGCCATCGAGCGCATCTCCAGGCAACAGCACGATTTTTCCACAGTTCCCGCTGCCCATGATTTCCGCCGCTTTATTGATATCTTTGAGCGGCATCGTGTGGGTGATGATTTGGTCTAGGCGGAGTTGGTTGCTGTCGATGAGCCGTTTGACTTCATACCAAGTATCATAGATTTTCCGACCGACTACACCATAGATGTTGAGGCCTTTGAAAACAATGTCCTCGGCGAGGTCGAGGGTGATGGGTTCAGAGGGAATGCCAAGCAAACTGACGCCACCGCCCGCCTTGCAGTATTTGAAACATTGTTCGATAGCCGTTTTGTTGCCGCTGAACTCGCCAACAACATCGACGCCTTTGCCGTCGGTCAGCTCAAGGACACGACGAATGACGTCTTCTTCACGTGGGTTGACCACATGATCGGCGCCAAGTGTCTTTGCAAGGTTGCGACGGAAATCGTTGATTTCAATGGCGATGATCGTCTTCGCACCATAGGCTCGGGCCACATCGACGCCCATGAGCCCGATTGGACCACAGCCGACAATGGCGACGGTCTTGTCGCGAATCTCGAAATGATGCAGCGTGTGGACAGCATTACCTAGGGGTTCTTGCACCGACAACAACAATGGATCGACATCTTTGCTGTTCACAAAGCAGTTCGCCGCTGGCATCTTGATGTAGCGGGCGAAGCAGCCGTCGGTATCCACACCGATAATTTTGGTGTTTTCACAAATGTGACCGTCACCGCGTAAGCAAAATTCGCATGTATCGCAGATGATGTGTGTTTCGGCACTGATGATATCGCCGAGTTTGACCCGTGTCACATCGGGCGCAAGCTTGATGATTTCACCGCTAAACTCGTGACCGACAACAAGCGGTAACTTGAGTCGGTTGCGCGCCCAGTCGTCGTACGCGTAAATGTGGTGATCGGTACCGCAAAAAGAGGCTGTGAGTACCTTGACGAGCACCTCGCCTTTCTTGAGGTGCGTATCAAGTGTTCGGGCGACGTAGGAGAAGCCTTTCTCTGGTCGGTCTTTGACAACCGCCATCATGTTCAGTGTTTCAGGAATCGCATCGTAAGTCATGGTCAGCTCCTTGAAGACAAGATTAGTATAACGCTTACATCACACTCATTATACCATAATCATCGGCTATGATAAGGGGTATTTCGAAACTTGTCAAAAAACGTTACACAAGAAAAAGTCACCCGTTTCCAGGTGACTGTTTCAAAGAAAAACTTAAGTTACGAATTGGTGCTACCCCTTGGACAAGCCTTCCCAAACTTGCACGCTAACCCTAATCCGCTAACAACGCTATTATCCATCATATGAAACCATAAGACAAGTACCACTTGTCACTTTACATGTTGTTTATTTATCATCTTAAGTGGTATAAAATAATTTATTGTCCACTAATAGAAGGTTCGATTGGCGAGTGCATGTTTCGCAATTTCAAACGCTTTGGCTATTTCACCGCGCCCTTCAAGAAAACGCACAGCACAATCAAGAACCCAGTGGTATATGAATGGGCTCGGAATCTTGTTAGGCTTATTCAAAAACGGTTCCAGATGGGCTTCAAACTCAGAGACCTGGGTTTCCTTGTCCAGGTAATGCATGAAGTAGACAGCTAAATCCTTGAATACACTTGTTGAATCAGGGTGGTCTGCAAGCTGTTGTTTCAACGTAGCTAAGGCTTCGGTGGTGCGCCCCAAGGTGTCCAGCACAAGCGCATGAAAAAACCGGCCATACTCCAAGTTGAGCATGTCGTCATGTTGCGCCATAACACGCAAAGCACCCTCGGCATGGCCAATCATATACTCCGCTAGCGCACGCAAAAAGCGTACATGGGAGAGCACCCAGCCGTTTTCCTCGGAGTTCACCAACAGACTCGCTTCCATATGGGTAATCAAAATACGGGCTTCATCGTTGCTGCCCACCTCAATCAGGTTTCTCGCAAGACGCCAGTCCGATTCAAACTTTTCATACACGTTGGCATTCTCGGCATGGATCTTACTGGCCAGCCGACTTGTCTCAATGGCTTGATACAACTCATGACGGTATTGGTGCAGTTCGGCCAACCGTGTCAAAGTCATGCCATACAGTCGGTTGTTAGCGGTAAACTGCCGCGCTTTCATCAAATAGGCAAAGCCTGTTTCCGGTGCATCTTGATAGAGATAGGCATAACCGAGCAAAAAGTAATAGCGCTGGGTTTGCTCTTCGGAAAAGTATTGGATGTAAGACGTATAGGCTTCAAGTTGTGTCAAATCGTAGTCCGCTTTAACAAAAAACTTGTGGGCGACACGTACCCACTGCATCTCAACGAGCAAGGGTGAGTGTTCAAGTGAGGGGGTCACCGCTTCAAGACGTGCATAAATTTCTGTCGCAAAATCATGGTTGCGATGATAAAGGGCTTCGTGATACAGTTTGCAATCCGCGATGGCCGCTTTGATTAAGATAGGGTCATGTAAAAATACCATGTTAAGATGGCCAAACATCTGTGCAAGCACGTCGCATGTCGTGATACGGCGGCCTTCTTCGATGTCGGCAATGACAGAGGGTGAAAGATGCATCGCCCGGGCCATACCGCGCAATGAGTAATCCCGTTTGAGACGAACTTGTTTGAGCTGGTGACCGAGGATTTTCAAGTTATCCTCGTGAAGGCCAAGCGCTTGGTGGTTTGTCTTCACGCGAAGAACTGCGCCAGTTTGGTAAAGGTATCCGCCTTATTCAGCTCGTTGAGAACTTCATGGCGGGCCCGAGAAACGGAGATCACCTCAAGCGTCATGTCGGGATGGGCTTGGCGGTAGCGGATGGACAGCTGCGTCAAGGTCTTGTCACTGGGATTCAGCGGGTCGTCCGCGCCACAAATGAGCAAGGTCGGTACCGGTGGTTGCATGGCGATGCAGCGGCGGCTGTTCACCCGGTCAAGCAAGGCGAAAAACGACAGGTAGAACGGGGCATTGTAGGCATAACCACAGGCGGGATCTTCTTCATAGGCTTTCACATTCGCCTGATCATAACTCAGCCAATCGAAGGCCGTTTGGGCATGGGGAATCTTCTTGATCAAACCATCATTCAGTAAATCGGCAAGTTTGTCGTGGCGGGCTGTCGGTTTTTTTCGAGTTGCCATCACCTTGCCGAGCAAACGCATCATTTTGGTGTAGACTGCCCCGTAGTAAGGGGGTGAACCCATAATCACGATGCGGTCAAACGTTCGGGACGTCTGCTCAAGATACGCACGTAAAATGACTGAACCCATACTGTGTCCAAGCATCATGACCGTCACATCGGGATGGTTTTGGCGGATGTAATCTTGGACGATTTCAACGTCGTCTACAATCGTTTCAAGACTGTCCGCACCAGACAAGATCCCGACGGTTTGAGCCGGCATCAAGCTTTGACCGTGGGCGCGATGGTCGTGCGCATAGACGGCAATGCCGTGTTCGGTCATGGCCCGGGCAAACGTTTCATAACGCTGTGCGTGTTCGCCCATGCCGTGCAAAATGTGCAGTACTTTAACCGGTTTCTTATTCGGTTGTAGGCAGTAACCTTGTATGAGGGCCCCTTGTGTGCCATCAAGCTTGAATGTTTCCATCATCGCAAAAGC
This sequence comes from Acholeplasmatales bacterium, assembly GCA_007694145.1. GTDB lineage: Bacteria > Bacillota_I > Bacilli_A > Izemoplasmatales > Izemoplasmataceae > SKGI01. The sequence continues at coordinate 8,843 of RECF01000067.1, read as the reverse complement.
CTCCTTTTTCATCAGCCTTATTATAGCACGACGCGGACCGTGACGATAGTGTGATTTTATCCGGTGAACCCCACCGCGTTCTTCAGTCATTGTGTGGTACAATGGATGTGATAGACACAACGAGGAGACGACTATGATCAGCAAACTGCGTATCATGGTATGGTTGGGTTGGCTTTTGCTTCTCACCGCCGCCTGCACCACGCCCAATCGAGATGTTGAACCGATTACCATCAGCCATCTTGATATTTTCTACCTCAATGACTTGCATGGCCAGATTGAGCCGGAGGGTGCACGGATGGGCCTGCCGGCCATCGGGCATTTTTTGATGACCCGTCAAGCCTTGTTTCCTGAACATACACTCATTCTCGCCGGTGGTGACATGGTACACGGCAGTGCGCTGGCCAACCTTGATTACGGACGGCCCGTCATCGAGCTGATGCAGCTGATCGGTTTTGATGCGATGGTCGTTGGCAACCACGAGTTCGATTGGGGTCTACCTGTCATCACCCAGTATTTCGGGGCAGGCGGGACCGATCCGATTGCCGATTTCAAGCTCCTAGGCGCCAATATTTACGAACATGCCAAAGGGGGCTTGCCAGAGACTGTCGAGCCGTATGCTATTTTTACAAGAGGTCAGCTGCGGATTGGTGTCATCGGCACCATCGGCTATGGTCTTGAACGATCCATCGCCCCGCAGTTTGTCGAAGGCTTTGCGTTTCTCGACCCTGCACCCATCGTCGAAGACCTTGCGCGCCACTTGCGTGCTGCGCATCAAGTCGATGTGATCTTGTTGCTCACCCATGACAGCGGCTTTGTCAATCCAGACGTCTACCAGTTTCCTGAGGATGCCCGCGTCGATGTCATCTTCAACGCCCATTCCCACCAAGTCTTCGCCTATGTTGAGCACGGTGTGGCCGTCATCCAGTCTGGCGACTATGGCCGCTTTGTCGGCCATGTGCGCTTCGATCTTGAGGGTACCCGCATCCGTGGCATGCATCTTGAGCAGCTGACCCGTGAAAACGAACCGTTGCTTCGCTACAGCCAGCCAGATGTCGAGCGGTTGCTTGAAACGTATAAGCAAGCCTCTGATACCTATCTGAATACGCCGATTATCTTTAATCCCGAGACCGTCGAGCGCGATGCGTTGAGCCGCTGGATGGCACGGCTGATGCGAACGGTGACCCACGCCGACATCGGCTTGCAAAATAGCGGCGGAACCCGCATGCCCTTCCCTGGTGATACCTACCTTTCCATGCGTCACCTTTACGATGTCTTTCCTTTCGACAATACCATCAAAACCGTGTGGTTGAGCGGTCATGACATCACGCAGTTCCTCAGCCGGACAAACTGGCGCAACTACGATACAGACATCGCGTACTTTGAAGCCGATAAACTGTACAAGGTGGCCACCAACAGTTTCGTGTTCGACCAACCGCATAATCCGTTTTTATCTGGAATCGACCCCGAAGACACCTTGATGCAACAACGTGACCTCGTCTATACTGAACTCTCCCACCAGCACACCCTCTATGGCTACTTTTCAGTCACCCACACTTTGTTATCTGCGGTGTTGCCAGGTGAGGTGCTCCCACCGGAGACACAACCTTAAGTTGCACTAGATTCTCGTAAAGCTCTATTGCCAAATAAAAAACCTTCTTTGCCAAGGCCCGTGTAGGTCTTAGTAAAGAAGGTTTTATCATGCATGGCGATGCTTGTTTACCGTTTACTCGCATCGTAAGGTTCACCGATGGCTTTGGGTGCCTGCGATTCTTTGGAGAAAATCGCCAAGATGACAAGCGTCATCACATAGGGCATCATTTGATATATTTGTCTAGGTAAGGTGAGGTTTCTAAACAAAGCCAGGGAATCGTACTGTGACTGGATGACATACATGAAGGCGAAGACCACCGCAAAGACAAACACGCGCACCGGTTTCCATTGCCCAGATATGAGAATGGCCAAAGACAAGAAACCCAGTCCATGCACGGTGCCGTCAAAACCATTGTGAAAGCTAATCAGATAGGTTGCGCCCCCTAGACCGGCCAACAAACCTGAAAGCAAAATACCGATGTAGCGCACTTTGTATACGTTGATACCAAGTGAATCGGCCGCATGGGGGTTTTCACCACAGCTTTGGATGCGCAAACCCAAACGGGTCTTCTTGAAAACAATCGTTACAACCACAAGTACACCCAATCCGATAAACGTCGACAAAAACGCATTGGTAAACAGAAAACGGCCGAGTACTGGGATGTGTTGCAAAAAAGGTATGTTCAATCGATACGAAGCAGAGATGATGATTTTGTCTGTGGCCTGTCGGGTCGCCGGATTGATGTAAAAAGTTCGTGCGGTGAAGACAGAAATCGCCGGAGCGAACAGGTTGAGCGCGGTCGCACTAATAATTTGGTTCGAGTTCATCGTAACCGAGGCGAACGCATGCGCAAGCGAAAAGACCATACCGGCGACGGCCCCGGAAATCAATCCGAATACGACCGCCAGTTGGAGTGGGTAATCATGGGTGACGGTCATATAGTAGATCACCATAGCACCAACGAAGCCCCCCATGACCATGATGCCTTCCAAAGCGATGTTGACCACGCCACTACGCTCACTGAACAAGCCGCCTAAAGCGACCAGCATCAAGACGATCATCACGGGCACGCCATAGGCCGCAATCGGGTTGAGTAACTGCAAGATGGCCTCAATCATCAGACATCACCCACTTTCTCTTGCAACTCAATGTCACGCTTGGTCTTTCGCCGAATGTAGTTGGCAATCACTTGTTTGGTAAAAAGACTTAAAGCACTGAAGTAGATGATGAAGCCGATGATGATATCGATGATTTCCTCGCGATATGACGTTTGAATCAGCCAACCCCCGCGATAAATCACACCATAGAAAAAGGCCGCAAAAATCACACCAAGGGGGGCGCTCAAAGCGAGCAAAGCAATGGCGATCCCCGTGAATCCTTGTTCAACGATGCCCGAACTCAAGCCGAAGCGACGGTCGACATCGAGATAGAAAAGGGCACCTGCTAAACCGGCAAGACACCCGGCTACCACCATGGACACCACGACACTGCGACGTTCGCGAATGCCGGCATAGTGTGCCGCCGGACGGCTCAAACCGACACTTTTCAGTTCAAAACCGATGGTCGTGCGGTTGAGTAAGATGTGGATGAAGATGACCGCCGTCAGGGCGATCAGTATGCCGATGTTCACTTTCGCCCCGCCGAAGACATTCGGTAAAAACCAGGCTGGAATGGCTGCCGTGCTGGCGACTTCTAGTGAACTGCCCCGGCCCGGATCATACATCGTGCGCAAAATCAACAAGCGCGACACATAAAGGGCCACATAGTTGAGCATGATTGAGGCGACGACCTCATGGACATTTCGAAACGCCTTGAGCATGCCGGGAATCGCCCCCCACATCGCACCACCATCATGCCGGCCATGACACCGACGACCCATTGGAAGTTGCCAAGGAAGGTCCAGTGGATTCCGACATAAATAGCCAAGACTCCCCCGATCATCATTTGACCCGATGCCCCGATATTGAACAGCCCTGTACGAAAGGCAAAAGCCACACTGAGCCCCGTCAACATAATCGGCACAGTAGATCGTACGACCATGCCGATGCGACGCATATTGGCAAAAGGACCGAAAATCATTTGACTGAAAGAACTAAACGCATCTTGCGGGCTGACGATAATCATAATCACAAGCCCGAGCAACACCCCAGCAAACGCGGCCATAAAACTTGAGAGGATGTTGATGCTGTTTGGTTTTTTGGCGACGGCATCTAGCACGCCCGTCCAGAGCTTGTTCATGATTGCTTCATCCTTTTCGAGCCTGACATGTACAAACCAAGTGTTTCCTGCGTCGTGTCGTCAGGATTAAGTATACCGACATTTTCGCCTTCAAACATGACCATGATTCGGTCACTGATGGTAAAGACTTCGTTGAGATCATAGGAGATAATCAGGACGGCTTTCCCCTCATCTCGATAGCGAATCAACTCTTTTTGAACCGCTTCAATCGCCCCGACATCAAGTCCACGGGTCGGTTGCACACCAATCAACACATCGCACCCCCGGTCGATTTCCCGGCCGAGAATGGCTTTTTGCTGGTTACCACCACTCATGTTTCGTACAAGCGACATTGCGCCACTACCACTGCGGATGTCAAAGCGCTCAATCAGCCGTTCCGCATGGGTGCGGATGGCATCGAACTGAAGAAATCCACGTTTTTGAAATGGCGGCGCAAAGTAGCTTTGCAACACCAAGTTGTAATCCAGTGGAAAATCAAGCACCAGACCATGCTTTTGCCGGTCTTCAGGAATGTGGGCAATGCCTTTGAGTGCTTTTTTCCGAATCGGCAACGCCGTGATATCTTCCCCGTTTAGTTCTATCGTGCCCGACTGGATTTTGTACATACCGCTCAAGCCATAGACTAATTCGGTCTGACCATTGCCTTCAATCCCGGCCACACACAAAATCTCGCCCGCCTTCACCTCGAAACTGACGTCTTTCACCAGCATCTTCTTGGTGATGGGACTTTGAATGCACACATCTTTGACCTTTAACACGGTTTCTTTGACTTTAGGTTTCGGTTTTTCGATGTTGAAGACCACTTTGCGCCCAACCATTTTTTCAGCGAGTTGTTCGTTGGTCGCTGTTTTGACATCGAGGGTATCGATATGCTGACCCTTGCGCAAAATCGTGCACCGATCGGCAATCCGACGGATTTCTTCAAGTTTATGGGAAATGAACAAAATGGACTTCCCTTCCTTCTTGAACCGTTCAAGAATTTGCATCAGCTCATTGATTTCCTGTGGTGTCAACGATGCGGTCGGTTCATCGAGGATGAGGATATCCGCTTTCCGGTACAAGACTTTCAAAATTTCGACGCGTTGTTGCTGACCGACGGAAATATCTTCAACCCGTGCATCCGGATCAACGTTCAGACCATACTGCTTGCTGATCGCAAGCACCCGTTCCCGGGCGACATCATATTTCAAAAAGCCGGCCTTCACATCCTCCTGGCCGAGAATAATATTTTGCAAGACTGTAAACCGTTCGACCAGCTTGAAATGCTGATGTACCATCCCGATGCCCAGTGCATTCGCATCATTAGGTGAGCGGATTTCAACCGTTTCACCATGCACCTTAATGGTCCCCTCATCGGCTTGGTACAACCCGAACAAAACCCCCATCAAGGTTGATTTGCCCGCCCCATTTTCCCCAAGCAATGCATGGACTTCGCCTTGCCTGAGTTCCAAATGGATGTTGTCATTGGCCTTGATACCGGGAAAGGTTTTTGTAATGCCATTCATTTCGATGACCGTCTTCATAGAGTCACCCCTTCATAGGTATAGAAGAAAGGGAGGAAAGGGGGTGCCTTCCCTCCCAAGCATAGCCATCGTGGATGTTAGCCTGATGGTGGGGGAGATACAGTGTCTTGTTCAATGAGTAATAGATCGAGGATGTCAAGGTCTTCAAAGAACGCAACCAGTTCAGCATACGTAGCCGGAACTTCAATGGTGCCGTCCGCAAGTAAGGCGAAGATTTCATTGTATTGTGCTTCAGTGAACGTTTCGAATCTCGATGTTTCAAACGGTAATGCCACACCATCGTTAGCCGCGCCGAGATACCATGTTTCTCCACCGGCAAAGTCTTCATCGATGTAGTAGGAATCAAGTGCAAGTTGTACTGAAGCTGCCAAAGCTTTCATAGCGCTTGTCATGACGCGTTCGCTCAACCCGGACTGGTCGACGTCAACACCAATCATCCATGCATCTTTGTCCGTCGCAGCGCTCATGACACTTAAGCCTGCGCCACCTGCAGCCGCAAAAATAACTTCAGTGCCGTCATCGAACCAACCTGCTGCTTGAGTTTCAACACCTGGTCCGGCATTGAAAGTTCCAAGGTAGTCATAGCGGTTGTTCGGGAAAACCAGTTCCACTTCTTCTTGTAGTGCAGCGTAGTAAGCCCCAGCAATGAATCCAATACCGAAACGCACAACAGCCGGTACGGCAATACCACCCATGAAGCCAAGGTTGGTGAAGCCTTCCATAACTGCTGCGTAACCTGCGAGGAATCCGGACTCATGCTCATCATAGAAAATCGACAGCGTGTTCGGCCCGACGACAAAGTTGCCGGTCGCATCTCTTGGTTGCGCATCGAGGAGGATGAACTTGACATCGGGATGGGTGTTTTGCGATTCATAGATCGCACGTTGGAACAAGAATCCCGGTGTCACAATGATTCCAAAGCCCAGTTCAACCGCAAGATCGATTGAGTCGATGTAATCCGCATCCGAAACTTCAGCGGGACGGAAGTATTCGATTTCCATGCCATGTTGTTCAGCATAGGCGAGAATACCTTCCCATGTACCTTGGTTGAACGATTCATCATCGATGTCACCATAGTCGGTAATCAACGCGATCTTGGTCTTTTCTACATCATCATCGCGGGTACCACATGCAGCCAAACCAAACATAAAGCCAAATGCTAACAAGAACAGGAATAACTTTTTCATTGAAACCCTCCTTTAGGATATTATAGTTTCATTATAAACATTCCTCGGCCGGATGTAAAGGTGATTTGTGTTAAGAATGCTTTCTAAAACCCGTTATCATGAGGTGATTTTACGCATAGAATGCAACCACGCGATGCGTGGACACTTATGCAAAAATAACACGATTTTTTCCCTAGGCATCGCCATCACCTAAATCTCGACAACAAAAAACGCGCCGACTCTTTCATTGAGCAAGGCACGTCATGACGATGAAAGTGGTGTGGTATGATCGGGTTTGCTTGTCTTCTGTCTTGTTTAAAAACTGCTACATCCTATTTAAAGCAACGATTGGTTCATTCGCAAGACGCACCGATACGCTCTTCTTTTAGCGGATGAGACAACGCCACCAAACCTCGCGGTAATGGTAATCTGATACGTTGGTGGCGTGGCTGACAAGCAAAAAGACGTGATCGTAGGTGAAGCGATAGTTCGTGTCAGCTTTCAAGTTGTGACGCGTGACGGTTTGACTTCGCAAAACATCCCCTTGATTGTTGACGAAGTCCAGCGTGATCGACAGCTCGGCAAGGGGTTCTTTCACCATAACATCAACATAACCCTCAAAACCTGTGTCCGACCGTATAGAGCCATGATCGCGAATTTCAAACAGGTCCGTCGCCATCAAGTCTCCATCGTCACATTGTAGCGCGTTCCAGGTGATGACTGAAAGCCCGCCTAAAATAATGAGGACATAAAGTACCCATACCTTGCTAGATTTTTTCGTCTGATATTCAGCCATGTTTTCCTCCTTTTGTCTATTCGATTGCATCGAGTGTTTTGCGACACACTTTCGGCTTGATTACTTGAAAATACGACAGGACCGAAGTGAAGTTTTTCGCTTCTTTAACAGCAGTTCAGATGATTATGCCTATCGTTTTGGCGGCTCACTTTGACCGGTGCAATCTATTTCGCCAACTTAGTATACTCTATCTATTCTTTCTATTGACATTATTGCGATAACACGAACACCAGATGATTAATCTCTAACAAGATTGAATAATTGAATGTTCTTGTAAATAACTTCTTTCCCTACTGATTCAGACACAATAAAGCCTTCTTTTTCCATTAGTTTTAAATATTTCGTTGCGGTTGCTCTTGATACACCAATATCTTCTCTGAAAAATTCATTTTTAGTATACATATAAGAAAACAAATGTTCAACAATTTCGTATTTGTAAACATCTGGAAGTCTTTTTCTCATTTCTTGTTTTGTCAGTTCGATCGATTGTTTAATTTTGATGATAAGATTTACAGTGTTTTTAGATGTTTCTGAAATACCTTTTAAAATGTATATGACAAACTCTTCTATATAAGTTGGGTTTTCATTGCTTTTCTTTAAAAGTTCATAGTATTTTTCCTTATGTTCTACAATATATTTACTTAGGTACAATACTGGTTCTTGAATTTTTTCTTTCAATACTAAATATAGGATATTAAGGATTCTTCCTGTTCTACCGTTTCCATCATAAAAAGGATGAATACTCTCAAATTGAAGATGGATGAGGGCCAATTGAATCAGCGGATCATAGTCTTCGTTTTCATTTATAAACTGTTCTAAGTTTTGCATTAAACCTCTGATTTCGGATTCACTTTGTGGTGGTGTATGTACTATTTCATTAGTTTTGTCATTGATAATAACAGTTCCTGGAAGTTTCCTAATCCCACCTTTATTTGGTTCGATAATCTTCTGTATATCTACAAGCACATTTGTACTGATAAATCCTTTTTGAATAATTAGTTGTAAGCCATAATCTATCGCCTTCTTATATTTGATAACTTCTTTAGGCTTTCCACCTAGCGATATTTTAGAAACAATTTCTTTAAATATTTCATCATAGGTTGTAATAATATTTTCTATTGCTGATGAGTCCTTAGATTCACTGATATTTATCAAACTTAAAATAATGCTTGGATTAGGTATTAATTTAAGAACACCCTTTAACACACCTATATTGTGGTTTGCTTCATTCAGTTGTTTAAGTATCTCTACCTTGTTTAGATTTATATCAAATGGCAATTTGTTCATAAAAACACCTCGTGACTAAATTTACTTCTTTTTTATCCTCGAATATATAATAACACAAGTATTTAGTCACGTCAATACATCGTGGTTAATTTTAGTGTTTTTTTAGTCACGTGTGAATGGATACCCTTTAATTGTGTAGAATTCGGGTTGAAACGAGCCGGCACCGGTGAACAGGGTGCAGCCCACCGCACTATACACCCTCGTCATAATTACCGGGAATTCAGGTTGCCAATATCCATCTT
>RECF01000001.1 GCA_007694145.1 Acholeplasmatales bacterium | reverse complement strand
TTGAACGTTTTGTTTCCGTGGAGTCCTATCTTGAAAGACATCATGAGATACCAAAGGTTGAGTATAGCAGTTTTGTTGATGAGCGGCCAGCTAGAATTCGGTCCACCAAAAGTAAAATGGAGCACCGCCGACCTTCGAAAGAACTCGATACGGTAGGCATAACGATTGGTGAAACATTCAGCGAATGCCTGATGCGTCTCATTGATGAACAAGACCGCGATGACGTGACCATCTACAAGAAAGCGAATGTCGACCGAAAACTGTTCTCTAAGATTAGAAGTCAGAAACACTATCAGCCCAGCAAGCAAACGGCTGTGGCCTTTGCCATCGCCTTAGAACTCGATCTCGACGAGACCTTGGACTTGCTTGGCAAGGCCGGGTTCACGTTGTCACCCAGTTTGCGTTTTGATTTGATTATCCAATACTTCATTGAACAAGGCACCTATGATATGATTGAAATCAACCAGACACTCTTTGCCTTTGACGAAAAAACACTCGGTTGCATCAGCTGAGGTGCGATGTCGCTTGCGAAGCGACCATTTGGGAAGAAATAGGGTGTATCCTTTGGGTGTGACACATTCAAAGGAGGAAAAAAAACATGAAAAGAAACTTAGTGGAAATGGTCTTCATTCTTGATCGCAGCGGTTCGATGCAAGGACTTGAAAAACAGACCATTGATGGGTTCAACGAGTTCATCAGCAAGCAAAAGAGTGTTGCAGGTGAAGCGGTTGTCTCGACGGTGTTGTTCAACCACACCTTCGATGTGCTGCATCACCGTCTTGACATCCGTGAAGTCCGCCCGCTTGAAGTGAGTGATTACCGGGTGAATGGCACGACAGCCTTGCTGGATGCCATCGGTCGGGGTATCGAGAAAATCGCTGAGATTCATCATTTTTTACCGGAAGCATCACGCCCCGAACAAACCATATTTATCATCACGACAGACGGAATGGAAAATGCCAGTCGATCGTATCGTTACCAAGACATCAAGCGACGCATCGCCCATCAGAAAGAACATTATGGCTGGGAGTTCATTTTCCTGGGTGCGAACATGGATGCCATTGAGACAGCGCGGCAGTTTGGGATCCATGCCAGTCGCGCAGCGACCTATCGGTCCGATGCTGAGGGGACCCGGCTCAACTACCGGGTCATTGGCGAAACTGTCAGCGAACTCAGAAAAAACAAACACATCAACGAGAACTGGAAAGACAAGATTGAAGAGGATGTCAAGTACCGGAAGTAAGCCAGACTTTCATCACTGACCCGACACGCCTTTGCCATCCTTTCACATCGTTTTCAGTGACGGTGCGAGGGGGTGGTTTTTCATGGTATGATCGTCATCAAGATAGCCTCGATGTCGGCTCGGGCATAACGATAGGAAAAATGTTGTCTGCGCGCAGTGTGCATGCTATGATTGAATTGTCTTGAAGCGTCGCATCATAGGAGGTAACCCATGCAACTTTTCATTCATGATTTGACTGAAGAAAAAGACATCGCCCGCTTCATCACATCTACGAACGACACGCATGTGGTAGGCGAACAGTCGTCCTTTTCATCCTGTGTCGGGTGTTTTGACTGCTGGGTGAAAACGCCGGGTCAGTGTATTTTGCGCGATGGCTATGAAACACTGGGACAAACGATGGGTGCATGTGAAACCCTCTTGATTGTCAGCCGTGTTCTCTATGGCAGCGAAAGCCCTTTTGTCAAAAGTGTCCTTGACCGCTCGATCGCCTACGTGCTACCACTTTTTACAATCCGCAAAGGAAGGATGCTTCACCGTCAACGTTACAAGCACAAGCCGGCTATGACGGTGCTCTTTTATGGTGTCGCACCGACGAGTGAGGAAGCGGATACCGCAAGAAAACTTGTTTTCGCGCAAGCGCGTAACCTGATGATAAAACAGGTGACAATCAAATTTTATGACACGCTGGACGCACTGAGGGAGGCGACTTCATGAAACCCCTCGGCCTTGTAGGTAGTCCGAAAGCGCGATACAGTACCTCGGCGCATCTCTTAGGAATGCTGAAGAAACACCTCAAAGAACCACCGATACAACCCGATGTTTTATGTAGACACGCGCCGCTTGAAGCAGCCGTCTTCGATCAGGTGCTCACGGCGGATTGTCTGGTGCTTTCTTTTCCGCTATATGTTGATGGGATACCGGGTCATTTATTGAGACATCTGGAGCACTTGACGCCGTATCTCGCTAAAAGAAGCACCCCACTGACCGTGTATGCCCTTTGCAATGCTGGGTACTACGAGGGTATTCAGGCCGAGGTCGCACTCGAGTGTGTCAGCCATTGGTGCAAGCGGGCCAACATCATCTATGGCGGTGGCATCGGCATCGGGGCTGGCACCATGCTGGCCTTTGCCAAAGTCCCCCTATTCAAAAATCTGCGAAGGCACTTGAACGTTGCGTTTGAAACGCTCGCCGCCGCCATCAACAACCAAACCATCGTCCGTGATACCTTCGTCGCACCGAACTTTCCCCGCTTCCTTTACAAAATCATCGGCAATCGCATGTGGTTCAAAGCTCTTTCAGCCCACGGTTTAAAGAAAAAAGCACTCTATCGCCGTCCCTGACTTTACAACAAAACAAGAACCCCTCACAGGTTCTTGTTTTGTTGTGGTTTGGCATGGGCCATGCGACACA
>RECF01000054.1 GCA_007694145.1 Acholeplasmatales bacterium | reverse complement strand
GCTCCGGAAAACGCTGGGATCTCGACCGCCGCCGTGATGGCCTCTTCATTCTTCCCCCGAAAAACATGACCCTTGCGACGGAGGACATGCTCACATTTCAGCGGATGAATGAACATATCGAGTATTTCAAGCGCAGCAGTCAGACGTTCGTCATTTTGACGCAAGCCAACCTGGTGTGGAACATCGACTTCAACAAAGTGATTGCGGCCCATGTAAGCAGTGAGGCTGACATCACCGAAGTGATGGGGGAGAACACCCGGCTGAAGACATTCGTCATCAAGAAAGATCTTTTGCTTGAATACATCTTCGACTATGATGCTTTACCGTATAAAACGCTGAATGATGTCGTGCACCATGCACCCACAGTCAACGTCAACCCATACGTACACCATGGGTATGTGCGTCACGTGACCGATGTGTATCAGTACTACAAAGCGAACCTAGACATGCTTCACTTTGATATCGGGAAAACCATATTTGATGAAGACCGACCGATCCTTTCGAAAGAAAAGACGGCGCCACCAGCCCATTATTTAGCGCATGCTGACATCCACAACAGCTTGATATCAAGTGGTAGTTTCATCGATGGCACGGTGCGAAACTCGATTATCGGTCGGGACGTGACCATTGAAGCAGGCGCCATGATCGATCAATGCCTGATTATGAGCAACGCCCACGTTGAAGCCGGTGCGCAGCTCAAACATGTCATCCTTGACAAAGGCACACGTGTCAAGGCAGAGACGATTGTTGAAGGGACATCGTCGGAACCCTATGTTTCGCAAAAAGAACAGACATTGACAGAAATTGGAGAAATCCGGGTGTTGCAAGTAGCCAGTGAAGCCTATCCATTCATGAAAACAGGCGGGCTTGCCGATGTCATCGGTGGCTTGTCGCGTAACTTGCTCAAACTTGGTATTTCCGCTGCGGTTATTTTGCCTTTATACGCTCAAATCAAGAAGAATTATGCCGATGTTCTCAAAAAAGTCGCCTCCAAAGTCATCCAGTTCGGCGGTGAAGCGCATAAAATCCGCCTATACGAGCATCATTACCGTCAAGTTGACGTGTATTTCATCGAAGACTACAAGTATTTTGAACGCGAAGCCATTTACGGCTACGAAGACGACTGTGATCGCTTTGCTTTTTTCAACTTAGCGGTCGTATCGTTCCTTGAAGAACTCGGCAGAATTGATGTCATCCACCTTCATGACTGGCATACGGCGCTCTTGCCCATCATCATGCACAATCATGCAAAAACACAGATCAAGACGGTGCTTACCTTGCACAATATCGACTATCAAGGAACGTGTGATGCGTCCCTGATTGCGCGTCTAGGTATCGATGCCTTTATCTATCGCGACACGCATATCAACTGTCTTGAAATCGGTATCAATACAGCCGACAAACTGACGACGGTATCCCCGACGTACCGCGATGAACTACGGTATGAGTACTACGGGAAAAATCTGACACCGGCGTTGTTGAAACGCGAACGGGATTTTTATGGCATCTTGAATGGCCTTGCCTCACATCATGACCCGGCCGTTGATTCAGTCATCATATCTCGCTATGACATCAACAACATGTCCGCAAAAACCGACAACAAACTTTTCTTGCAAAAGACGATGGGACTGCCGCTTGGGCTTGATAAGTTTATCATTGGGTCAGTGAGTCGCATCACTGAGCAAAAGGGGTTTGAGCTTTCGATTGCGGTACTCGACCGCTTGCTTGAGGAACACGATGCCATCCAGTTCGTCTTGCTTGGCACAGGGGATGAAACCCTCATTAAGCAGTTACAAAACCTCAAGAAACGTTATCCAGCACAAGTCGCGCTCAACATCGGTTATGATGCGACCGAACCAAGTTACATTTATGCCGGTGCTGACTTGTTTCTCATGCCTTCACGGGTTGAGCCGTGCGGCTTAGCACAAATGATCGCCTTCCGTTACGGTACATTGCCACTGGTTCGTCGCACCGGGGGGCTTGCGGATACAGTCAATGACTTTGATCCGATTACAGAAAAAGGCAATGGTTTCAGTTTTTACAACTATGATGCCAGTGGTCTCAAGCAACGGCTTGAAGAAGCTTTCACGCTCTTCAAGCAAAAACCGGATGTCTGGCAGACGTTGATGCGCCGCGGGATGCAAACAGACTTTTCACTCATCCGCCAGGCGAGCAAAATGCTTGAAGTATACCGACTGTTGCTTGAATCCTGACATGAGAACGGTTACAGTGAACGCAACCGCGCAGCCGCGCAGTGGTTTGTTATAATGAAATAGAAGGAGTGATACCCATGGACCCATTTAAAGACAAGGAGACATTCATTGCCACCTTTCGTCAACGCATCGAAAAGAAGTATGCGATACCATACGATGAATCAAGTCTCCGGCAAAAATATCAAGTACTAGGCGAAATGGTTCAGGACAAAATAGGTGAGAACTGGCTGTCAACACGTAAAGCTTACCGTGAAAAACAACCGAAACAGGTCTATTACTTCTCGATGGAGTTTTTGATGGGCCGACTGATCACCAACAACATCAACAACCTCGGTCTGCGTCCGCTTATCGAGTCGGCATGTGAAGCCCTTGATCTTGATTTAAACGCCTTAGAACATTATGAAGCCGATGCCGGTCTAGGTAACGGCGGACTCGGTCGTCTTGCGGCCTGTTTCCTTGACTCGATCGCCTCACTGAAACTGCCCGGTCACGGCAACGGCATTCGCTACCGCTATGGCCTGTTCGAACAAGAAATCGAAAACGGTTATCAAGTCGAGAAACCGGATGACTGGTTGAAAGATCAATATGTTTGGGAAGTACGAGCCGATGAAGATGCGCTCGACATTCCTTTTGGTGGCTACACATCGTTTGTCTATGGTCGCGCCGACTATCGACCTGATGAACTCATCCGTGCCATTCCTTATGATATCCCGATTGTCGGGGATAAGAATGGTGTCGTTAATGTCTTGCGGCTTTGGAGTGCCGAACCGACTAAGGTCGTACCAAAAGATGTCAATAAACTCGATTATGATACGGAGATTCGTCGCATCAGCGGCTTCCTATATCCCGATGATACGACCCATGAAGGAAAAGTCCTCCGAATCAAACAACAGTATTTCTTCAGTGCCGCCGGTGTTCGGAGTCTGCTTTATAAACACTACGCAGCCTATAAACGATTTGACAATCTGCCGGATTTGTGTGTCTTCCAAATCAACGACACCCATCCCTCACTGATCATCCCCGAAATGATGCGTATCATGGTGGATGAATACCGTACTGATTGGGATGTCGCTTGGGACATCACGACTAAGACATGCGCATACACCAACCATACCATCCTAGCGGAAGCGCTTGAGAAATGGCCCGTTGACATATTCCAACCCGTCTTACCACGCATTTACCAAATCATCGAAGAAATCAATAAGCGGTATTGTCAGACACTCATTGAAACGTATGAAAACGACCAGGAGAAAGTACGCAAGTTGGCCATTATTGCCGACAACCAAATTCGCATGGCTCATTTGGCCATTGTCGGTTCATTCAGTGTCAACGGCGTCGCCGCACTGCATACCAACATCATTAAAACCATTGAAATGGTCGACTTCAACGCTCTTTACCCCGGCAAGTTCAACAACAAAACCAACGGCATCACCCACCGACGTTGGCTCGAGCATACCAACCCCGAGCTGTCGGCGATCCTCGATGAAGTCACCACAGCGTGGCGTCAAAACCCCGATGCACTCGAGCAGTTCAAACCGAAGGCAACAACGAAAAAATATCAGGAAAAAGTCGCGGCCATGAAACGGCAGAAGAAACAAGCCCTTGCCGACCGCATCGAGGCTGAACAAGGCATCAAGCTGAACGTCGACAGTATTTTTGATATCCAGGTAAAACGATTGCATGAGTACAAGCGCCAGTTGATGAACGCGTTACATATCATGATGCTTTACAACCGTCTCAAACGGGATCCACAGTTTAAAAAGTCATTTGTGCCCCACAGTTTCATATTTGGTGCGAAGGCGGCTTCGGGTTACCATTACGCCAAGAAAATCATCAAGCTGATCAACACGATTGCCGACAAGGTGAACAATGATATGGAGACAAACACCCATATTCAAGTCGTCTTTGTGGAAAATTACAACGTCACCTATGCGGAGCAAATTATGCCAGCGTGTGATTTGAGTGAGCAAATATCGACGGCCTCAAAAGAGGCAAGCGGTACTGGCAATATGAAGTTCATGATGAATGGCGGCTTGACGATCGGCACGCTTGATGGCGCCAATGTCGAAATTGCTGAACGGGTGGGTGAAGCGCATATCTTCTTGTTTGGTTTAACCAGCGATGAAGTCAACGATCTCAACCGCCGCGGTGGCTACAACCCGCGTGACATCATTGAAAGTGATGCCGATATCGCCGAAGTCATCGACCAACTGGTGAATGGCTTCTTTGAAACGGTTGACGGGGATGCCTTCCGTGAAATTCATACCCGGCTGCTTGAACGTGATGAGTATTACGTACTCAAAGACCTGCCTGCATACCGCAGTGCCCATGAACGGGCGAATGCATATTACAAAGACCCTGCGGCCTGGTTTGAAAGCTGTATTATCAATATCGCGATGAGCGGTTATTTTTCCAGTGACCGGACCATCCGTCAGTATGCAGAAGAAATATGGGATATCAAACCGCTCGATTGACAGGTGCTTCGGCACCTTTTCTTTGCGGTTGAGTAGTAGGTGATAGGGTGTTTGGATTCATTATTTTTATCCTTGGACTCATGATTTTGATGGTTCTGATATACACAGGACATTCGTTGATTATCTGGGTGCCCGTCGTGTTGTTTGGCATGCTTGTCTTAAGTGGTGAAGGACGCGGCTTGCTTGTCTATGCAAAGGCGTATTTGTCCGGCATGGCAACCTTTATCACAACCAATGCCCTGCTCTTTTATCTCGGGGTTCTCATGGGGGCGTATACGGCACAAAGCGGCTTGGCAAGAGCCTTGGCTGAACAGCTCATCGCCTGGCTTGGTACGAAACGGACGGTATTAGCGCTGGTGTTGCTAGTCAGCGTTTTGACCTTTGGTGGAATCAGCGGTTTTGTGGTGATCTTCACAGTCTATCCTGTCATCGACCAAGCCTTTTACCGCCTCGGCATCCCCAAACGTTTCGTGTTTGGTATTATTGCCGTTGGGATGGCGAGTCACATGATTGGTGCGATGCCGGGTACTTTACAAATTCAAAACATCATTCCGACCGCGACCCTACACACGGATTTGTACGCCGGCTGGCGGCTCGGTCTGATTATGAGTGCGTATTTGTTTATCAGCGGTCAAAGTTACTTGCAGTGGCGCATCCGCCAAAGTACGCCGCAACCAGACGCCGTTGAGACCGTCCTGCCACCCCAGCCAGCCAGTGAACGGCCAAGAGGGTTGTTTTTGCCGCTAGGTGTTATTTTGGTGGGGAACTTCTTGGTGTCGCGTTATGGGATGGTGCATGTGCCCATCGCCACAGCAAGTCGCACATTGTATGCCTTGAACATCGCGCTTGTTCTTGGCATCCTCACCTTGATCATCCTCAGCCGCAAACCGCTTGATCATATTGATATTCTCAAAGCAAGCGCCAAAACGACACTCAAGCCACTCTTGTTCGTCGGCACAACAGTAGGATTCGGGTCAGCCTTGAGTCTCCTTCCGGCTTTAGCCGGTACCCAGCAGACCTTGCTTGCCATGAATCCCTTGGTGGGGTTACCACTCACCGTCGCTGTCTTTGCAGGCATCAGCGGTTCGGCAACCGGTGGATTGAGCATCGCCTACCCGTTTTTAGGCGAGGGCCTGCTTCTTAAAATTGACAGTATGGGCGTTGCGCCCGAGGTGCTCCACCGGCTCAGTGTGATGGCCAGCGTGACACTCGATACTTTGCCGACCAATGGCACAACCATGACGATGTTGAAGGTGACCGGTCTTGATTACCGGGCCATTTATCGCGATTATTTCGTCTTGACGGTCCTTAATACAAGCATCGCGCTGATGCTCGCCATCACGCTTGCATGGTTTGGGGTGGTCTGATGTTATCATATGGATTGCATTCTTTCGATGCAAACAGTATGATAGTATTGTATTCAATAAAGTGTAGGAGGTAACATGATGAAATATGAAAATGAATATTATGTGAGTGCGGCCAGGGTCGGCAAGCAGGCCCCCCGTTTTGAGATGGAAGCCGTCTTGCCTAAGGGTGACGGATTTGAACGCTTTGGCAAAGTTAACCTAGACCGTTTGCTCAACGATGGCAAATGGGTGGTTTTGTACTTTTATCCCCTCGATTTCACCTTTGTTTGTCCAACCGAAATTCAGTCATTCAATCATCTCAACAAAGCGTTTGAAGATCGTGGCGCCGTCTTGATTGCCGCCTCGACCGATTCGGTCTTCTCGCATCTAGCTTGGCAAGATTCCTTGCTCGGTCATTTGAACCACATCCATGCCAGTGATGCCAACCATGTGGTCAGTGAAGCCTATGGCGTTCTCGATGACGATCGTGGTATTGCATGGCGCGGGACGTTCATCATTGCCCCAAATGGCATTCTTAAAGCCGCCCATATCAATCATGGTGAAGGCGGCCGTAATGTGGAAGAAGTCTTACGGACACTCGACGTCTTTCAAAACGAAGTTGCTGGGAAACTCGTGCCTTGCGGCTGGAAGCCCGGCAAGGATTTTCTCACCCCTGACAACCCTAAAGAAAAGAAATAGCAAAGGCAGATGCGCACGCATCTGTCTTTTTTGTAGGACGTTGACGTGTTCATCCAAGCACAATTGTGTCTAACTTATTTATAAAAGCCCATCAGGTATTGAAAAAGCCCCAACGATAAGTTATAATACAAATGCTTTATTTGTCATAAAAGATATAGGAAATAATGTGCGAAAGGATGTGACGGTGTGAGATTGCTTTATGAGAGATGGTTGGCTGAAGAAAGCCTGGATTTCGACCTTCGTGAAGAACTGGAAAACATGACGGAGGATGACATCACCGAGGCGTTCTACAAACCGCTTGGTTTCGGGACGGGCGGCATGCGCGGTATGATCGGCGCCGGCATCAACCGGATGAATATTTACACCTTGCGCAAAGCGGCCTATGGGTTCGGCAAGTTTTTGCTCGATACAGACAAAGCTTCGGCGAGTCGGGGTGTCGCCATTGCCTATGACAACCGGCGCAAGAGTGAAACCTTTGCGAAAACATGTGTAGAAGTGTTGGCTGCGCTTGGCATCCGCAGCCATTTGTTTGAGCATATGCGTCCGACACCGGTTTTGTCCTTTGCAGTCCGTGAGACCGGGGCATCGGGTGGTATCATGATTACTGCCTCACACAACCCCCCTGAGTATAATGGATTCAAGATTTACGATGAGACAGGGTGTCAACTGGTTCCGTCGTTAGCTGATCAAGTCATTGCGGAAGTGGAAAAAGTCGAGGACGTCTTCGCTATTCCAGTCATGACATATGATGCGGCAAAGCGGGAAGGGTTTGTCAAGATGCTCGGCCGCGACATGGATGTTGAGTATTTGAAGCAAATCAAAACCATTCCGCTTAAACCCGAGGCGAAAAAAACCATCAAGATCGTGTTCACACCCTTGCATGGGGCGAGTCGTGAAATCGGTCTTCGGGCGTTGGTTGAAAGCGGTTATGACGTCATTCCCGTTGAAGAGCAGATGGTCGCCGATGCCATGTTCAGTACCGTCGCTTCACCTAATCCTGAAGACATCAAGGCCTTTGAATACGCCATCAAGTACGGACATAAGCACAAAGCAGACGTTTTGCTCGCAACCGATCCCGATGGTGACCGACTCGGCATCGCCGTACGACACAATCAGGAATACGTGTTTTTAACAGGAAACCAAACAGGTGCCTTGTTCATCGATTATGTGTTCAAGACCCGTCAAGCGCGTGGTGATCTCCCCGCTCAACCTGTTGTTTACAATACCATTGTGACCGGCGAGCTCGGGGCGACCATCGCTCGATCCTACGGCGCGCGCGTCGAATCCACGTTGACGGGGTTCAAGTACATCGGGGAGAAAATGCGAGCCTTAGAAAACAAAGCCGAGACATTCATGATGGGTTATGAAGAAAGCTACGGTTATGTGATTCGTGATTTCACCCGGGACAAGGATTCTATCCAGGCGATGGTCCTTGCGGCGGAAATTGTTAACAGTCTCGCAGCGGAAGGCAAGACCATGCTCGATCGCCTCGATGCATTGTATGAGACCTATGGCGCCTTTCGCGAGTCGCTTGAAAATATAACCCTCAAAGGTCGAGCCGGTGAAGCCACCATCCGTGCCATCATGGAGGCGTTCAGGACACAGCCGCTCACGACCCTGGCCGATCGTCTGATTGTGGCTAAAGAAGATTATCTCGTGTTGAAGCGTTTTGAAGGCGACACGGAGCGCCCCTTGATGACCCCTGCCGAAAACGTCCTCAAGTTTATTTTCGAAGACGGTGGCTGGTTTGTCTTGCGGCCAAGTGGCACTGAACCAAAACTTAAAGTGTATTTCGCGCTCGTCAGCGGCACCGTCAGTACGACGGATGAAGCGATTGAGCGTGTCCGGGCCGCTGTGCTCGATATTGTCAATTCTGTCATCCAAAAATCCAATGAGGAAGTGACTGCATGATCAGTAAAATGCGCCGTGTCAGCGACTACAAGCAGCTGACCAAGGAGCTCCCCCACATTCGCTATGTGGATCCAGAAAAAGTGTACATCAACCTGACGACCTCACGGTGCGAGGATTATATCCTCAACGTCAAACCAGGTGATGCGGTCCGTCTGGGCCAAATCCTCGGTGAAAAAGACGGCTGTTTCTTCAAACAGCCCATCTATTCAACCGTCAGTGGTACGGTTGAAGGGGTGGAGAAGAAAATCGACGGGACAGGCATCGAAGTGGAATGTCTTGTCATTCGTAATGATTTTCAGGATACGTATGATGCAAGCATTACCGACCGCCCCGACAATGTGATCGAGCAAATGTCCCAACAAGACTTTGTCGACATCGTCCGGGAAAAGGCTTTGGTTGGACTGGGTGGCTCCGGCTTTCCCTCTTACGTGAAACTGGCCACGGAAGAACCCATTCATACCGTCGTCATCAATGCGGTTGAATGCGAACCGTACTTGAGCAGCGATTACCGGTTGATTCATGACCAACCCGACCAGATTTTCCAAGGGTTGTCCTATGTGATGAAAGCGGTCAATGCAAAGTCTGGGGTCATCGCCGTCAAAAAGACGAAGAAAGATTTGATCAACATTCTCGAGCGGGAAGTCAAACGGTATGCACACCTCGACTTGCGGATTGCTAAACTGGGTGACTATTATCCACAAGGATGGGAAATCGAAACTTATAAAAACGCCCTAGGCATCAAAGTGCCCTCAGGCGTCCTGCCTACGAAACTCGGCATTTTAGGTTTCAACGTCTCGACCTGTGCAAGCATTTATGACGCCGTCAAACACAACATGCCGATTACGAAACGTTACTTGACCATCAACGGGGATGCCGTCAAGTTTCCGCAAAGCATCCGGGTCCGGGTGGGGACACTCATTAAAGATCTCATCAAGCTGTGCGACGGATTTACCGACGATGCCGAAAAAGTTGAAATGATCATCGGCGGACCGATGATGGGTCAAGCCGTCGATACGCAAGAAGTTGTCGTCACCCCGACGACCACCAGCGTCTTGGTGTTTAAAAGTATTACCGACAAAGAAGAACCGTGTGTCCGGTGTGGTTCCTGCGTCATCAACTGTCCGGTCCACATTCAACCGGTCAACATCATGAACGCCTACAAGCGGAATGATACGCTGGCTATGAAGCAACTCGAAGCGAACAAATGTATTGAATGCGGTTTGTGCGCCTATGTATGCACGAGCAAGATTCACGTAACCGATTATGTCAGAAAAGCGAAAGCGTCGATTGGGTGATAGCATGGAATATATCATAAAGAACAGTCCGTATTTACGGAGACCAAATTCCAAAGTCCGCCGGATGATGCCGGATGTGGCCATTGCATTGTCACCGCTTGTCATCTTTGCGATTACGCAACATGGTCTCAGCGCCCTTTGGATTTTGCTTGCAGCGGTGCTTTCGATGGTGTTGACCGAGTATCTTTTCTATCAAGTACTCGACCGCCTCGACAAAAAACCGTTCAAGGTGAAAAACGACCGGTTTACACTCGATAACTATACCGTGCTTGTCAGCGGCTTGATTTACGGTTTGACCTTGCCGGATTCGACACCGCTTCTCATCACCATCATCGGGGGTGTCGTCGGGGTGTTCCTCGCCAAATTGGTTTTTGGCGGCATGGGACAGAACATTTTCAACATTGCCGCGTTTGCCCGCGTGTTTGTCGTTTTGAGCTTTGGTGCAGCGGCGGCGTATGTCAACTTTGTCGATGAAACTGCCGGGGCTACCGCCCTAGGACTGCTCATGATGGAGCCGTTCACGAAAGTTGAAACGTACAGCTTCTGGACGATGTTTTCGGGCATCGGCCTGCCTGGATCACTGGGTGAGACCAGCGGGCTGCTCATTCTTGTCGGTGGCCTTTATCTGCTGGCAAGACGGTCATTTGACGTGTTCATACCGCTTGTCTATGTCGGAACCGTATTTGTGCTCAGCACAGCCGTTATGCTTCAACAAGGCATCGGCTTCTGGTATCCTTTGACCCATATCATCAGCGGGGGTTTGTTGTTTGGGGCTGTCTTCATGGCAACCGATCCAGTCACCGCACCGATTACTAGGCCCGGACGCGTCTATTTCGCCTTTGGTCTAGGGGTTATCACGTTTGTCATCCGCCTGTTTGGCACCTTGCCTGAAGGGGTGGTCTTTGCCATATTGATCATGAATATGTTCGTTCCGGCACTGGATTATGCCCGCTGGTCGAACAGTCGTTTCACCGTGAGAAGCGGCCTGATCTTCGCTGCAGTTGTCGCACTCACGATTCTCAGTGTGATGGTAGGTGCTAGCTATGTTGGATAAACTCCGCATCGCCTTGGTATTACTCATCATTGGTGCGGTGAGTGGAACCTTGATTTGGGGAACCCACACCCTCACCAATGACCGTATTCAGGAAAACCGTGCGCGCGCACGGCTTGCCGTCTATGTCGAGATGTTTCCTGACCTTGACGTGACAGAGGGCATGACATTTGAAGATATTAGCCACAGTTCGATTCGGCAAAAAATCACGATGCGAAATGATGCCGGCGCGCTGATTGGTTATGCGTTCCTCGGTTCTGAGACGAACGCGTTTGGTTTCATTGATGTCGTCATCGGCGTGGATCCCTCTGGGACCATCATCGACGTCATCGTCACCGACCACAACAATACGGAAACCTATGTCCGGCCATTGATTGCCAACTATGTCGTCAAGTTCGCTGGTCAATTGATTACAGATGTTCAGTATGACGCCCAAACCGGTGCAACGGCCAGTTACACCAGCATTCGTCGCATCATCGAAGCGGCCAAGCTGCTTGTAGCGGGGGATCCGGTTCTTGAAGCGTATCAAACGGTGTTTGCGGATGCGGCGCGTTATGAAGAAACCCAAACGTTCTCTTCAGGCCCTATACGTAGTAAAACAAGCATTTTTGATGAAACAGATACACTGCTTGGTTATGTCTACGAGAGCAATGTACCGTTTGAAGAAGATACCATAGAAATCGGTGTGGCCATCTATCCGGATGAGACTTTCGCCGGTGTGGTCATCTTCGATGAAACTATCCGTGAAGATTTTAAAGACGCTGTAGAGGCATTCACAGTCTTCAAAGACCTCGATCTTGAAGCGATTGACCTTGAGGAACTAGAAGACGCGCCACGCATCAACGTTTTGAAAGAGTTCACCCAGATTTTATTAAGTATTTTATTGCTTGACGATGAAGAGTTGGCCCGCTTGCGCGAGTTTGACTTTGATGCAGCGCGCGCTGGAGAAACATCAGTACCCGGTGCAGACCGGCTACATGAAACGTTTGCCATCTACGATGAAAACGATGATTTCATCTCGCAAGTTTATATCGGTGAGACGATTGGTTATGGTTGGGATGATGCAACGAATCAACCAATTCCCATTGAGATGGCAGTGGTGATCGCTGCAGATGGTACCATCAAAAACATCATTATCATCGATCATCAAGAAACACCTGGCATAGGCGATATTGCCTTTGATGCAATGGATAGACTGATTGGTCAATCTAACACAGATATCTACAACAAATCAGATGCCTATGCTAGCGCGACATATACTGGTGATGCAATCCGTGACTTTATCAAAGATGCTTTGAGTGATTTCAATGAAAGGGTTGGTGATTGATATGGCTACAAACGTCGCTAAAAAAACCACGACTAAGACGCCGGGCCAACTGGCTAATTTCACCAAAGGGTTCATCAAGGAAAACCCGGTGTTCGTGTTTTTGCTGGGGCTTTGCCCGGCGCTCGCCGTCACCAGCACCCTTGAAACCAGCCTAGGCATGGGGTTGCTTGTCGTCTTTGTGCTAGTTTTAAGCAATGTGGTTGTTTCACTTATCAAAAACTTTATTCCCAAAGAAGTTAAAATACCGTCATACATCGTCATCATCTCAACCTTTGTAACGATGGTCGGTTTGCTTACTGAAGCTTTTGCCGAGAACTTGTTTGAATCACTGGGCATCTTCATTCCGCTTATTGTCGTCAACTGTCTTATTCTTGGCCGGGCGGAAAGCTTTGCCTCAAAAAACAACGTACTCTCAAGTGCGATTGACGGACTCGGGATGGCGCTAGGCTTCACGTTCGCATTGATGCTGATTGGCCTCAGTCGCGAGTTCCTCTCCACTGGTGCCATCGCTTATGGTGAGTACTTGCCACTTGGTGTTCAAGGTTCGATTCTCAACTTTGAAACCCATCTGTTCAACATGGCGGTCTTCGGTGGCCCAGCGGGCGGCTTCATTGTCATCGGTGTCATTCTCGCTGTGATGCAAGCCATAGAAATCAACAAGAAGAAGAAAGCCGAAATCGCCCGCCAAAAAATGATTGAAGAGAAAAAGCGTCTGGCCCTTGAACGCAAGCGCCAGAAAGAATTAGAAAGCGCAGGTGGTCAAGCATGACCTGGACTGTATTTTTCACCGCCATCTTCTCGGCGATGCTGATCAACAATGTCGTTTTACTTCGTTTCCTTGGTGTTTGTCCGTTTCTTGGTGTCTCGAAGAAAACGGAATCCGCACTTGGCATGTCGATGGCCGTTACCTTCGTCATGGTCGTCGCGGCTGCGGTAACGTATCCGCTTTATTACCTTGTATTGAAGCCGCTTGAAATCGAGTATGTGCAGACGATCGCTTTTATTCTCATCATCGCCTCCCTCGTGCAACTGGTGGAAATGTTCATCAAAAAGTTCTCGAAAAAGCTTTATAAGTCGCTGGGTATTTATTTACCGCTTATTACGACGAACTGTGCGATTCTCGGTATTGCCGTGCAAAACATTACCGATAACTACGCTGAGCTCTATGGTGTTGGGCCGGGGTTCTTCGTCGCCGTCGTCACCGCCTTTGGTGCAGCGTTAGGCTTTGGTTTGGTCATGTTCTCGTTCTCAAGTATCCGTGAGC
>RECF01000033.1 GCA_007694145.1 Acholeplasmatales bacterium | reverse complement strand
GTTTTTATTGTTCAAAGTGTCGTCAAAAGAAACAGTGTACAGGTGGTAAAGGAAACCGTACGATGACCTTTATTAAGGGTTACGATAAGATGAAACAAACGGTGATTGAAAACTTAGATTCCCCGTTAGGTATTGAACTCAGGGTACAGCGTTCCATACAAGTTGAAGGCGCTTTTGGAATCATGAAAGAAGACATGCGATTTCGCCGGTTTACGAGAACAGGCTTTAAAGGGATTCGCTTAGAGCTTGATTTGATTACGATTGGCTATAATTTAAAGAAATTTCATAATAAGCGTTATCGTTAATAAAACAGATAAGTGAATCAACGTCATTTCCTTGCGAAATGTTTTTCGTCACCGCTTACCCCGCTAAAAATAGCGGTTTTTTTATGCCTAAACAAAGAAAAAGGCCGTAAAGCCTTGAGAGTTTTTAACTTCTCAATTCTTTACAGCCCCTTCAGTCGCTTGTCAACAGTTTCAAATGCGAATCAAGTTTCGATGGTCGTGGCGTTATACACATTCATGATGCGGTCAAACTCAGCGCCTGCGACAAACATGCCTAAGACCTCGACGACGTGATTGAACGTCTGATCCATCCGTGGTATATCCACCTTGTAAAACGGTTGAAGCACATACGCTTCAGCAGGTATGTCGGGGTGGCGGTCGATGCCGATCCGGACGCGTTTGAATGCATCACTTTGTAAACTCGAGATGATCGAGCGAATGCCTTTGTGTCCCCCGGCGCCGCCTGCAGGACGCAGCCGCAGCTTCCCGAGCGGTAAATCCAGGTCGTCATAAACGACGATGACATCTTCTGGCACAATGTGATAGTATTCGCACACGGCCCGGACACTGATGCCCGAGAGGTTCATGAAGGTTTGGGGTTTGAGCACAAGATAATCGGCTGTCTTGGCCAGTTCACCCTGGAACTTTTTCTCATGACGGAAAGCGATTTTGAGCACTCCGGCAAAGCGGTCCACCGCCATGAAGCCGACGTTATGGCGGGTCGATGCATACTTGCGACCCGGATTGCCAAGACCGACAATCAGTTTCATCGGTTACGACTTCGGCCGGATGACGAGGTAACGGTTCGGATGCTCACCGACTGAAACCGTCTCGACATCACGCCATTCGGACAGTTTGGTATGGATGACTCGACGCTCGTAGGCATTCATCGGCTTAAGGGCAGCTTCAATGCGGGAGCGTGCCACTTCCTTAGCAGTCTTCGTCGCGAGAATCTCAAGTTGACGACGCCGGTTTTCCCGGTATCCGCCGATGTCGACCGTAATGATGAGTCGTTGTTCGCTAAAGGGTTGAAGTGCCGTGCGCAAATAAAACTGGATACTCTCAAGCGTTTTGCCGTTACGACCGATTAAGACAGGATTCTCATCCGTATCGATGCTGTAGCTGATTTCTTCGTCTTGCGTCTCGACGATCAGTTCGTAATGGATGCCCATGGTGTCTAACATCTCTTTGAGCAGTTGCCGACCGAGGTCAACGGGGGTGATGTTCAAGCGGGCGGTCACTTCATAGCTTCTCTTCAGCCCGAGCATACTCTTCTTCTCAATCGTGTCGAGGGTGATATAGGTGGGATTGACACGGAAAGCTTCGACAGCAACAGGCATCGCTTCCTCAAGTGACCGGGCTTCAAAGGTGATTTGTTTCATCGTGCATGCCTCCTTAGACAGTCAGTTTGCGTGCTTCGATTTTGGCAATGAGTTGTTTACGGCTAATGTACGTTTGCAGGAACTGTAAACCGTTCCCGATAACCCAGTAGACGGCGATGCCTAAACTGGTGTAGGCGATGAAGACAAGCATGAAGGTCATGAAATACATCATATATTTCATTGTTTTCTCTGTCTGTGCCTGTTGGGACGACTGATATTTCTTGTTTTGAAGCTGTGCGGGTTTGCGCATCGCATACACCTGATACAAGAACATCGTGACCCCAACGATGGCCGCCATGATAATAAAGGTCAGGTTTTGACCGATGTTTTCAAAAAAGGGCGACACGGGCTCTTCCGCAAAATTGAACCAGAGAAAGTTGAAGTTGAGATTCTCGGTGAACCGATCAGTCAGCGGAATACGCCTTACTGTTTGATACATCGCGATAAAGATTGGCATCTGCAAGAGCGGCAAAACACACCCGAGCGGGTTGATGCCATACTCCTTGTAAATCTGCATCATTTCTTGTTGCATCATCCGTTGGCTTTGCGGATCGGTTTTTCCCAAGTACTTTTCTTTAAGTTTTTCCAAGGCGGGTTGCGCGACTTGCATGTTGGCGCTTAGGGCATTGGTCTTGGCATAAATCGGCCACCCGGCAATCCGGATAAACAAGGTGATGGCAACCAGCCCGACGATATAATGACCGCCTGCGAGTGATGATACCCAGTAAATCAAGTCGGCCACGCGGGCGACGATCCACTGGACCCAGCCGAAGCCCCCCCCTTCGCCAATTCCCATGTTATAATGTTCCGTGTTGCATCCTGACAACGTCAGTACCAGCAGCATCACCGCTGTAAGCAAAACAATTTTCTTCACATTTCTCATACGTTAAGACACCTCGATGATGTTGTGTCGCGCCAGCAGACTGCACAACGCTTCCTGCATGGCGGCGAACGACAACGATTTGGTTTGTGGACTGACGACAATCAGGAAATCGATGGATTTTCTAATCGTCTGCGCGGCCACAATGGCGCGGATCTGCCGTTTGACTTTGTTGCGTTCGTGGGCTTTCCCATACTTTTTGGATACACTGACCGCAAAACGGAAATGCGGCAGATCATGGTTTTCTCTTTTGTATAGCCTGAAGTAGGGATTCTTGACCATTTTCCGAGTATGGACTATTTTTTCAATCTGCTCGGACTTCTTCACCCGAAATCGTTTCTTCATGTCGCCCACCGCATAAAAGAAAAACACTCGAAAAGACGCATCTTGTTCGAGTGTTTGCGGGTATGTAAGATGGACACGATCGGGTTAAGCGCTCAGTACTTTGCGTCCGCGGCGGCGGCGTCGCGCCAAAATGCGTCTGCCTCCAGGGCTCGCCATGCGAGCGCGAAAGCCGTGGACTTTCTTTCTTTTTCTTGTGTTGGGTTGAAAGGTTCTCTTCATGATCGACACCTCCTCAATACGTGTGCGGAAAACCATGCTTTTCAATTATATATAATTCCCACCGCCCTGTCAATAGGAAACCCTCGTAAATGAAGATTATAATAATTATAAAGTGAGTTTTCCACACTCAAGAACCGCATGAACTCGACATTTCGACATTCACGAATGTGGAAATGTGTACTTGGGGATAAGTGGGTTTTGTGAAAATGTGGAAAACTCTCTTAACGTCTTCATTAAGCGGTTTTTATCTTAAGTTTTCCCCATTTACCCTGTGTGGATAGAGAAAGTTTTCCCCATTTTGTGTTGATAAATAAACGTGTTTTTTCCCCATTTTCTATGCTAGACTAGGATTGTGATTCAGGGGTGATTATTTTGGACAATCAACTACACATTTGGAACGAAATCAAATCGAGACTATCACTGGCTTACGAAGAACAATCCTATAAGGAGACTATCGAATCGATAGACTCTATTTTTAAAGTAAGCAATAATTACATCTATTTGATCGTCGACAACGATTTTGTAAAAAAACGGGTCGAAATGCTTTATTTGAACAAGATGAACCGCATGCTTGAAGGCTATGTCGAGGAAACATTCAAATACCGGTTGATCACCCGCGAACAAGCCGAAGTCGAACTCGCCGACCAGAAACGCTACGCCGTCAACCAACCTGAAACGTTATTTGGTCAAGAAACGTTCACAAGCAACCTGAATCCAGGTTATGACTTCAACAGTTTCGTCGTCGGCACCTCCAACCGTCTTGCCTATACCTCGGCCATCAAGATTGCCGACCAACCCGGAATCGTCGCCAACCCGCTCTATATTTTCGGTGATGTCGGCCTCGGCAAGACCCATCTCATGCAAGCGGTCGGCAATTACATCCTCGAAGGCGATATCCATACGCGGGTTCTTTATATCAAAGCGGATGAATTTGTCGAAGAATATGTCCGGCTCGCTAGCAAAAAACGCTATGATGAGTTCAACGACCAATTTCGCAACATCGATGTGTTGCTTGTCGATGACATCCAGTTTCTCGCCAAGAAAGAAAAGAGCCAAGGTGAATTTTTTAAACTGTTTGAGTACTTGCACGGGAAGAAAAAACAGATTGTCATCACCTCCGACCGGAGTGCCAGTGAACTCGCCGACATCATGAGTCGGCTTACTTCTCGCTTTTTGTGGGGGGTATCCGTTGACATCAATCGGCCCGATCTCGAACACCGCATCAAAATTCTCGAGAAAAAACTGCTCGCCGAGGTCAGTGACCGTGACCTAATCCCTTTGAAAGTGCTCGAATACATCGCCAGCGTTTTTGATAACAACGTCCGCGAGCTTGAGGGGGCATTGAAACGTGTTTTGTTTTTCTGCACCGCGTTTGGCTACGACTTTACGGTCAAAAATGCCGAGTTGGCGCTTGAAAGTCTGATCACCCCCAAAGAAAACCACAAAGACTTTCTCAAAAAGCAAATCACCAATTTACTCAGTGTCGTCAGCGACTATTATAAAATCTCAACCAGCGATCTGATTTCCAAAAAACGTAGCCGGAACTTCCTCTACCCGCGTCAAGTCGCTATGTACCTTGTCAAGACGATTTATGACATTCCCTACAAGAAAATCGGCCTGTATTTCGGCAACCGCGATCACTCGACTGTCATGCATTCCGTGGAAAAAATCGCCAACGATCTCCAACACGACCGACATATCAAGATTGATGTGGAAAAATTGTCGATAAAATGTGGAGAAAACTAAAAAAAAACAACCGTTTATTGGCTAAACTGTGGTATAATTATCAAGAGCGCCTTGCGTTTTCCACATTTCCACAACACACCTATAACAACAAGTATTAAAAAAGAATGAATGACTGAACAGAGAGGTGAGCCCCCATGCGTTTTGAAATCAACAAGGACAAATTGCTTTATCATCTCATCGTGGCCCAAAAAGCGATGTCCACTAAGACGCCCAATCCCGCTTTGCAAGGCATGCGACTCGATGTCTTAGAAGATCATCTTGTCATCACGACGAGCAATGCCGACATTTCTATTCAAATCAAAC
Source organism: Acholeplasmatales bacterium (assembly GCA_007694145.1). Lineage (GTDB taxonomy): Bacteria > Bacillota_I > Bacilli_A > Izemoplasmatales > Izemoplasmataceae > SKGI01. The sequence goes on along the minus strand of RECF01000033.1, from coordinate 42,611 downwards.
TTGAAGACCAGAGCCTTGCCATTGAGTCGACGGGGTCGATGTTGATTCCCGGCAAATACTTCATCGACATCATTCGCAAACTCGACGGCCAGACCGTCACCTTGACCCAAGGCGATGACACATTGTTACGCATCGAAGCTGACCATTCAGACATCACCCTCAACTTGCTTGAGATTGAAGACTATCCAAACCTTGTCTTCACCGAGAAGGAACATTTTGTCAAAATCAACGTCAGGACCTTGAAGACGTTGATTCGTCAGACGGCTTTCGCTACGTCTTCGATTGAGAACCGGCCGATTTTGACAGGTGTGCACGTTAAGATTGACGGCAATCGTCTCGCCGCCGTGGCCACCGACTCGTACCGTCTCAGCCAAAAAGCCATCGAACTCGAATCCGACTATGAACCGATGCAAGCCATCATTCCCGGCAAGAGTCTCGAGGAACTGATCAAAATTCTTGAACATAACCAAGATCATGTCGAAGTACACTTTGACCAATCGAGGGTTTTGTTCAAATACCGCAATATTCTTTTCTTGTCACGTCTACTTGAAGGCAATTACCCAGAAACATCCAAACTGATCCCCAGTGACTTCCCTGTCCGGATCAAGTTCAACAAAGAATCGCTTTTGACCGCCATTGAGCGAGCAAGTCTTTTATCGAACCGCGACTCAAGCAACGCTGTCGTCAAATTGGCACTCCGTAGTGACGACACGGTTGAAATCACCTCAAATGCCCCCGAAATCGGCCGTGTGCTCGAAGAAGTCTACCCAGTTGATGAAGTAGAAGGCTCCCCTATCAAAATCGCTTTCAGCTCGCGTTATTTCCTTGAAGCGCTCAAAGTATTCGCCTCAAGCGAGGTCACCATCAGCTTCACCGGTGAGGTGCGTCCGTTCATCATGACTGGCGAGTATGACGAAGACATGTTGCAGCTGATTCTTCCTGTCAAGACCGACTAAGGCCGAAAGGCCTTTTTTTTTGGTTTGATATGCGATAAAGCCTTGAGTCATTACACTCTTTGTTATATAATATACATAAGTTACTATATAGGAAAGAGTGGTTACATGGAAACGGTCAAAATCCATACAGAATCGATCACCCTTGGACAGCTGTTGAAGTTTGTCAACCTGGCGTCCTCCGGTGGTGAAGTCAAGGCGTTGCTCGCCGAAGGCAACATCCGTGTCGATGGCACGGTGGAAACACGGCGTGGACGCAAGTTGTACGCAGGCATGACCGTTATCGTTGGAACGGGACAATCGTATCGGATCACCGTATGATCCGGCATCTCGAACTCACCCGTTTCCGGCGCTATGACCGTCTTTTTTTAGAGCCACATCCGCGTCTGAATCTCGTTGTTGGGGCCAATGCACATGGCAAAACAACCTTGCTCGAGGCGATTTATGCCTTGGCCATGACCCGCTCGCACAAGCCTTCTCCTGAGGAGGCTTTGATTCAAACCGGCGCTGAATACGCCAAAATTGTGGCGCTCACGACGTTTGACGACCGACCCGCCCACATGTCGCTCGTCATCGCGAAAACCGGTAAGCGGGCCGAATACAACCGTGTAGAGATGGCCCGTCTCAGTGACTATGTCGGTCGATTGAATGTGGTTATGTTTGCCCCAGAAGACCTCGATCTCATCAAGGGTGGCCCAGCGGAGCGACGGCGGTTCCTCGATATGGAAATCGGTCAGTTGTCGCCGCCTTATCTCGGGGCACTCAGCCAATACCGCAAGACACTCAAAGCGAGAAATGAAGTGCTCAAAGGGCTTCAAAGCGGCAAAAAGTACGATGAAGCATTGCTTGATGTATTGACTGAACGGCTCGCCCGGCAGTCGGCACGGATTGTCGATGAGCGCGCCGCATTCATCCTCGAGCTTGACCGCATGATCCGCACGGTCCAACCGTTGCTCAGTGCAACCGATCCTCCGATTACCCTAGTTTATGCGCCATCGATTGGCCAGGACTTCCAAGCCGAGTTGAAAAGGCGCCGCACCCTCGATATGAGGAAAGGGACCACGACCGCTGGACCCCACCGCGACGACGTGCATTTTTATTTTGCGGACGCCCCACTCAAGCCATTTGCCTCGCAAGGGCAAATCCGCACCGTGGTCTTGGCGTTGAAACTCGCCGTTGCCGAACTGCTTTACCGGCAACTCAAACGCTACCCGGTCATTTTGCTTGACGATGTGTTCAGCGAACTTGACGGGTCCCGTCAACACAATCTTCTCAAACACCTGAATCCACGCACCCAGGTGTTCATCACGGCGACGGCACTTGGCCCCTTGCAGGCCCTCGATTTGCCCGCTCATGCCATAGTCAAAATCCACGAAGGTACGTTAGAAGGAGTTGAACACCATGGATGAAAAACGCATTTACGATTCCAGTAACATCCAAATTCTTGAAGGTCTTGAGGCCGTCAAAAAGCGCCCGGGGATGTTTATCGGCTCGACCGGTCCACGGGGCTTGCATCACTTAGTCTGGGAGATTGTCGACAACGCGGTGGATGAAGCTCTCGCCGGTTATGCCGATGAGATTTTTATCGAGCTGCTTGAAAACGAAATTGTCAAGGTTACCGACAACGGGCGCGGCATTCCCGTCGATACCCATCCGAAGACCAATTTACCCGCCGTTGAAACCATTTTGACCACCTTGCATGCCGGCGGTAAGTTCGACAACCGCTCCTACAAGGTTTCAGGGGGGTTGCACGGTGTCGGTGCGAGTGTCGTCAACGCCTTGAGCGAATGGTTGACCGTCGAAATCCACCGCGAAGGGAAAATCTACACCCAAAAATATTTGCGAGGCATTACCGCCACGCCGCTTGAGTCGCTTGGCACAACCGACAAACAAGGTACCATCATCACCTTCAAGGCCGACCCCGAGGTGTTCAAGGAATGCTCTGTCTATGATTTTGAGACATTGCGTCTGCGCATCCAGCAGATGGCGTTTTTAAACAAAGGCATCACCTTCCATATCGAAGATAAGCGACCTGGCGCACCGGTGCTGAAAACCTACCTTTACGAAGGTGGCATCAAGGAGTACGTCGAGTACTTGAATAAAAACAAAGAACTGCTTCATGAAGAAGTCATCTATGCCGAAGGTGAGGCTGAAGGCATCATCGTCGAAATTGCAATGCAGTACAACAGCACCTTCGCACAAAACCTCTTTCCCTTCACCAACAACATCCACAACGTTGAAGGTGGGACACATGAAGAAGGGTTCAAGATGACGCTCACACGCATCCTGAACAGCTACGGCAAGGCGCACAACCTGTTCAAGAAAGATGAATCGTTTATCGGTGAAGACACGCGGGAAGGTCTAACGGCCATCGTGAGCGTTAAACATCCCGATCCACAGTTTGAAGGTCAGACCAAAGCTAAACTAGGCAGTACGGAAGTGAGACGGGTCGTCGCGCAAATCTTGAGCGAAGGGCTCGACCGCTTCTTGCTTGAAAACCCCGCCGATGCGCGGGTGATTATTGAAAAAGCTTTACTTGCCTCAAGGGCACGACTTGCGGCCAAAAAGGCCCGTGAAGCGACCCGGCGCAAAAGCCCGCTCGATGGACTTGGGTTCGCGTCGAAATTGGCGGATTGCCGCAGCAAAGACCCACGCAAGTCTGAACTGTACATCGTCGAGGGTGACTCGGCGGGCGGTTCAGCCAAACAAGGGCGTGACTCGGCGTTTCAAGCCATTTTGCCCTTGCGTGGTAAAGTATTGAATGTCGAAAAAGCACGCTTTGACAAGGTGCTGGCGAACAAAGAAATCCTCTCGATGATCCAGGCATTTGGCACCGGCATTGGCGAAGAGTTCAAACCCGCCGAATCCCGTTACCACAAAGTCATTATCATGACCGATGCCGACGTTGACGGTGCCCACATCAGGACGTTGTTGCTGACGTTTATTTTCCGGCACATGCGACCCCTTATTGAGCGGGGTTATGTCTATATCGCCCAACCGCCGCTATACAAGGTCCAACAAGGTAAGCGGATCGAATACGCCTTTACCGACAAAGAACTCGAGGGTGTCCTAGCCGACTTCGGCTCTAGAGCCCAAATCCAGCGCTATAAAGGGTTGGGTGAAATGAATCCCGAACAACTATGGGAAACGACCATGGACCCAGAGACGCGCACCTTGCTCAAGGTGTCGCTTGAAGATGCGATGGACGCCGACCATGTGTTCAGTATGCTTATGGGGGACGATGTCGCCCCGCGCAAGGACTTCATTCAGGAAAATGCCGTCTATGTGCAAAATCTTGATGTGTAGGATGTGATGAGATGGATGCTATGAAACCGATTGAGTATGACAAGATATCCGAAATAAACATTACCAAGGAAATGAAGAGTTCCTTCCTTTCCTATGCGATGAGCGTCATTGTCTCCCGCGCTTTGCCCGATGTACGGGATGGGTTGAAACCGGTACACCGGCGCATTTTGTTCGGCATGGAAGAACTCGGTGTCCAGCCGGACAAAGCCTTTAAGAAATCCGCTAGGATTGTCGGGGACGTCATGGGTAAGTACCACCCCCACGGCGACTCGGCCATCTATGATGCCATGGTTCGCATGGCTCAGGAGTTCAGCTACCGTTATCCGCTGGTCAATGGACACGGGAATTTCGGTTCGATTGACGGTGACGGTGCCGCCGCAATGCGGTATACCGAAGCCAAAATGGCCAAAATCACCGCGGAAATGCTTGAAGACATCAAAAAGGACACCATTGATTTCGTCGATAACTATGATGGGTCAGAAAAAGAACCGTCCGTCTTGCCCAGCAAGTTTCCCAATTTGTTGGTGAACGGGTCAACCGGCATTGCCGTTGGGATGGCCACCAATATTCCGCCTCATAATCTCGGTGAAGTCATCGATGGTGTTCTTGCCATGATGGATAACCCCGATGTGACCGTCGATGAACTGTTGGAAAAAATCCAAGGGCCCGATTTCCCAACAGGGGGTATCCTCATGGGATTGAGCGGCCTACGAGCCGCCTATGAAACCGGAAATGGTTCGGTCAAGATTCGTGCGAAAGCCGACATCACCGAGGAAAAATCCGGGAAGAAAACCATCACAGTAACCGAAATCCCCTATCAGGTCAACAAATCTCGCCTGATTGAGAAAATCGCCGAACTGGCGAAAGAAAAACGCATCGAAGGCATCACCGACCTGCGCGATGAATCCAACCGAAAAGGCATTCGCATTGTCATCGAATTGCGTCGGGATGTCAACGCCGAAGTGACCTTGAACAACTTATACAAGTTTACCCCGCTGCAAGTATCGTTTGGGATGAACATGCTTGCCCTCGTCAACAACCAACCCAAAGTGCTCGCTTTGCGCGACATATTGCGTCATTACATCGACCACCAAGTCGACGTGCTGACCCGCCGCTCAAAGTTTGACCTCGACAAAGCGAAAAGCCGTGCACACGTCCTTGAAGGGCTCTTGATCGCCCTTGACAACATTGATGAAGTGATTGAAACCATCCGCAGCGCCTACGACGATGCCGAAGAGAAACTGATGGAACGGTTTGCCCTATCGGCAGAACAGACGCGGGCGATTCTTGAGATGCGGTTACGCCGCCTCAGTGGTCTTGAACACGAAAAAATCACCAGTGAACTCGATGAAACACGCAAGACCATCGCCTATCTTGAATCGCTGCTTTCTAGCGAAGCGAGCAAGTATGAACGTATTCGCGACGATTTAATCATTCTCAAGGAAAAATACAACGATGCCCGGCGCACGGAAATTTCGCTCGCGGTCGATCTTGACATCGAAGATGAAGACTTGATTCCTGAAGAGCACGTCATGATTACCATCACCCGCAGCGGTTACTGCAAGCGGATGACCACAGAAACATACAAAGCCCAAAACCGTGGCGGTAAAGGTCTGACCGGCATGAAGACGCACGATGATGACGCCGTTGAACACATCATCCACACGTCCACGCACGACTTCCTGCTGTTTTTCACCAACCATGGCCGCGTATACAAGATGAAAGGCTACAAGATTCCCGCCTTTGGGCGTCAGTCACGCGGGTTGCCCCTCGTCAATATGTTGCAACTTGAAAAAGATGAAAACGTCCAAGCCGTTGCCAACATCAAAGACTTCGACAACGACCACTACTTGTTCTTCGTGACCCGTCAGGGCGTCGTTAAGCGGACCGCTGTCCGCAATTACCAGAACATCCGTACTTCTGGCATTCGCGCCATCAACCTCAAAGAGGGCGATGAACTGCTCGATGTGCGACTGACCCAAGGCGAACAAGACGTCGTCATCGGCGCCTCAAACGGCAAAGCCATCCGTTTCAACGAGACAACTGTTCGGGAAATGGGCCGCGTTGCTTCCGGTGTCCGAGGCATTCGACTTGAAGACCCCGATGCCGTCGTGGGCATCTCGCTTGTCGGTGATGAACGCAATCAAGTGTTGATTGTGACTGAAAACGGTTATGGCAAACGGACACATGTTGATGAGTACCGCCAGCAAAACCGGGGCGGAAAAGGCGTCAAAACCTTGAACGTGACCGTCAAAAACGGGACCCTGGTGACCTTGAAGAGTGTCGCAGGGGATGAAGACCTGATCATTCTCTCTAACAAAGGGATGATGATCCGTGTACCCATCGAGCAAATCGCCCTCTCAAGTCGTGCAACCCAAGGGGTCCGTCTGATGCGTCTCAATGAGGGACACAAAGTCGTCACCGTCGCCGTCGTGCCCAAGGAAGAAAACGGCGAAGACGAAGAGTATTCTGAAAACGGTGCACCATCTAGCGGTGAACAAGATGGACTCTTTGTCGAAGAAGGCGGTCAAACGCCTGAAGCAGCACCCGCTATCATCCATGATACAGCACAGGGTGAAACGATGTCTGAACCTTTGATGGCAGCGGATTCGGTCGCCTCACCAGTGGATACTTCAAAAGCTGAAGCACCCGAGGCGCCGCGCGAACCAGAAACCAGCCTAAAACCAGAACACCATGATGAAAAACCAACGCCCACTGAAGATAAAAAACCAGATTCACACCAGCCAACCAAACAAGAAGGCGGAATTTTGTCGCTCTTTGACGACGTCGAGGGTTCAGATCAATCTGAAGCCCCTGTGAAGAAGGAGAAAGTCCCCATCAAAGACGACGACCCCCAACCACGCCTCAACCTGTTTGATGACGAAGAGTGATTGACAAACAGCCGGCTGTTTGGTAAACTGCCCCTATAGAACACGTTGAAGAGGCTCAGTAACAAGACCTTTCGCTACAGAGAGCTGGTGGTGCTGCAAACCGGTGCGAATGCTTGTGAATTCTCCCTCGGAGTGGAACCAATCCTTCCCGGTCAATGACCGTTATCAAAAAGAGCGGGCCCCGATTTTGGGGTCAACTAGGGTGGTAACACGGAATGAGGTCCGTCCCTGAGCGGGGCGGACCTTTTTAATTAAATTATTTTAAAGGAGGTCAAACCATGATTGACATTAAAAAACTGCGGGAACAACCCGATGCACTCATCGCACGGCTCAACACCCGTGGCACATCATTTGAGCCCTTACGGGCGGTGCTCGTGCTCGATGAGAAGCGGCGGACATGCCTTGCCGAGGTTCAGACGTTACAAGCCCGGCGCAACGAGATCAGCCGTACGATCGGGAAGCTCAAACGTGCTGGCGCGGATCCGGCGGAAGTTTTCAAGCAACTTGAAGATGATAAGGCGCGCATTCAAGCGCTTGAAGAGACCATTCGGACGCTTGAACTAGAGATTGAATCAGTCCTTCTCAACACACCGAACTTGCCCCATGTCGACATTCCCTTAGGAAGCGATGAGACCGAGAATGTTGTTTTACGCGAAGAAGGCGATAAAACCATGCTCAAAACCACACCCAAAGCCCACTGGGACATAGCGGCTGAGTTGGGGTTGCTCGATTTTGAACGCGCGGCGAAAATCGCAACAAGCCGCTTTGTTATTTACAAGAACCACGGCGCACGGCTTGAGCGGGCGTTGATCAACTTTATGCTTGACTTGCATCGCGATGCCCATGGCTATGAAGAAGTTATGTTGCCCTATATTGTCAATGAAGCGTCCATGTTTGCATCGGGTCAGTTCCCGAAGTTCCGCGAAGATGCCTTTAAACTGCAAGATGAACGGAACTTGTACTTGAATCCAACCGCTGAAGTTCCCGCCATCAATATGCATCGAGACGAAATATTAGACGGCGCGGACTTGCCCCGTCGTTATGCGGCTTTTACGACGGCATTCCGTCAAGAAGCCGGCAGTGCCGGTCGGGATACGCGCGGGATCATCCGCCAACACCAGTTCAACAAGGTCGAACTGATCAAGTTCACGACACCGGAAACGTCGTATGCGGAGCTTGACGCCATGCTTCAAGACAGTGAAAATGTCTTGATCAAGCTGGGTCTCCCTTACCGCGTTATCGAGTTGTGTAGTGGCGATATCGGCTTTGCGATGGCCAAAACGTATGACATTGAAGTGTGGCTACCCTCATACGGCACGTACCGTGAGATCGGCTCCATCTCCAATGCCGAAGATTATCAGGCCCGTCGCGGCAACATCCGTTTCCGCCGCGAACCAGGTGGCAAACCAGAACTCGTCCACACCTTGAATGGGTCAGGCCTTGCTGTTGGAAGAACGGTGGTGGCCATTCTTGAAAACTACTTGCAAGAAGATGGTACGGTCAAAGTACCTGAAGCGCTCGTTCCCTACATGAAAACCAATACAATAAAATAAGGAGGTCATACCATGTTCAATCCCCAATCAGCACTCGATATCAAACAAGAAACCAAGACGCTCATTTTTGTCAAAGCACCCGATAACCCGTACTTTAAGGCGGTTGAAGCGGCGCTTGACTGGGCACTCGAAGTCGAAGAAAACGCAGACTTCACAGTCCATAGCACACTCGGGAAACTCGCATCTAAACACGTCATCGTCATCGCTAAATCAGCACTTGAAGAAGCCGAAAAACGCACGAAGGTCACCCAGGCGCTCGCCGCGCGCAAAGACGACTGGCTCATCGTGCTTGACACCGTGCCCGAGGCACTTACTACGGTCTTATTCAGTGGTCTATTACATGCCAGTTATCAGTTTAACGCCTTTAAATCAAAACGGGAGGAAGACGCCCGCCTTCGGAGCTATACCGAGATCCCTGAACGTGCGGCAGCCATTCATGAGGGGATTGTAATCGGCGAAGCCGTCAATCATGCCCGTGACCTAATCAACACGCCGTACAATTACTTGAATGCGGTTAAGCTTGCCGAGTACGCCAAAGGGCTTGAAAACATTGAGGGTGTTACAGTCAAAGTATATGACAAAGCAGCCTGTGAAGCCATGAACATGGGCGCGTTCCTCGGTGTGAACAAAGGCTCAAAGGATGCACCTCAACTCATTCAAGTCGACTATGTACCCGCACACGCACCGCGAGAAAAAACCGCACTCGTCGGTAAAGGTGTCATGTATGATACAGGGGGGTATTCTTTGAAAACCCCGCAAGGCATGCCCAATATGAAGTGCGACATGGGCGGTGCCGCAACGGTACTTGGGGCCATTGAAGCGATTGCGCGACTGCAGTCACCGCATGCGGTCATGGCGATCATTGCGGCGACGGACAACCGCATCGGCGATGATGCGATTGTGCCCGATGATATTCTCACAGCCGCTAACGGCAAAACAATCGAAATCATATCGACCGACGCAGAAGGACGCTTGACGCTTGCCGATGCCCTCTGGTTTGCCCAAAAAGAAGGGGCGACCCATCTCATTGATGTCGCCACACTGACAGGTGCGGTTGTTTCAGCGCTTGGGACCGACTACACAGGCGCCTTCACCAATGACCAGGCGTATTTGGATCGTTTCAACCAAGCGGTCAAGGTGAGTCATGAGAAAATTTGGCAGTTACCTCTCGACAAAGCCCATCTCAAGACGCTTGAAAGCTATGTAGCCGACTTGAGCAATAGTGGTGGACGCCTTGCAGGCGCGTCGATTGCGGCCGCATTTTTGCAAGAGTTCGTCAATGAGGGCACCCCGTGGATCCATCTTGATATCGCCGGAACCGCCTTTGAAAAGAAAACCGGCGCATCCGGGGCCATGATCCCCGCCTTGATTCAATTTTTGAAAGAGTAGACCCGCTTGTTCAAGCAAAAAAAGGTTCACACGTCGATGGCGTGTGAACCTTTTTACTGGGCGGCCTTGATGGTATCGAGGACTTCGACATAAGCCTGTTGGTCATAGTCGCTTTGACGGTTGACCATCGAAAGCGTCAAGCCATCTCCTTCATAACGCGGCAACAGATGCAAATGGAAGTGGCCGACGGTCTGGTACGGTTGTTCGTTGTTGCTGATTAGGTTGATGCCGATGGGATTGAAAGCACGCTTCAGTTGGTTTGAAAGTTTTGGAACGAGGGCAAAAAGCGCCGCTGCATGCGCTTCTTCAAGGTCATAGATTGAATCGGCATGCGCTTTTGGAACAATCAGGGTATGACCCCGGGTACCTTGCGAGATGTCGAGAAAGGCATAGATTTTCTCATCTTCATAGACTTTGTAGGATGGGATCTCGCCAGCGATGATTTTGCAAAACAAGCAATCAGGTTTCCTTTTCATGTTCAGGTGTTACCTCCTTATTCCAAAGTGTGAGTGTATGATAAAGGTGGTTCATATCGCGAAAAATGACATCAGCGCCTACGGCTTCAAGAGCGGCCGCGCCTTTGATGCTCCAGCCGACACCGGCTGCGAGAATCCCGGCGTTTTTACCGGCTTGCACGTCGGTGGGATTATCACCAATCATGATGGCGCCTGTTACGTGATCAAACTGTTCAAGAGCCTTGAGCACCGGCTCTTTGTCAGGCTTTGAATAGGTGACATCATCAAGTGAAATAAAGACATCGAAATAACGGTCCAGTTCATAATGGGTGAAGCTTGGCATCGCCGCATCCCGGTATTTTGACGTGACAATCGCAAGGTTGTATCCGTCGCGCTTGAGTTGCTCAAGGACGATGTGCACATCGGGATAGAGGGTATGGTAAGTGGCTTCATGGGCAGTATAATGCGCCCGGTACGACGCAATCAGACGCTCGACCATCGCCACATCCGGCGCGTAGCGTGAGAAAATCGTTTCAAGGGTCGGGCCGATGTTGTCAATGATGGTTTCCCGCGGCATCACAAGGTCGGGAAGGTGCGTGCGGTAAGCATGCGCATAACTGGCGATGATGATGTCGTTGCTGTCGATTAAGGTACCATCGAGGTCAAATAGTAGTGTATTGATTGTTTTCACAGTATCACCCGAGTTTATTTTAACATGCCTTTGCAAAGACTGCGAGACAGAAGTTGAAAAATAGGGGGAATTGCGTATAATGGTATAGGAAGGAGTGGTTAGATGCCCACAATCATCGATACATTGAAGGAAATCATCCGTGGAAAAGGGGTGGCCGTCGTGTTTCCCGAGAGTGAAGATGCCCGCATTCTTGAAGCGGCAGAGCAGCTCGGCGCGGAAGGCTTACTGAAACCCATCTTACTTGGTGACAGTCAAACACTTAAAGAAAAAGCACCACACTGTATTATTATCGATCCCGAGCAATATGAAGCATTTGAAGACATGGTCGAGGCGTTTCTTACAAGACGGGCCGGTAAGGCGACGCGTGAAGAAGCACTCAAACTGCTCAAAACGCCGAACTACTTCGGAACGATGCTCGTTTACATGGGGTTGGCGCAAGGACTTGTCAGCGGGGCCATTCATTCAACGGGTGACACGGTACGTCCGGCACTGCAAATCATCAAGACGAAACCCGGCATTTCCAAGACGTTCGGGTACTTCCTGATGATTCGTGAAGAAGAAAAGTACATCATGGCCGACTGTGCCATCAACCCCGACCCAACAGCCGAAGACTTGGCTGAGTTTGCGGTAGAATCCGCCAAAGCGGCCGCGATGTTTGGCCTTGACCCGAAAGTGGCGATGTTGTCGTTTTCAACCAACGGCAGCGCCGATACGCCGTCAACACAAAAAATGGCTGAAGCGACCCGCCTTGCCAAAGCAAAAAACAGCGGGTTTGCGATTGATGGGGAAATGCAGTTTGACGCCGCCTTTGTCGAAAGCGTCGGCGCCAGCAAGTTCAAGGGCAGCTCGGTTGCTGGCAAGGCCAATACATTCATTTTCCCCGACCTTGACGCCGGCAACATCGGCTATAAAATCACCCAGCGACTCGGCAACTTCGAAGCGGTGGGTCCTATTCTTGCTGGATTGAACAAACCAGTCAACGACCTCTCGCGTGGTTGCTCTGTGCTCGACGTATACAACACGGCCATTATCACAGCCGCTCAAAGTCTCGACGTTTAAGCAGTTTCGCAAAAGAGATAAAACGACTTCTGAATCCTTTTTATGAGGTATTCAGAAGCGTTTTTTTCATATAGCCTAACAAAGCCATTTAATTAGGCTATCGAAGAGGACCGTCTTGTGGGCTAAAAAACAGGAGAGAAGATCATAGTATGACAACTGTTAAACGCCGGACCTGAGTAAGATGACAAAGAATCTTCTGTTTTGGCTTGTCTCGCCAAAGCCTTGTCGGGGGTTTTGATTTCGTGCTATAATGGTGACACCTTACAATAAAGGACTCGATGGTATGAAGACATGTTGGATTATTTATAACCCGGTGAGCGGTCGCAAGAAATTTGCGGCCTATTTGCCGGTGGTTGAAAAGACCATGCACGAACTTGGCTATGAGATTTCGGTCAAACCGACTGAACGGCCGCGCCATGCGACAGAACTGGTCAAAGAAGCTTGTTACAGCCGGATTGATATGCTGCTGATTTCGGGGGGTGACGGTACCGTCAACGAATGTGTCAACGGTCTGGCCGAAGCGCAGCACCGACCGTTAATCGCCTACATTCCTTCTGGAACAGCCTGTGACATCGCCAAGACGCTTGGCATTCCGAAAAATATACCCAAAGCACTGGAAATCATTAAGCAAAATCATGCCGTCGACATGGATATCGTCAAAGGGTCGCACGGTTATTTTACCTATGTTAATGCCATCGGAAACTATGTGGATATCAGTTATGTCACCCGTTCGAAATGGAAACGGAAATTTGGTTATCTGGCCTACCTGTTCACCGGCGTCAAGCAATTTTTCACCATCCCGATGATCAAGACGGAAATTGAACATGATGGCGGGGTATCCAAAGGGTATTACTCGTTGATTATGTTTGTCAATTCCCGCCGCGTGGCCGGCTTCAACATCATAAGACGCCCAGTGCTTGATGATGGTAAGATCGACATTGTCCTATACCGTTATGTGCCGCTTCTCAACAATCTCCTGTATGCCATCTCATTTTTCTTCAGTCCACCCAAACTGCCCGGCGTCACCCGCTTAAAGACCAGTCAAGCGAAAGTGGTGACGGAACATCACCGCAAGTGGAACATTGATGGTGAGGCGGCCGATTCTGGCAACCAGACCTTGCAAGTCATCCCGAAACGGTTGCGGATTATCGTTCATCCGAAACGGGCCAAGAAATATTTCCACCATCAGGAAAGGGGGTCGACCGATGTCTGACATCTTTGTGGTCGAAGGGCGACATGACGCCGCCCGTCTCAAACAGGTCCATCCCCATCTTGACGTGGTGGTGACCGAAGGCAGCGCGGTACCGGAAGCGACACTTCAACTGCTTGAAAAGTTGTCTGTCGCGCATACTATTGTGTTGATGCTCGATCCCGACCATCCGGGTGAAACCATTCGCAAGACATTACAGGCGCGCATTCCTTCAGCGCGCCATGTTTTTCTCCGCAAAGCGGACTGCATCGAAAAACACGGCCGAAAAGTCGGCATTGAGCATGCCTCGGTCGCCGTGCTTGAAGTGGCGTTGAAGCAGCACATTCAATCACAGGCAACCCAACCCGGTGCGCTCACGATGCAGGATTTGGTCGGCCTTGGTCTAAGTGGATCGCCCGATGCGGCAAAGCGACGCGCCCGTCTTACCGACACGCTCGCCATCGGTCATTGCAATGCCAAGACGTTGTTGAAGCGACTGAACTGGTTAGGATTTGACAAGGCGCATGTGGCGCAGGTGCTCTCATGAAAAAATCCGGCATTGCCCATACCAAGGATATGCTCAATCGCCATGCTTTGCGAGTGAAGAAACAGTACGGTCAAAACTTCTTGCTCGATCAGAACATTCTTGACAAAATTGTCAAGACCGCTGCCATCACCCCTGCGACGACCGTCATCGAAATCGGTCCCGGACTCGGGGCACTCACGGGCGCGCTTCTTGAAACAGGGGCGACCGTCATCGCCTATGAAATCGATGGCGATTTCATCCCACTTCTCAAAGAGCATTTTGCCGGTCCGACGTTTCATCTCATCCATGACGATGTCTTGAAGCGCGATCTCGATGCCGATCTTACTACCCTCGTTTTAGACCCTAAGGATGTCGTCGTCGTGGCCAATCTCCCCTATTACATCACAACACCGATTCTCATGCAATGTCTTGAAGAGACCACGCGCATTGATCGCATGGTGGTCATGATGCAACTTGAAGTCGCTAAGCGCGTCAGCGCATCCACCAACACGAAAGCCTACAATGCCTTGAGCTTAGCGGTGCAATATCGCGCCATCACGCGTTTTGCGTTTAAGGTACCAAGACAAGTGTTCATGCCGGCACCGCATGTCGATAGTGGCGTCGTCACCCTCGAGTTTACCGACATCCACCGACAGGCTGTGGTGGATGAACCGTTCTTTTTCACGTTCATCAAACAAGCATTTGCCCAACGTCGTAAAACGCTCCTCAACAACCTTCAAGCGTGGTTGCTTTTAGACAAAGGCATCCTTATCGAGTGGCTTGAAAGCCAAGGTGTTTCACCACAAATCCGGGCCGAAGCGCTTGAACTCAAGACGATGATTAATCTTGCTAACTTCTTTTACAAGCAACTTGAGAAAACATCTGGTGATAACGATGATACGTGAACAAGCCCATGCCAAAATTAATGTGTTTCTCCAAGTCACCGGCAAACGTGACGACGGCTATCATACCTTAGAAAGCGTCATGGTCCCCCTTGCGCTACATGACACCGTCGAACTTGTAGCGACCGAGGCAGAGGGGGTGCGATTGTTTTGTGAACACCCTCCGACCGCTGATCCTGAAGACAATATCGTGGTGCAAGTCGCTAAGGCAATGCAGGCGCGCTTTGGTTTTTGCGGGGTGGACATCCATTTGACAAAGCATATTCCCATCGCAGCCGGACTCGGTGGTGGCAGCGCCGATGCGGCGGCGACACTCAGAGGTCTGAACCGACTTTTTCAGCTTAGTTTAAAGCCAGAAGAGCTGGCCGAGATGGGTCTAAAGTTCGGGGCGGACATCCCTTTTTGTGTCCATGAACGCGCCGCCATGGCCCAGGGCATAGGCGAGCAGTTGACCTTTTTACCCGAAATATCCCCGCTGCCTGTCTGGCTTGGAACCCCCGCGCTCACCTTGTCGACAGCCGATGTTTTTGCCCGGGTCACACCGGATGATTTTCAACACCGGTCGCTCGCTAAGATTATTGAAGCGTGGACGCTTGGCGAAGGGGCCCGATTGAATGCGCTATGCACCAACAGCTTGACTGTAGCGGCAGAAAAAACAAGTCCGGCGTTTCGCACTTTCATGCAACGTTTTGCCCTTCACGGTGCGCAATCGTTCACGATGAGCGGGTCAGGCCCCACCGTTTTTGTTATCGGTCCCGATGCGCTTACCCTCGACCGAACGGACCTGGCCGATGCAACATTCCGCTTTTCAATACTCACCAAGACGCTTTGACCGCTAGATGCAGGGAAAAAAAGATTTGTATTGCCTTTGCACATATGGTATAATCGTGGCATAAAGGTTCACGAGTCACACAATGCGGGGTGGTACGATGAACATTACAGACGTTCGCGTTAAAAAATTTAACGGGGAAAATCGGCTCAAAGCCATAGCGGCGATTACGATTGACGACTGTTTTGTAGTTCATGAATTGCGCATTATCGATGGAAAAGATGGTCTTTTTGTAGCGATGCCGAGCCGAAGAATGCCAAATGGCGAATACAAAGACGTAGCGCATCCGATTAATCAAGAGACCCGGAATCACATCGAAGGCGTAGTGATTGAAGCCTATAACAACATCGTAGATGAGACTTAGTAAGAAAATGCAACTTTTCGCAAAGTTGCATTTTATTTTTGCCCGAAGTTGCGTATAATGGTATCGGGACCATGGTATGGATGAAGCAATTGGAGGTCAATATGGCAGTCTTTTCCGGACACAAAGTGAAATTGTTCAGTTTGAACTCGAATCGACCGTTGGCAGAAGAAATTTCCAAAGAGTGTGGCATTCCGCTCAGCCAATGTGACGTCAAGCGGTTCGCAGATGGTGAGATTGGTCTGAACATCGAAGAGACGGTGCGTGGGCACCATGTCTTTGTGGTCCAGTCGACGCAGTCACCCGTGAATGAAAACATCATGGAGCTGTTAATCATGATCGATGCCCTTAAACGGGCCTCGGCGAAACACATCAATGTCATCATGCCCTACTACGGATACTCCCGTCAAGACCGCAAAGCCGCATCGAGACAGCCGATTTCGGCCAAACTCGTCGCCAACTTGCTTCAGGTGGCCGGTGCCACACGGGTCATTGCGATGGACTTGCATGCGGCCCAGATTCAGGGATTTTTTGATATTCCCATCGACAACTTTGTCGCGATGCCAATCCTCGTACAGTTTTTCAAGGATTTGCTTGGTGATGAGAAAGTCGTCATCGTCTCACCCGATCATGGTGGGGCGGTGAGAGCACGTGAGATGGGGAATGCGTTGCATGCGCCGATTGCGATCATCGATAAACGGCGACCGCGTGTGAATGAAGTGGAAATCATGGGGATCGTCGGGGATGTTTCCGGACGGGTGGCCATCATTATCGATGATATTGTCGATACGGCCGGGACGATTGGTTCAGCCGCCGATGCGCTCAAAGCAGCGGGTGCGAAAGAAGTGTATGCGGCCTGTACGCATCCGGTCTTTTCCCATCCGGCCATTGAACGTATCAACGCCAGTTCCATCCGGCAGTTGATCTGCACCAACACCATCCACTTGAGTGAAGACAAGCAATCCGACAAAGTTTTGCAGCTGAGCGTGGCCCCTTTACTTGCACAAGGGATCATGAATATTATCCATGACAAGCCGCTGAGTCGTTTATTTGAGTACAACGGTTCATAAACTTACGCTCAGACAGAGATTCACGTTGACAAGTTCCGTGTTTTTGGTATGATTGAACCATAGATAAATCGTTGATCGGACGAGTAGCCTGCACAGGCCCTCTTTAGCGAATCCGGGATGGTGAGAGCCGGATGAGGACAGGCAGGTGAAAAACACCGGGAGAGATGGAAGAAGCTGAGTAGACCCATCCGTCGCCCCGCGTTAAGGGGAATGAGTGCCGGAATAATCCGGAAAAAAGGTGGTACCGCGAGTTCATCGTCCTTTTGCGAGGACGATTTTTTATTTTAGGAGGTCATGAACATGAAACAGACAGTTAGAGATTTGTATAGCAACCTTGAAAGTTTGGGACAACAGACGGTCACGTTGCACGGCTGGGTCCGCAATCATCGTGCCCAAAAAGCGTTTGGTTTTATCGATTTGAGTGACGGCACGTTTTTTGAGACGGTTCAGGTTGTCTATGAGGAAAGCCTGACCCCGGATTTTTCGGCGGTGCAAAAAATTCGGATTGGGTCAAGTATCAAAGTTGTCGGCACCCTTGTCCTTACACCGGACATGAAGCAGCCCTTTGAAGTCAAGGCGGATACGGTCGAACTTATCGGTGATGCACTCGAAGACTATCCGATTCAGCCGAAGCGTCACAGCCGAGAGTTTTTGCGCGAGCATGCCCATTTGCGCCCCCGAACCAACTTGTTTACCGCCGTGTTCAGGGTTCGGAGTCTGTTGACGCATGCCATCCATACCTTTTTTCAAGATAAGCATTTCGTGCACGTTGCCAGCCCCCTGATTACCACCAATGATGCCGAAGGAGCCGGCCAGCTCTTTCAGGTGACGACACTGGATCTTGACAACTTGCCAAGAACGAAAGACGGCGCCATTGACTATGGCAAGGATTTTTTTGCCCGAAAAGCGAATCTATCGGTAACGGGACAGCTTCAGGCGGAGATTTTCGCCCAGGCGTTCACCAATGTCTATACGTTCGGCCCGACATTTCGGGCTGAAAAATCCAATACACCCACGCATGCATCGGAGTTTTGGATGATTGAGCCGGAGATGGCTTTTTGCGACTTGGCCATGAACATGGATGTCGCTGAAGAGATGGTCAAGTACATCATCCAGTATGTGCTTGAACGTGCGCCCAAGGAAATGGCGTTTTTTGACAAGTTCGTGCAAAAGGGGTTGCTTGAAAAGCTGGACCATGTCTTGAAGACGCCTTTTGCCCGGATCACGCATCAAGAAGCGGTCGACAAACTGCTTGCGGCACCTGTGTCGTTTGAACATGCCCCCAATCATCGCGGCGATCTCGCGACCGAACATGAGAAGTATCTTGTCAAAGCGATGGGGGGACCGGTATTTGTGATCGATTGGCCTAAGGACATCAAGGCGTTCTACATGCGTCTCAATGATGATTTAGAAACCGTCGCGGCCATGGACTTGCTTGTCCCTGGCGCCGGCGAACTGATTGGCGGATCACAGCGGGAAGAACGGCTTGAGGTCCTGAAAGAACGGATGCGGGCGATGCATGTGCCTGAAGAGGAGTTGTGGTGGTACTTGGATCTGCGCAAGTACGGCACAACCCCACATAGCGGTTACGGACTGGGCTTTGACCGAATGCTGATGTATCTGACCGGGGTGGAAAACATCCGAGATGTGATACCATTCCCAAGAACACCAAGGCAGTGTGAGTTTTAATTTGCAAACAACGGTTCAAAGGCACGGATATTTTTGGTATAATGAATCATACTTTGAAAACGAGGTGACACGATGATTTTTTGGTTAATTATTGGTATTTTACTGGTTGTTTACGCTGTGGAACTATGGCTAGCGGTGCTCAATTTGCGTCAGCGCAACAAGCCACTACCAGAAAATGTGGCAGATATTTTTGATGAAGAACGGTATCGGACTTGGCGCAACTATCAGTCGGAAACATACCGGCTGATGTTCATCGGCAAGAGCTTACGCCTGCTTGTGCTCCTCGCACTGCTTGCGCTAGGTGGCTTTGCTTATTTTGTCGAACTGGCCGAATCGGTCAGCGGCAATGCCTATGTGCAAACATTGGTCTTCCTTGGGCTTTACCAGGTCATCGTCCTCTTGATTGGTTGGCCGCTTAGTTACTACCGGACCTTCAGTATCGATGAACGCTACGGCTTCAACCGTTCAACAAAGAAGCTGTTTGTCATCGACAAAATCAAAGGCGTCGTACTGTTGGTGGTCCTTGGTGGTGGGTTGGTGTTGTTATTCCAAGTTATTTTCAGCCAAGTCGACAACATTGTGCTGTTTGCGGTAATCGCCTGGGCGGTCGCCTTTGCCATCGTGACGCTCATCGCGTATTTGTACACAGCGGTATTCGTCAAGATATTCAATAAGATCGACCCTCTGCCTGAAGGCGAGCTGCGCGAAAAAATCGAAGCCTTAGCCGATACGATCGGCTTCAAGGTGAAAGCCATCTCGCAGATGGACGCCTCCAAACGGTCAACCCGCCTCAACGCCTTCTTCTCTGGCTTTGGCAAAAACAAAGATATCGTCTTGTTTGACACATTGATCGAAAAGATGGAAACCGACCAAATTCTCGCAGTCCTTGCCCATGAGTTCGCCCATGGCAAACACAAAGATGTGCAACGCATGTTTATCCAGCAGGCGCTGGTCTTTGCGCTGTATACTGCCTTAGTGGCCGTGGTGTTACAAACAGAAGCGCTTTATACGGCCTTTGGACTTAACGGCATCTTCTTCGGCTTCGCCTTGATTATGTTTATGGTATTGATCAGCCCCATCGAGTTTTTGCTAGGGGTTCCACTCAGCTGGCTTTCAAGACGGGCCGAGTATCGTGCAGATGCTTTCGCCGCTGGCTACTTGGGTGCATCATCGATGATTGGGGCACTCAAGGTGCTTGCTAAGGAAGACCTCGCTGACCTCAACCCACATCCGTATCTTGTGACCGCGTATTATTCACATCCCCCGATGTCTTTGCGAATCGGGGCGCTTGAAGCCTTGCAAAAACAGTAGAGAACTGGGCCCAATGCATCTGTAGTCACGGAGGCGTTGGGCTCTTTTTTTTGCAAGTCTCGATTTTTCAAGTCAAGGATCCTTCACAAGGTTGACCACAGGACAGTCTGGGCCTATAATAAAAGGGACCGCACACACATGCGGCGCAAGAGAGATGACGCCTATGGGCAATCAAAGTGAGAAACCGTTAAATTCGACATGGCTTAAACAGCTTCTGGAGGCAGAAACAGCCGATTTTTCAGGCTGGGATTTTTCGTCGCTGCACCAGACGATGGCCGAGCAACCCTTATGTTGGGACCTCAAAGAACTCATCACAGAGCGTCTTCAAGTCAGCGACCGTTTGCTTGACCTTGGAACGGGTGGCGGTGAGTTTCTGCAGACGCTCAATCATCCACCAGCCTTGACGTGGGTGACGGAGAACCACCCGCCTAATGTGGCCTTGATCAAGAAGCGGTTAAGCCCGCTTGGGGTGCATGTTCACGTATGTGACGGTGCGGGACCGTTACCGTTTGCGGACAAGGGGTTTGACGTGGTTATGAATCGACATGAGACCCTTGATTTTCATGAGATCGCCCGCGTGTTGAAGCCACAGGGTGTATGTGTCGTGCAACAAGTCGGTTACCGCAACAATCATGATCTTGCGGAAAAACTGCTCGGGCATGCCGTGCCACATGCGCCGAAGACGCAAACGCTTGAAGCCTACAAAATATCGGCAGTGGCGGCGGGCTTTGTCATCGAATATGCCGAGGAAATGTATCCCTGGATTCGTTTTTTCCGATTGAGCACGCTCGTTCGCTTCGCTAAAATCATCGACTGGGAGTTTCCCGGGTTCAGTGTTGAAGGTTGCCTTGAACGACTGCGTGCATTGCAAAAACAGCTCGATCAAACAGGCGAAATTGTTGGCACCGAACACCGGTTCGTGCTGGCATTGCGCAAAAAGGCGGTGTAGGTATGTCACATCGATTTGCGGCAAATGCAGGTATTTTGTCTGCAGAAACCTTGGCCGCGATACAAGCGGTGCATGTTTTGATTGTCGGGCTTGGCGGACTGGGTGGCCATGTGGCGAACAGTCTTGTCCGACTGGGTGTCAGACGGTTGACGCTTGTTGATCCGGACGTTTTCGAGGTGTCGAACTTGAACCGACAACTGTTTTCTGATCGGCATTCGCTGGGTAAACCGAAGGCCGAGGTCGTCGCCGACGCACTTAGACGTCTAGATGAGACGATAGACGTCACCGTGCATGTTTGTGACGTTGAAGACTTGGATGCGACCGTGTTTACTGGCGTAGACTGGATGATTGACGCCGTCGATCAAATCGACGTTAAACTGTGGATTGAGCAGTTGGCACGGCGTCTGGGTGTCTTGTATGTCCACGGTGCCATCGGGGGCTGGTATGGTCAGTTTGCGGTTTGTCGACCAGGTGCGGACGTGTTAAAACAGTTGTATGGTGCACAGCGCAGCGGTCTTGAAACCACCCTGTTAAGCCCGACGTTCACGCCAGCCATTGTCGCTAATCTCATGGTGGCCGAGTGGGTCAAATGTATGGGCAATCATCCGCAAAGCCGTTACAACACGGTCTTTGTGGTTGACACGGCCAGTCAGATGGTCGAGATACTATACCAAGACAGCGAGGAGGATGGATCATGGTAACGGTTATCTTTTATCATTTACTTAGAAGTCGGTACGGCATCGATGAAATGGTTGTGCGACCCGGAACCTTACGGTCGGTCATCGACGAGATTATCACCACCCATCCGGCGATCCCCGAACACGCCTTGCTTGAAGCGACACTGTTTATCAACCAACAGAAAATCATGCACCTCAAGCGACTCGATACAGTCGTACATGACGGCGATCGGCTCGTTTTCACACATTTTGTCGGTGGTGGATAAGTCAGGATGAACATGAGGCATGCAGCCAATGACAACACAAATAACTGCAGGATGACAGAAAGGGTGTTTTGATGACGTTCCCAAGCACATGGCTAAAGACGTATGAGCAGTTGCTCGTCTTTGACCTCGAAACAACAGGTTTCAATCCGAAGACTGAAGATATTATCGATGTGGGGGCTGTACTGCTCAAACCGCTTTCTGGTGAGTGGGTGCGCGTCGGTACGGAAAATATGCTTGTCCGGACCCCACGGCGATTGAGTGAAAAAATCATCAGCTTGACTGGCATTACCGACAGTATGCTGTTGCAAGGCATCGAACCGGATGTTCTTGCCGAGACATTCGAGCGGCTGATGACGCCGAAGACCTTGGTGATTGCCTATAACTTGCAGTTTGACCTGTCGTTTGTCCACTATTTCATGAAACGGCAGCGGCCGTATTTTATGTTTCAGGCGGATGTGCTGGATCTTTTGACCGTGTACAAAGATGTGCAGGAGTATCCGCACCGGCTTGAGAATGCGCTGGCGACGTATGGGATAGCCATTGAACATGCCCACCGGGCCTTTGATGATGCCGAAGCGACGGCGACACTGATGGTAAGACTCGATGAAGGCATCGACCTTGACTTGTATGTGAATCAGATTGGTTATCATGAAAAATACGGCCTTTCCGGTGTCCGCTATGACCATGTGAGCTATCATGCGCAGTCCTTTGTGCCGGGGAGCCTTTATGCTAAGTTGCGTGGTGGGCTATGACCACCGCGACTAAAAGCGCCTTAAGCATCAAGGATGCGCATCTAAGTCAAGGTCACGACTACGCGCGTGACACAGTGCACACGCGGTATTTGCATGTCACTTTGATCAGTGTGTTGGTTTTATTTACAGCCGTGTGTTGGCTCACGCCACTTGATCTGGTCATGTCAAGATGGTTTTTGGGCGCAACGGGTTGGGTCGGGCCATCCTATCGTCTTTTGTCCTGGTTTTATTTTCCCTTGAATGCGGTGTTTTTTCTTGTACCGTTGTTGATGGGGGGGCTGATTGTGCTTGTTTCACTGGCCCCAACGGCAGGGTTGAAACGCGCGAGGCCGTATCGAGTCATCGGGCTTTTCATAACGTCGACGACATTGCTTGGGGCTGGTTTTTTCAACAGTTTTTTGCTGAAGATTATCTTCGCGAGGCCAAGGCCACATAGTGTGTTTGCCGGTGAAGCCTCTTATTATCGGCCGCTTGAGATTGCCGTGGCACACTGGGGTGCACTGGACATGAGTTTTCCAAGCGGTCACGTATCGATGGCGTCTGTGTCCGTCGTGTTCTTTTTCGCGTTTCGGTTTGCACAAAGGCGCTTTCAGAAGATGATGAAGTGGGGACTCGGGGTTGTGCTGCCGCTATTCGCCGCACCCATCATGACCGTGTCACGGGTCGCTTATGGAGATCACTTTGTGTCCGATGGCGTGTTTGCGATCGCCTGTACGTATGGTGTGACCTTGTTTCTTTATTATCAGTTCGATGTGCCAGGCGTGTACCGGCGTATGCATGAAGCCGATGAAGCGGGTGTACGCGTGCGTATCGGTGTTCAAGATGTACTGTATATCGTTGTCAGTTTGGCAGTCGTTTTCGCGCTGATTATGTTGCTCATCATGCGTTTTGACGGATTAAGGCGGCTTGTCTAAAATACAGGATGCGGTCGTTTTATATAGAGAGATACAAATGTGAAAATATTTTGATTATCACTGGAAAAACACTGCAATAGCCGTTATAATGGGTCAAGGGTATGTAAGGGACCAAACGACGGAGGAATGATGCGATGCGTACCCTAATTGTCTACCAATCGTATTTCGGCAACACACGCTTGATTGCTTCAAGTTTAGCGCGCCATTTCAAAGAACTCGGTGAGGTCGTACTCTACGACATCGAACGCCACCAAAATGGTTTCGATTTCACGATGTTTGACTTGATTCTCATCGGTAGTCCGACGCGCTATACGAGCATCAGTGCACCGATGAAGCGGTTTCTCCAATCTCCCAAAGTGAAAAGGTTCAGTGATCTTCCGGTGGTTGCTTTCGATACCCGATATGGTCCACAGCACAAACACAGTGTGTTCATGCGATTTTTGATTCAGATGTTCGGTTACGGGGTGACATCGCTTGAAAAACGGCTGGATCGTTTGTCAATCCCAAGACTTCTTGATGGTGAAGGGTTTTCCGTTGAAGCCGCCGAAGGCCCGCTTTCTGAGCATACTGAAAAACGGGTCGGTGCGTTTGTGGCGCGGATTGTCGTTGCCATGCAAGAAACAGCCAAGACGGCACACGATGCAGGAGATGCTTTGGATGAAAAAGACTCTGAAGCTGAAACACGCGTGGTATAAACCGTAAGATGTTGTCAGGATGAGCGTTTCTATGCTATGATGAACTATCCCCTATTAAAGGAGCAGTCTATGAAACGAATCGTGACGGTACCGAATGTGTTATCGTTGTCAAGACTTGTCTTTTTACCGCTATTGATTGGTCTCGCGTATCAAGAGCGGCGAACCGCGTTTCTCATCGCCTTCATTTTAATTGGTTCGACCGATTTTTTCGATGGTTTGATTGCTAGGCGGTTCAATCAGGTCAGTGACATCGGCAAACAGCTTGATTCGTTCGCGGATATCTTCTTTTACGTCTCAGTCGCCTGGTTCATCCATCGCCTCCATCCGGAGATGCTACAACCGCTCACCGTTTTGCTATATGTCTTCTTCGGCATTCTTGCCTTGAGTTTTATCGTCTCATCGGTAACGTGCAAAAAGCCGATTATGATGCATACGTTTTTACTCAAGATGAACGGGGTGCTCGTCTATTTGCTTGTTATAGCTGCCCACTTCACCGACGTGACGGTGGCGATTGCGATGATTCTCGGCATTTACATCATCGCGTTCATTGAAGAAATCATCATCTTCATCCGCTATGGGGAAGTCGATCCCGATACACCTTCCTTGCTCACGCTATTAAAGAAATCATGACAGTGAAGACGCCGACTTGGCGTCTTTTTTAATGTGGATAAGGCGTATGATTGGAAAATAATTCGAATTCGAAGTATAATGCAGGCGACTAGGAGGTCGATGCTATGGAACCACTCATTGGGATTCACCACGTGACAGCCATCACAAGTAGTGCAGAAAAAATCTATGACTTTTTCACCGATGTACTCGGGTTACGGTTGGTGAAGAAAACCGTCAACCAAGATGACATTGGGACCTATCATCTGTTTTTTGCCGATGCGGTAGGCAGTCCGGGAACCGACATGACATTTTTCGATTTTGCTGGCATCGCCCCGGCTAAGAAAGGCACCGATGAACTGTCGAGGACCGGGTTCAGAGTCCCTGATGATGCGGCGCTTGCGTACTGGGTACGTCGCTTTGACCATTTCAAGGTGCGTCATGAGGGTGTGAAATCCGTGCTTGGCCGCAACATGCTATTCTTTGAAGACTTTGATCATCAGGCGTATGCACTGGTATCGGATACCGGCGTGCGTGGTGTGGCGGCGGGGATGCCGTGGGAAGAAGCTTCAGTGCCCGCTCCCTTCGCCATCACCGGACTTGGGCCCATGTTCATGCGTGTTAGGGACCTTGAGCGGATGGGGAAGGTTTTGTTGGAGACAATGGGAATGCAGGAAAGGTTGGTCGAGGCACCATACACCCTATATGAGATGGGAGAAGGCGGAAACGGCGCCAGTGTGATTGTTGAAGAAGACCGGACGGGACTACGGGGCACGCAAGGCTATGGCGCCGTGCACCACGTGGCGTTTCGGGTACGCGACCGTGAAGCCATCGATGCGTGGACGAAGCGTCTTCAAGCCGTTGGTGCGCCCAATTCGGGTTTTGTGGAGCGGTTTTACTTTCAGTCGCTATACACCCGTCTTTATCCCGGCATTTTGTTTGAGTTTGCGACGGAAGGCCCTGGTTTTACTGATGATGAAGAAACGCTTGAGACACTGGGTGAGACGTTGGCATTGCCCCCTAAGCTTCGTCCGCACCGCGCGGCCATCGAAGCAGAGGTCAGACCGATTGACACGGTGCGCCACAACAAAACCGCTGAGAAGATGTGGTTCGGATGCGACACGACCTCAAAACGCTGACCATCCTTTTTCGGGCGCACAAGGCAATGCTTGATGTCATGCGGGACGATGTTCGTCAACACGGCATCAGCGTGACCGCCTTTGGGGTGCTTGAAGCGCTTTATCACAAAGGGCCCCTCGATGTCAAAACGATTACCGAGCGGGTGCTCGTCGCCGATTCGAGTATGAGTTACACGCTTGAGAAACTAGGTGAGCGCGGTTTCATCGTGCGTGAGAAAAATCCTGATGACGGTCGAGGAAAAATCGTAAAACTCACATCAAGTGGCGAGGCTTTTATGGCGGCGATTTATCCGGCGCATCATGAGCGGTTACGGAAGCGACTCGATGTGCTCGATGCGACCGATGAAGCTACGCTTAGAGTTTTGTTGAAGCGTCTTGGCAAAGGTGCATAAAGTTTTTTTGTCTTGTGAAGTCGTGGTTGTTGACACCATGAAACGGTTCGCATATGATGAAGATAAATAGGGCATCACACGTAACGGAAAGCGAGGTGGATGGCTTGGAGAGCATTTACCGGATCACACCGAATGTTTTAGCCTTCGTCGTGTTGTCGATTTTTTGGTTGTTTGCGTACAACCGACTCGATCGACGTGACAATATGAGCCGCCTCTTTTTGCGCATGTCGGCGATTATTATTCCGTTGTTGCTTGTGGAGGCACTGACGGTTTTGATCAACAATCAACCGGTTGACTGGTTTGTTCCCCTTTCGATTGTCTTGCATGTCTTGTTGTTTGCGATGGCACCGATTTTGACGTATTTGTGGTATCGTTTTGTGACAGGGATGCTTCAATCTGAAAGTATGCACAATAAAAAGCGGCACTATATGCCAGAAATATTTGCGGGATTGGTTGTCTTCGTGACGTTGATGACCCCATTTTTTGGTTGGATGTTTACGGTGAGTGCGGCTAATGTCTACCAGCGCGGACCAGCTTTTTTGGTGTCTGTGGTGATTGTCTATGGCTTTCTCTTCGTCGCGCTTGTGCATGTTTTGAGATATCGGCGGACGATGATTCCGCAAGAACGGATGCCGTTTGTCGTGTTTTGCATGTTGCCTATTTTTGGGGGTCTACTTCAGGGGCTCTTTTACGGGCTACTGACCATGTGGTCAAGCGCCGCGTTTACGTTGTTGTTTGCCTATGTCTTTCTTGAACAGCGGCTCATCAGGACCGATTACTTGACAGGCGCATGGCGTCGTGAGACGTTTATGAACTACCTCGATGACTTGATTGAACAGCGCCGCGTCAAGGCGTTATCGATTGCTTATATTGATGTCGACCGCCTCAAGCGGATCAATGACAATCATGGACATGCGGCCGGTGATTTGATGCTGAAGGCGGTGGTGCAGAACATCTTAGCGACATCTGGCCCCTTTGATGTGTGTGCCCGATTTGGTGGCGATGAGTTCGTGTGGTTGGTGCACACCGAAGACACAGGGGATGTGAAACAGCGTCTTGACACGGTTGAAGCGACGCTGGTGAATCAGTTGGCCGATACACCGATGGCACACTTGGCATCATTCAGTTGGGGTGTGGGGCGGTTTGAGCCCAATCGTCAATCGTTTGAGAGCTTTTTACATGAAATCGACCGAAAAATGTATGCAACGAAGCAGGCCAAGGTGCATCTTGAGACTATGGAAGGAGCATCAAATCATGAATAAGAAACGTGTTC
The DNA here is from genome assembly GCA_007694145.1 of Acholeplasmatales bacterium. GTDB lineage: Bacteria > Bacillota_I > Bacilli_A > Izemoplasmatales > Izemoplasmataceae > SKGI01. The sequence continues at coordinate 14,774 of RECF01000033.1, read as the reverse complement.
TAGCCGGCTTGTTGGTCGGTATGGTGTTGGGCGTTATTTGTATTATCGGTGCGCGCGTCCGTGGTGGCGGCGAACATCCGGTACATTATCTCATTGGTTTTTGGTACAACCGGGTCATCATGGGCGTGTTGATCGGCTTGTTGCCGACATGCAAAGACGTGAGGCGGCGGCTTGTTCGCGGGGCGGTTGTCGGCTTGGCGGTATCGCTTGCGTTTTACATATCTACAGGGTTTGCCGATGTGATCGGCTTTCTTGTTGGCGCGGTATACGGCATCATCTTAGAAACCGTCCTGTGGCGGGTGGCACAACCGCAAGCAAATCCTACGGCATGAGGCGGGTTCATGCGCGAGACTATGATTTGAAGGGACCTGTTGTGACCGCGCTCAAGACGCAGGATAAAGCGCTCGCACCATTGTTTGAAACCGTTGGAGACTTACGGGTTGTCGGATTTGACGACCCGTTTCTTTGTTTGGTTTTCTTCGTGCTCAACCAACAGATTTCACTCAAGGCAGCCAAGACACTGTATGCGCGATTGCTAGGTGAAGGATTCGATACCCCAGAGACGTTCAGGCAGGCCACGCAGGCATCATTGCGGGCACTCGGAATTTCTACGGCAAAGATCACATGTCTACAAGCGGTGGCCACGGCGTGCTATGCACCGTGGTTTGTCCAGATGGAGAACACATCGCACGAACGTATTGAACGGGAACTCTTGAGCATCCGGGGTCTGGGGGTCTGGACCGTGTCGATGTTTAGGATGTTTTACCTGCTCGATGAAGATGTTTTCACAACGGGTGATTTGGGGTTACGCCACGCTTTGCGCCTTGTGCTGAAGCAACCAGCCATGTCTGAAGCGGACATGGTGGCGCGGAGTGCAAGGTGGCGACCCTATCGATCGGTTGTGGCCCATTATCTTTGGGCCTTCCGTGAGGGTTCAGACAGTGTCATGCCAATCCGCTGATTTGCGTGTCGGGCGTTTACATCCGTGCGCCACTGGGCTATAATGTTAAAGAACCATATCCGGTCTTTCATTCTGTATGCAAGCAGACAGGGCCGGGGTGAAGGAGTGAAACCATGCGGTTTGATCATGCGACACTGGTTTTAGAAGACCAGGTCATTGAAAACGGACATCTCATCATCGAACATGGGAAGATTGCAGCCATAGGTGAGGGACCGATTGACGACGCTGTTTCCTTGGAAGGACGGCGCGTTTTTCCTGGATTTATCGACATGCACATCCACGGTGCGGATGGGGCGGATTTCATGGATGGTGACGACGAGGCCATCGGGACGGTATTGCATGCGGTGTTGCGCGAGGGTACGACAGCCGTACTTGCGACGACGATGACACAAACCGTGCCTGTTATTGAGCGCGCCTTAGATGCTTTGGGGCGCTACAAACAAGCCCCCTCTTGCGCGAGCATGCTTGGCATCCATCTTGAAGGGCCTTTTTTGAGTACACGGTATCCGGGGGCACAAAACGCAGCCCACATCGTACCGGGTGACGTGTCGACATTCAAACGATTTCAGGCGTTGGCCAAAGGCAAGATTCGTTTGGTGACCCTTGCGCCGGAAGTCCAATCAGCGACATTTTTGGACACACTTGTCCAACAAGGTATCATCGTGTCGATCGGCCACTCCGACGCTACCCACGATCAAGTCGTCGCCGCACGCGCCCGCGGTATCCGCCGTGTTACACACTGTTACAATGCCATGCGGGGACTGCATCACCGTGATATCGGTGTCGTCGGGTCAGCGCTGCTTTATGACGACATGGACATCGAACTGATTGCCGATTTGCATCATGTGTCCGTGCCGGCACTCAGCTTAGCCGCAAAACTGAAGCCAGGGCGGATGCAACTAGTCACAGACAGTGTGGCGGCTAAGTATGGCCCCGAAGGAACGTATCAGTTGGGTGGACAAACCATTGTCTATGCCGGTGATACGGTCAAAACCACGACCGGTACCCTCGCTGGCAGTGTCCTGCGGCTTTGCGACGCAGCACGCAACATGCATGAGACGACCGGGATGGATTTGCCGGCTTTGTCGCAGGCGTTGTCGGGACGCGCGGCTGAGCTGTTGGGTTTAGCGGATGAACGGGGCCGGCTTGCCGTAGGTCTCAAAGCGGACTTGGCCATTCTTGACCCGCTGTTTCAGGTTTACATGACGATAATCGATGGCCGGATTGTCTACAAGAAGGGGCACACATCATGAAAATCATTGCTAAGAAAGATTATGACGCTATGTCTGAGTATGTGGCCGAGCAATTGATCGCACAAATCCAGCAAAAGCCTGACACCGTGCTCGGCTTGGCAACGGGTTCGACACCCGAAGGTGTCTATGAAAGACTCGTGAAGGCTTACCAGGACGGCCGTGTCACGTTCGCCCGTGTGCGGACGTTCAACTTGGATGAGTATATCGGTCTTGACAAGGCGCATGCGCAATCGTATCATGCGTACATGAACGAAAAATTGTTCAAACATGTCGACCTGGATTTGACCCGTTGCCACCTCCCCGATGGCAGCGGTGATTTTGAAGCAAGTAGCCATGCCTATGAATCAGCACTCAAACAGTATCCCATCGACATACAGTTGCTCGGTATCGGCCGTAACGGCCACATCGGCTTCAATGAACCCGGAACCGCATTTGATACCGCCACACATGTTGTCACACTCGATCAAGCGACTGTCGCGGACAATGCGCGTTATTTTAAAGACTTGGCCGCGGTTCCGACGCAAGCCATCACCATGGGTATTCAGACCATTCTTAAGGCGAAGGCGATTATTTTGATGGCCTCGGGTGAAGCGAAACGTGAAGCCATCATGCGTCTCATGAGCGGTAAAGTGACAGAGGCATTGCCGGCTTCGGCGTTGCACCGTCACGGGGAGGTTACTTTGGTGATCGATGCGGTATTGAGTCAACATGTTTCTAGGCATACCCTGTGACAAAAGCGAGGTGATGACATGCCAGAATATAAACACTTGCCCGCGCAGTTCAATGAACGTATTGAAGGATTTGCTTTTGAAATCGTGGCGATTTTTTCCGGGATTTTAACTGTTGTATTCATGGATTGGTCGTGGTGGACGTCGAGCTTGTTTGTCTTTGGGCTGTTTTATTTGGTTACGCTACTGCCCATGTGGCGTTGGCCGGCATCGAGTCTTGGCAAGCGGATGGCGGGGACGCATATTGTCGATGTATCTAACCGCCCGATTTCCTTGCAACGTGCGCATCTTCGCGAATGTGTCAAGTGGGGCCTTATTTTCAGTACTGTAGGGCTCTATGCTTTGATCGCCTTTGTCATGTTCAGCCGGCGGATGGACCGGCGGACACCCCATGATTTCCTCTTCAAGACAAAAGTGGTTTTTCGCCAGTCACGCCTGTACTAATAGCGTCTAAACACCCAACACGTTGCCATCGAGACCGTTGACAAACACGATGAATCAAAAAAGTCAATGCAAAGGGATCTTTGCATGACTTTTTTTGCTTTAAGAAGAGATAGTGGGTTTTACGACTGTGAAGCGTGGACGTTGCTTCATGGTTCTTCACTGGAGAGCGAAGAAAAGAACATCCTCCGTTTATACTCGACGTGTCAATGAGACGTTTCATTCTCATTAGGCTATGACGCGAACGCATTGAAAAGTCCCGCGTGGTTCAAGGGACTTTTTTGCATGCTGATTGCGCGTTTATGAAAAAAACTGCCCGTCCATCTTGAAGATGGTGAACAGTTCGATTAAGGGCGCGAATTAAAGCGGTTTTGAGGCACGGTGATGCAACGTGAGGTCGGCGAACACGATGGCTGCAGCATTTTCAAGCACGATGCCGGCCCGTCTTGCGATACACACATCATGGCGGCCTTTTACAGCGAGCGTGCGAACGGATTCTGTGTCATACGCGTACGTTTCCTGACCTTTTGCGATGCTTGAAGTCGGTTTGACAAAGACATTGAAGACAATCGGGTTGCCATTTGACAAGCCACCCGTGATGCCACCAGCATGGTTGGTGGTCGTTTGGCCGGTTGCGGCGATGAATCGGTCGTTGAAATCGCTCCCCGTCATGGTGATACCGGAGAAGCCGGTTCCAATTTCAACACCCTTCACCGCGGGAATGGCAAACATCATCGACGAAAGCGCCGCATCGAGCTTTTGAAACATCGGCTCACCGATGCCAACGGGCACCCCTTCGATACGCACTTCAATGATGCCCCCAACCGAATCACCGGCTGCAGCGATGTCTGTCAGGTACGCATCGAGTTGGTCCATGTCCTTTAACGATCCAACCTGGATCAGACGGTGGGAAAAGGTATAAGGCAGAAACATTTTCGCGATGGAACCAGCCACGACGAGCGGGGCAGTCAGACGACCCGAAAAGCGGCCGCCACCGCGGGGATCCTGATGGCCACCATATTTCATCTTGGCAACGAAGTCGGCATGACCGGGCCGTGGTTGTGCCTTCAAGTGGTCGTAATCGTGTGAGCGGACATTTTTGTTTTCAATCATTGCATGGATGGGGGAACCGGTCGCGACACCATTGAGGATACCGGATGTCAAGATGACGGCATCGGGTTCTTTGCGGGGGGTTGTCCCAATAAGGGGTGGATTGCGCCGTTTAAGATCTGCAGCGATGGCCGCCGGATCAATCGGTGTGCCGGGTGGGACGCCGTCGATAACGACGCCAATCGCGGGTTGGTGGGACTCACCATACAAGGTGATACGATAGAGGGTGCCGAATTGATTCATGAAAGTCAACTCCTTTTCGGTTCAAAGGGTATCGAAACGACCACCGAGCATAGCATAGTCGTCAAGAAAACGGGGATAGGATTTACGGATGACATCGATGTCTTCGATGATGAAAGGTTGGTCAAAACGGTTGGCCATCGCGCATAGAGCCATGGCAATCCGGTGGTCGTCATACGTATGAAACCGCTGGTTGCCCTGAAGTGTGGTCTGGCCGACAATGTTCAACGTATCGCCGTCGAGTCGATTGGGGACGCCGGTGCGTGTGAGGAGTTCCTGTAAAACACCGAGTCGGTCGGACTCTTTGATGCGCAGTCGTTTCAAGCCGGTGAAAGTGCTTGTTCCAGTGGCTGTGCCTGACAGTAACATCAAAACAGGGCCAAGATCGGGCGTATCGCGCAAATCGGTAAAGACGGCATGAAGGGGTGTGTTTTGAATGGTAAGATGTTGATCCGACACGGTGATATCGGCCCCCATGGTTTCCAACATCGCCACAACCGCCCGGTCACCTTGGACTGAGTCTCTGCGCAAGCCACTGAGGGTGATGCCGGCCCCGATTGCGCCACCAACGAGCCAGAAAGCGGCTTGGGAATAGTCCCCTTCAACGGCAGTTTCAAGCGGTCGGTACGTTTGATAACCTGGAATGTCAAAGCCGTTTTGTGTGCGATGGACCTTGATACCAAACTCAGCCATCACCGCAAGCGTCAAATCGACATAGGGCACTGATTCAAGCGGACCATCTATCAAGATTGATGAAGGGCCATCAAGGGTCGGCAAGATAAACAATAGCCCACTGATAAATTGAGAACTCACCGAACCAGAAACTTTGAACGGTCCGGGTTCAAGCGGTCCAAGGACCGTCGCCGGCAAGGGATCGATTCCATGGCGAACATATTGGCCGCGCGGCACAAACAGGGATTCATACACATCGAGTGGCCGTTTGGGCAGTCGCCCGGTGCCGGTGAATGTCGTCGCCGCATCGAGGTGCATGGCCACAGGCATCAAAAAGCGGACGGTCGACCCTGAAGCCCCACAATGTATAGGTGCGGTGGTGGCTTCCCATGTTCCACCGGCTACGGTGTCACCATCGATGCGAATACCAAGACTGAGAAGCGCAAGGCGCGTGGCATCGAGATCCTCGGCATCGAGGATATTGGTAATGCGGCTGATGCCCGGTGCAAGCGCCGCACCAATTAGATAGCGGTGCGACAAGGATTTGGACGACGGGGCACGCAGTTCGCCTGTGAGGGGCACGGGATAGACACGGATATCCATGGGGTTCACACCTTCCTAGTGAGACGGTTGAAGGATTGACGTTTGGTCGTCGAAGTTTCAAACATGGCAGTCAAGGCGGTGGCATCTTCATCTTGAATGTGCTGTTTCAAGCGGTCAAGCACCGTCTGAAACCGTTCGATTTCTTCGGTCAAGGCGTGTTGGTTGGCCAAGAAGAGTTCGCACCACATCGGCGCATTGATTTCGGCAATCCGGGTCAGGTCGCGGAAGGAATCACCGGTCGCCTGAGGGGTCAGCGGGTCTGAATCAGCATGCATGAGCGCGACGGCTAAGGCATGGGTCAGTTGACTTGTGAAAGCGATCAAACGGTCATGGCGCGCGGCGTCGACAGTGATGAACCGACCAAATCCAAGGTCCGCAAGGACTGTTTGGAGTGTATCAAGCTGGGATGACTCTGCGCCGTCTTGGGCAATTAAGATGCAGTTGGCGCCTTTAAAAAGCGTACCATCATGGGCGTCAAACCCTTGTTTGGCTTTACCGGCCATCGGGTGGTGTGATACATAACGTCCGCGGGTGATGCCTTGCTTGTGTAGCGCGGTTTCAAGCGGTTTCTTGACACCGGCTACATCGGTGATCAAAGCCGTCTCAGGAATGAGATGGCGATGTGTCTGCAAGAAAGCGGGAATATCGTTTGGGTACAGGGCAAGGATGAGTATTTCCGCATGGCGCATGCCTTCAAGGCGACCGGTATCAATCAGATTGGCTGTCTTTGCCTTTTGCAGTGTGTCGGCATTGATATCAAAGCCGTCGATGGTGTGACCGGCTGCCCGAAGACCTGCGGCATAGGAAGCGCCAATTAGGCCCAAACCGACGATGTAGACGTTCATGGGATTTGCTTGCCTAAAAGCGGTGCAAGTTCACGAAGACTATCCATCAGCACACTAAACTTTTCGGGTTTTAGCGATTGGGCCCCGTCACTTAGCGCCCGTTCGGGATCGTGGTGGACTTCAATGATTAGGCCATCGGCCCCCACTGCAAGGGAGGCAAGGGAGGCCTTTTCAATCATGTGCCACTTGCCGGTCGCATGAGAAGGGTCAACAATGACCGGTAAATGCGACAGTTCCTTAATGGCTAATACGGCCGCAATATCAAGTGTGTTGCGCGTGTATGTTTCAAAGGTACGGATGCCCCGCTCACACAAGATGACGTTTTCGTTGCCACCGGCAAGCAAATACTCCGCGGCCATCAGCCATTCTTCTATCGTCGCAGAGAGGCCACGCTTGAGCAAGATGGGCTTGCGTGATTGTCCGAGTGCTTTGAGCAGCGGATAGTTTTGCATGTTCCGCGCACCCACTTGCATAATGTCTACGTATTGTTCAAAGACATCGAGCAAGTCGGGACTGGTGATTTCACTGACGACCGCTAGACCGTGCTTGTCGGCCACATCACGCATCATTTTAAGCCCTTCAAGACCAAGCCCCTGAAATGTGTAAGGGGAAGTTCTTGGCTTGTACGCCCCGCCCCGCAGGACATGGGCGCCAGCGGCTTTGACCGCTTGCGCGATGGTATCGAGTTGTTCGTAGGATTCTACGGAACATGGCCCAGCCATGATGACGGTTTGGTCACCGCCAATCGTTAAGGAATCGCTGATTCGGACAAGCGTGTCTTCAGCTTTCATGGTTCGACTGGCTTTTTTGAAAGGTGTCTGAATCCGGAAGGCCTCGGATACACCATCAAAAGCAAGCAAATCACCTGGCTCGATGGTGGCGGTATCGCCGATGACACCGAAGATTCGGACGTGCTCACTGCTTACGTCTTTGATTTCAAAACCTTTGTCGTTTAGGAAGGCAACCAGGCGTTCATAGTGTTCATTGGTGGCAGTTTTTTTCATTTTGACGATCATGATGCATCCACTCCTTTGGCATTTTGGGTTGATGGAATAAAAAAAGCCTATGGGGCACCCCATAGGACTCGGTATTTCGGCGCTCCAATGCGTAAAAAGGAATGCTCAGCAATCCTTCATGTCACCCGAACGATAATACGAATGAACTGTGTCTTTACGCATGGTCTCAACCACCTTTGAATTAATCCTATCACAGCACCTGGCAAAAAACAAGCTTAGACGCACTGTTTTTCAAAGGTTGACTGAAAGCAAGGGGCGTGAGCGTTTTCATGCACTTTGATGTGAAAAATGCACGCTTGATGGTTGACAGAGCTTTAGGCATGCAGTATGATGTGGTTAAATCGTTGACTAGAAGTAGTAACCATGATGCAACATCCTCAGAGAGTCGGTGGTGCTGTGAACCGATGATGGGCGTGATGGTGAATGGATCTAGGAGAGGAAACCTGAATGATAGTAGGGTTTCACGGGTTCTCCCGTTATCGGGAAACGGTATGATCGTACCGGACAGAGCACCCTTTGGGTGGAACATGAGGTGGCACCACGACACGTTCGTCCTCTGCATGATTTTGCATGCGGCGGACTTTTTTTATTGTCCGGACAGTCAGCCTAAAAAAAGGAGGACATGTCATGAAAACACAATTTGGAACCTTTGGTGGGCAATTTGTTCCACCGCCGGTGCTCGCGGCACTGGCAGAAGTCGAAGTCGCTTTCAATGAAGCGATGGCTGATCCGGCGTTCATCGCCGAGTACCAGGAAATACTGAAGCAGTATGTCGGTCGGGCGAACCCGCTTTACTTCGCAAGAAATCTGACCGAAAAGCTCGGCGGCGCGAAGATTTATTTCAAGCGCGAGGATTTGAACCATACGGGTGCACACAAGATCAACAACACCATCGGTCAAATCTTGCTTGCTAAGCGCATGGGTAAAAAGCGGGTCATCGCCGAAACGGGCGCCGGGCAACATGGCGTTGCCACGGCGACCGCTGCGGCGCTGTTTGGCATGGAGTGCGAGATATATCAAGGGACCATCGACATGGAACGTCAGCGTCTCAATGTGTTTCGCATGGAAATGCTCGGGGCGAAAGTGACCGGTGTTAGCCAAGGCACCGCCACGCTTGTTGACGCGGTCGATTATGCGATTGGACAATGGATTGAACGCATCGACGATACGTTTTATCTTCTCGGTAGTGCTGTGGGTCCGCATCCTTACCCGACCATTGTCAGGACCTTTCAAAAAGTCATCGGCGAAGAGGCCCGGGCGCAAATTCTGCAACAGGAAAACCGTCTGCCCGATGTCGTTATCGCGTGTGTAGGGGGCGGTTCCAATGCCATCGGACTTTATCAAGGCTTTCTCGATGATCTAGAAGTGAAAATCATCGGTGTTGAAGCAGCGGGCAAGGGCCTTGAGACCAAAGACCACGCCGCGACGATGATGCTTGGTAGGACCGGTGTCATCCATGGCATGCGTACACGTGTCGTCCTTGAAGACGATGACACGATCAGTCCAGTCTACAGCATCTCTGCCGGGCTTGATTACCCGGGCATCGGTCCAGAACATGCCTACTTGCAAGAAACGGGCCGTGTCGAGTATGTGGCCGCAACCGATGAGGAAGCGGTGGACGCCTTGTATGAACTGTCGAGGACCGAAGGCATCATCCCCGCCATTGAGACGGCACATGCCGTAGCCGAAGCCATTCGCATCGCCCCGACCATGCGTCAAGATCAGATTATTGTCGTCAACTTGTCAGGACGCGGCGACAAGGACGTTGAAGCTATCTATGCATATCAAAATGGCCGTAAACAGCACTGAAAACACACACCTAGTGGTGTCACAATGAAAAAGAATGGCCCCGCTTGGGTGCCATTCTTTTATCTTGGCGTCTTAGGATTCGATTCGGACGGCTTTGTAGCCGAGACGGCCGACCGTTTTGACAATGGTCTCATCATCGATGGCCGACTCGTCATAAGCGATTTTCAGCTTACTTTCATGTAAGACGACTTCGACGTTGTCGATGGCTTTTTGTTTCTTGAGCAGTTTTTGAATGCCAAGCGAGCAACCGATGCAGCGCATGCCGATGACTTCATACTCAACGTGTTTCACGGATGGCCCCCCTTTCTTGCGTATAGGTTGTATTCTCCCCTTTATCATAGCATGTTTCACCGCACAGCGCCGGTGGCATGCTTTTTTTGTGAGCCGTTGCATAATATGGAAAGATGCAAGGTTCATTGTTTGACAGGTTGTGAAGATGGCGGTAAGATGAAGTAAAGCAACAAGGAGAGGATGTGCGTCTATGCGTGCATTATGGCGTGAGATTCGTGAAGAGTTCAAAACAGTCGCAGCCGGCAAGACACTGGATGCGATTTTCCCCCCACTCGTGTTTGTGACGGTCAATGCGTTCGCGCGTCTTGAAATGGCGCTGGGTGCGGCAGGACTGATCGGGTTGGCTTTGGTGATTAAACGCTGGATGGCCAAGCAGTCGTGGGTTTATGCCCTCGGTGGTTTATTCGGGGTGCTTGTGGCGTCTGGATTCGCTTATCTGGCGCAAAATGCGGCGAACTACTTCTTGCCCGGCATTTTGTCTACGGCAGCCTTGTTTGTTTTGGCGCTTGTCAGCTTAGTTGCCGGTCGACCGATGGCGGCGTGGGTCAGCCATGTGTCACGGGGCTGGACCCTGACATGGTTTTGGCGCGCCGACGTCAGGCCGGCCTATACGGAAGTGACCATCGGTTGGGCGCTCTTTTTCCTGGTGCGTTTGGTGGCTCAGATCGTGTTGTATCTTGAAGGCGATCCGGTGCGTTTGGCGTTTTACAACACCTTACTCGGGTTTCCTTTGTTGTTTGTTGGGTTAGTGTTTACGTATGTTTATGGCTTGTGGCGCCTGCGCCGTCTTGGCGGTCCGGGTATCGATGAGTATGACCGGGGAGACGAACCCCCATATCGCGGTCAAACCCGCGGATTTTAGAGACTCCCACATTTCTAGGAGGTATGGTTTATGGCCAAAGCCCTTGTCTGGTTCCGCAATGATCTCAGGACCCATGACCACCCAGCCTTGCATCAAGCGATGCATGCCCACGACGCCGTCTTGGGCGTTTTTTGTCTTGAACCGACCTGGTTTGAGTACCGGTTTGACGGTGTCCCTAAAAAAAGTGCGCTGCAATGGGCGTTTCTTCATGATAGTTTAGTGGATCTCGCGTCCCGACTTTCCGTCTTAAACGTGCCGCTTTTTGTCAAGTTCGGGCGGCCCGAAGATGTCATAAGAGCCCTCGCCGAACAGTATGATGTCGGTGACCTCTATGTGCATGATCTTCCGGGTCATGATGAAAAGAAGGCACTTAAAGCGGTACGTAACGTGTCACAGTTGAAACACCATGTCCTGTTTGAAAAAACGTTGCTTCATCCTGATGATTTACCCTTTCCTCTTGAAGCCTTACCCGAGGTATTCACACAGTTTCGCAAAGCAGTGGAGTCAACCTTAGCCGTACGACCAGCTTTGCCCGTACCTCTGAAACAACGCGATTTAGGCATCACCGGCGTGATGGAAACGGATGCCATCGAAGCACGATTACCAAACGACCAGGCGGTACATAGACGCTTCAAAGGTGGCGAAGGGGCTGGGCTTGACCGACTCAAGCATTATAGCTATCAAACCCGCTCGCTGGCCCGTTACAAGGAAACACGGAATGGGTTGTTGTATCTTGATGATTCAAGCAAGTGGTCACCCTACCTTGCCCACGGGTGCTTGTCGGTGCGTCATGTGTATGAGACCATCCGCAAGTTTGAGCGGTCGCAAGCGAAAAATGACTCGACAACGTGGATGATTTACGAGTTGCTTTGGCGCGACTATTTTTCCTTTATCCATATGCGGCATGGCAACCAACTGTTCAAACCGGGCGGACTAAAAAATCTCGCCATCGACTGGCATGCCGATGCCGGATGGTTCACGGCTTGGACGGAAGGTAGAACCGGATACCCGCTTGTCGATGCGGCCATGCGGGAACTGAAGACGACGGGTTTCATGTCGAACCGGGCAAGGCAAAATGCGGCCAGTTTCCTGACGAAAAACCTCGGCATCGACTGGCGACTAGGGGCCGCTTGGTTTGAAGCGCATCTGATTGACCATGATGTCTCAAGCAACTACGGCAACTGGAACTATGTCGCCGGGGTGGGCAACGATGCCCGTGATTTCCGTTTCTTCAATGTCATCAAGCAAGGGCAGACCTATGATCCTGAAGGGGCTTACGCCAAGTTTTGGCTCAAAGCGTTGAAAGATGTGCCGTCTTCGCACATTTATACGGTCCATACACTGCCAGAAGCTTTGCAGGTCGCGTATGGTTGTGTGTTGGGTGAAGATTATCCCACACCGCTTGTCGACTTATTCAAGTCGGCTGCACGGCAGAAAGCCCGCTACCTTGAAGCCGCCGAGATAGCCCGCCGAAAGCGTGGTGATCACGATGGGACGTGAGATTTTACTCGTTCTACCGAACCAACTCTTTGAAGCCGTGTTTACCCACCCTGACAAGACGATTATCCTCATTGAGCATCCGGCCTATTTTCGTGATACGGCCCACGATGTCTTGTATCACAAGCAGAAACTGATTATGCACCGGGCCTCGATGCAGGCCTTTTATGAACGGTTAGAGGCCAAGGGGATGCGGTGCTGTTATGTGGATTATCATCTGGCGTGCAAAAAAACACTTAGACGGTTGTTTGAGGCGGCACCCGCTGTGTATATCTACGACCCTGTCGATCAGGCGAGAACGCGAGAACTTGAGCAGTTGTCCGTTGAGACCGACACACCGCTTCAGGTGATTGAAAGCCCGAATTTTCTGACGGAACGTCACGTTTTCACAAGTTTCTTCCATAACAAAAAGCGCTATTTTATGGCCGATTTTTACGCTTTTCAGCGCCGCCGGCTCGATATTATGATGGTCGGGGTGAATCCTGAGGGGGGTCGGTACAGTTTTGATACGGAAAACCGTCGTAAGTTGCCGGCCGGATACACGGTTCCTAAGCCACTGGTGTTTGAACAGGATGCACGCATCCTAGCGGCGATGGCGTATGTTGAAGCGCATTTTCCCGATCACCCCGGCCAAGCCGAAACATTCAACCATCCCGTCACCCGCGAACAAGCCCTGGCCTTGCTCGACTATTTCATGCGCCATCAACTGAACGACTTCGGACCGTATCAGGATGCGTTGTCCACAAGTCATGACAGCGTGTTTCACAGCAAACTCTCCGCACCGCTCAATATCGGTCTGCTTTCCCCACGCGAAATCGTCGACGCGGTTTTAGAGGCCCCGGTGGTGTTGTCTTCAAAAGAAGGCTTCATCCGCCAAATTGTCGGTTGGCGCGAGTTCATGCGGGCGATGTATGTCCTCAAGGGCGACTGGATGCGCAAGCAAAATTACTTGCATCATAACCGACCGCTTCATCGTGGTTTTTATGGTGAAGGGGTCGGTGTTGAAGCGCTTGACCTCGTCATCGAGAAAATTCATCGCACGGCTTACGCACATCATATCGAGCGGCTGATGGTTCTGGGCAACTTTATGTTGTTGGTTCGGACCGATCCCGATGCGATCCACCGGTTTTTCATGACGATGTTCATCGATGCATATGACTGGGTTATGGTGCCTAATATTTACGGGATGAGTCAATTTGCTTCGGGTCCGCTCTTGACAACGAAGCCCTATTTCAGCGGCGCGCATTACTTGAGTAAAATGGGTTATGACCCCGCCGGGGAATGGATGTCCCTTTGGAATGCGTTGTTCTATCTCTTTTTACGGGACCATAAGGCGGTTATTGCGGCGAATCCACGACTCAAAGTGTTGCTTCAACATCTCAACCGACACGATGACGCCGCGATGCGACGATTCGAACAGATTGCCGCACCTTGGCTTACCACATAAAAAAAACCACCCCCGTTTTCGTTTTGAAGACGGGGGTGGTCATAAGAGGGTTTAGGGCAGTTTTCGGTGGACGGTGACATCGAGATGGAAGGCATCGAGGGATTCACCGCGTTCAACCTCGACAATCAGCAACCAATTTTTCATGTCCATGGTGCCGATTTCAGGAATATGGCGACTCAGGTGAAGCGTCAGTGTCGCATCGTCAATCGATAGGGCGTCAAGCGTATGACGGTTGGACCCGGAATTTTCCATGATGGGAACAAACAGCAAAAACGACTCGGTAAAGAACGCGTCATCATAGGTGCGGATTAAGTCATGGAAACCGTGATGACCATCATACACGCATCCGCCGTATGTCGAACAAAGTGTCCGGTCGGTGAAGTGATCTTTCATGGTGTTGTAGATCGTTTGCAAGGTATCATAATCATCGATGGGTAAGATTTCCCAAAATGGGCCGGTTTCCGTATAAGCAGCTGGAAACAAGTAATGTGGCGCCGGTTCGCTCGCGGAGGGTGCCACATCATGGTGAAACACGCGTTGCGTGTGGGGGGAGTCTTTGACAAAAGGGACGCCGACATAGTATGTGTCGGTCGAATCGATGGGATAGAAGGCCGGCAACTGATGACGAACATGGACATGGGCTGTGTCACCGGTTTGTTCTGCGCGAGAAACAGTCAGGTCAATACCGTGTTTTTCATGCATGACGGTGAGATACAGGCCGTGAGATGTGAAGAAATCGGCATCAAACGCCGAAGCCAATGCATCAAGTGCGTGGCGTGGATCGGGAAACTTTGCATGATACTGCGCGAGAAAGACTGCGAAATCGTCATAGGATGTGAAGATGGCATCTTGTCGCAAGAGCGGTCGACCGGGTGCGGTGACGACCGAAAGCGGTAGGGTATCGACTGGGTCGTTTGGTGTGTCTATCTTGACACCGCAGGCCAATACGAACAAGCCCATATACGACAGCATTACCATCAAAATCAGTTTTTTCATGAT
>RECF01000026.1 GCA_007694145.1 Acholeplasmatales bacterium | reverse complement strand
ACCCCTAACCTTTTGATCCGTAGTCAAACGCTCTATCCAATTGAGCTATGGGCGCGTATCGCTGTCGTCTAAACAGCAAAAAGATTATAACACATACCACAGGTGATTTCAACCGTTATTTATGCCTTTTGTATATTCGCAATGCCTAAGCACTTTGCCCTGTCTGATACGGTTTTTTTATCATCTGTAACTGGGGTCTTTCAAATTCGCTGAAGTGTGGTACAATATAGCCGTATGTTTTGCATAGGAGGTTATCGTATGGCCCATGTTCTCAATTTTTTGGGGTTCGCATTGATCCCTGTTCTTGCCTGGCTTGTGGTGCGCTATGGCAAGACTGTCCACAAGAATGAGACGCGTTTTTACTGGATTTTCGGTATCGTCTTCACCTTCATCGCTTTTCTTGCCCTCGTCGTGTTGATCCAATCGGATGTTGCAACGTTTAAGACGGACGCACCGATTGCTTACGCGCTCCTCTTTCAAGGGCACATCCCCTTCGCCTTCTTCGTGCTGGTTATGTTTGCCGGTGCCTTCAAACACAAATCCAAAGCGAAGGCGACACTTATGGGTGTCCGGCGTGAACTGGCCATCATCGGCTTCTTTTCACTCTTGCCGCATGTCGTGCTGCTCATTTGGCTCGCTTTGAGCAATCTCAATCCAACGGGTACTGTGGCGTTTTTGCTGATGATTCCACTCTTCATCACGTCTTTTCGTTCCATCCGCAAGAAAATGAAACCTGTCAACTGGCGGAAACTACATAAACTCGCTTATGCTGTCTATGCGATCATCTTCCTGCATCTTGCATCGATTACAATCGTATTCAATATCATGAATAATCAAGAGGATATGCTAGCCTTTGTGCTCGGGTTTGTCCGTTTTGCACTGTATCTCATCGTGTTTGCTGTCTATACGTGGATGCGACTTAAGAATCGGCGTCCCCGTCTCAAAAAGCCGCCCCTTAATCAACCTGCTTAAACATAAAACGCCACAACGTTCCCGCTAGCCGGGTGCGCTGTGGCGTTTTTTTCATGACCGTATCACATAAGGACAAAGCGGAGAATATCGGCCAAACGACTCGCCCAGTCCCGCTCATGATGTTCGCCACCGGCGATGATGCGGTACTGAAGCACCGCGGGGCCGATGTGTTTGAGAAGTCGTTCATAAATAGCTTGGTTGCTGAAGAGATACGCTTCGTCAAGATCGGGGGCCGACTCATGGTCACCGACATCGAGATATAACTTGCGAACATGATTGTACTGTGCGTTCTCAAGCCGTTTGAGCATCGGCTCAAGCGCCACGAAATAGGCACCCGATACCGATGCGGCCCGGGTAAAGACCTCAGGATGTTTTAGCAGTGCATAAAGACTGAGAATACCGCCCATCGATGCGCCGATGACTGCGGTGTGATCTGCTTCTGGCTTCGTGCGATAACGTGCATCGATTATCGGTTTGAGTGTTCCCACCAACCAGTCGAGGTATGCATCCGCCTTTCCACCCGGTTGGCGTGACGCCCCGGGCATCTCAATGGTGAAGGGATCTGGCCCGTACACATCAAGACGGTCGATGCCTTCACGTGGCGCCGAAACACCCACTACAATCGTGTCCGGCAAATCCGCATTTTCCCCAAACGTCTCCGCTACCCGCCACGTTTCACCTTGGTAACTGTCTTCAGGAAAAAATAAATTGTGACCATCGTGCATGTAAAGGACAGGATAACGCTGCGTCGTCTGCTGGTATGATTCAGGCAACGCCACATAGAGGACCGCCTCGAATCCGCAAGCGGCGACTTGAATGGTTTCTTTCGTGATGTGCATAAAAAAATCCCCCTTTCCGGTACTCTCATTATAGCACCGGATTGGGGGATTGACTCAACTTTTTTGTGGGGCGATGGCGAGCGCCTTCGCCGGGCGCATCTTTGGCAAAACAAAGTTCAGAACGATGCCTGCGGCCGCCGCAAGCGACATCCCGCCAAAATCGGCCGCTTCATTCAAGACGATGTTGCCACCACCAAGTCCGATGATGAGCATCGTCGCCACAATGACGAGATTACGAATATCACCGAGGTCCACTTTAGCCCGGATGAGTACTTTGACACCGTTTGAGGCGATGAGGCCGTAAAGGATAATGGTCATCCCACCGATTACCGCCCAAGGAATGCTCGCCACAAAGGCTTGCACATACCCGAGGAACCCAAGCCCCACAGCGATGACAGCGGCCAAACCGGTCACGTAAACACTCGCCACACGCGTCATGGCTACCACCCCGGTGTTTTCACCATAAGTCGTGTTAGCCGGTCCGCCCATCAAGGCTGAGGCAAGGGTGGCCAAACCATCCCCAAGCAACGTTTTGTCAAGACCAGGTTCCTTGATGAAATCTTTGCCGGTGATTTCACCGAGTACCGTATGGTCACCGATGTGTTCTGCAATGGTCACAAACGCGAGCGGCAAAAACATGAGCACCGCCGTGAAATCAAGTGTGTAGGTGCCGATGAACTGAAACTCGGGTACCATGAACAGCGTCACGCCGGCAAAGGCTTCGGAAAAATCAATCATACCCAAGGCGGCACTGGCCACATAGCCGACCAAAATAGCTAGGACGAACGGGACAATCTTGAAGAAGCCCCGTGACAACAAGGCAATGAGCACCACCGTCGAAAACGAAATGACGGCAACCACCGGTACCCGCCAGCCTTGACTGCTATCGAGTCCGGCATCGGCAACCGCATATTGCGCCAGTGAGAGACCAATGATGATAATCATCGGACCGACCACCACCGGCGGCAACATCTTCTTGATCCAACCACTGCCGGTAAAGCGGATGATGACGGAGACAAGCACATAGACAAGGGCCACGGCAATCAGCCCGATATAAGCACTGCCGAAGCCATTGGCCGATCCCGCAATGATGATCGCCCCAATATAGGCGAAACTGCTGCCGAGATAAACCGGCACCCGCCCTTTGGTACAGGCAATGTAAATGAGTGTTCCCACCCCGCTTGCAACGAGCGCAACACTGATGGGTAAGCCCGTCAAAATCGGCACGAGCACGGTTGCCCCAAACATGGCAAAGACATGTTGCAGACTCAACGCGAGCCACTTCCATACACTTTCCGGGCGTTCCCGGACGTCAAGAACCAATGATTTTTCCATAAATCTTTCTCCTTCGTCTTTTTTTTTGGCAAAAAAAAATCTAAGTCGAAAGACATAGAAAGGGTTCACACCTATGACCCACCGCAGTGGGGTGTCGACCTTGCTAGTCTCTCTGGACTACCTTAAAGGTATTCTGCCATGAATCTTACCATAGGAACACCTCATTGTCAACCAAAAGTTGGCTAACATCCTTGGGAAAGACAAGCATATAAATTGAAATTTTTACAAAAAAGTGCGATAATGAGACTGAGAAAACTTTAAGGAGGAATGTCAATTATGAAACACGAACTGCCTGCATTAAACTATGCCTATGACGCTCTTGAACCCTACATCGATGCTAAAACCATGGAAATTCACCACACAAAACACCACCAAGCCTACATCACAAAATATACCGATGCGGTAAGTCAATATCCCGAACTCGCCGAACAATCGGTCGAAGCCGTCTTGCGTGATCTGGCCAATGTCCCCAAAGATATCCAAGGCGCCGTCCGCAACAACGGTGGCGGTCACTTCAACCATACGCTCTTTTGGACTATCATGACCCCTGAAAGCGGTCAAAAACCCGAAGGTGCCCTGCTTGAAGCCATCGATCGCGATTTGGGTGGTTTTGATGCCTTCAAAGAAGCTTTCAGCACCGCCGCTGCCACCCGCTTTGGTTCCGGCTGGGCGTGGCTTGTCGTCACCGATACGGGACAACTCAAGGTCACCTCAACCCCCAACCAAGATGTCCCCTTTGACGAAGGCACCCCGATTTTAGGTCTTGATGTTTGGGAACATGCCTACTACTTGAACTATCAAAACAAACGCCCTGACTACATTGCCGCCTTCTTCCATGTCATCAACTGGCGTCAAGTCGAAGCGAACTATCAAACAGCCCTTTAACCTATACGTCACCGGCTTCCGGTGGCGTTTTTTCTCACCCCGTGCTATACTAGCGTAAAAGGAGGCATCACATGATGAAAACCATCACGACCGATCGCGCACCCGCTGCGGTCGGTGCATACAGTCAAGGTGTTTTGACTAAGGACACCTTGTATGTGTCCGGCCAAATTCCTTTTGAACCGGTGAGCATGACGCTTGCTGGGCCGGACATCGCCACACAAACCCGTCAAGCCCTTGACAATATCTTAGCCATCGTCGAAGCGGCGGGTCTCAAAAAAACCGATATTGTGCGTTGCGGCATCTTCATGACCCATCTGGCCGACTTTGATGTCATGAATCAAGTCTATGCCGACTTTTTCGGGTCACATCGCCCAGCACGCGCGGCCGTTGAAGTCCGTGGACTGCCTAAAAACGTCCAAATCGAAATCGATGCCATCGCCGTCAAACCGTCACCCTGAGCACGAAAAGACCCGCAAAAGTTTGCGGGCCTCTGACCACCCATGTTTCATACGGGTGGTTTTTTTATGGCTCAGGTAAAGACAATCCGCTCAAGACCCAAATAGATCCGAAACTGTTCAAGTACCGTCTCAAGTGCCGTGTGAAAATCGTCCGGTACCGGCTGCTCAAGCCAAAGATGCGCTACGCTTAGCGCTTGCTTCTTCCGCACGGCGCGGACATCGATACGGCCAACCAGTTCATCCCCATAAAGGATCGGCAAGACATAATACCCGTATTGTCGCTTCGCTTCGGGCGTATACACTTCCCAGACATACTCAAAGTCAAACAACGCCGCAATCAGCTTCCGGTCCCATAGAAAATGATCAAGGGGGGCGATGAGTGCCAGCCGTGGTGCATACTGCGCGCCCGCACGTACGGCTTCAAGTAACGCCTCCGCTTCCCGCAAAGCATAAAGCGGGGTGTCTAGACCCGCGACCATGACCTGCACGATGTCCCCGGTATCATGTAAGTGCTGCAAATGGGTGCGCAAGGTGGACACAGTCACGTCATCAATGCCCAGATACGCATCACTGCGGCGCCCCCACAACAAACCCACAGCCCCAATCCGCCGTTTGAGTCGCCAGCGGATGAACGCGTCTGAATCGGTGAACGGATCGGCTTGCTGGTACAAATCTTCCGGCACAACGGCCTGCGCTAAAGCGAACATCCGCTTGATGCCGACGCGTCGCGCAATCATCGCCGCCCCAGAAAACAACAACGCATCCAAAGCCGCTTGGTTCACTTGGCGGCTGCGCGCCGTCTGCATCGAGGTCCCCATGTCCGGTAAATCAGCTGCCGTGAGTGGTCCATGCTTTTCAAGGTGTGCCTTGACGCGCGCCACCGCTTCATCGTTAGAAAGCAGATCGAGATGGCGCTTTCCATGCACAGCGCGCAACCGTCTAAGCGCCGGCCAGTCTTTCATCAGACAAACCGACATCACCTTGTCCCAGTGATCCATCAAAGTGCGATCACGGTATAGACAGTCTTCAAGATCGGTGCGCACAATCCCTTCTACCCGGCTCAAGAGGACAATGTCGATGTTGCGGCCGACGGCATCGATGGGATCATACTGCAAACACCCTGCGGCGGCCACGAGATCAAGAATGCCCTGTCGACCTTGGTATTTAAACGGACCAGACAACCCTTGATAATGCACGATAAAACGGCGGGCTTGTTCACGGGTTAGGGTGACCGTATTCATGATGTCTTCGCCTCAAACGGGGCAAACGAGAAATCGATCTCGACCGAAAGGGGATGGTGGTCGCTCAGTGGCAGCGCCCCCTGTGATGTTGTATGCACCTGCACCGTGTGTGCTCCGAGAATGCGGCTCACAAAAATATGGTCAATCGCTGCGGTAGCCAGACCCTTGAAGCGATGAAAGGTCGCACGCGATTTTGCTGGAGTCCCAGCCTGTACGTCCATCAGGCGCCACATCGCGTCAAGGCTTTCATTGAACCTTAGGAGCGGCTGAAACACCACCGCATCGGGCAACGCATTGAAATCGCCCATCAAAACTATCGGCAGCGCTTGCCTGTTGTGATGCTGTCGCATCATCTTGACTATGACTTCAAAACCCCGGACGCGCGCCGCTTCTGAAAGATGGTCCAGGTGGGTGTTGTAAACACGAAACACGGTCGCAGGGTTTGACACGCGGGCGAACTTGCCCCACGTGCTCATCCTGACACAGCCGGCATCGGGATCGTTACTGCCGCTGATTTCTGGCGTCTTTGAAAGCCAAAACGACCCGCCTTCAAGGAAGGTGACCTGCGCGGTATCATAAAGAAGCGGCACGGCCTCATCACCTGGTAGCCTTGGTTCACCGAAAAGACGGTACGTTTCAGGCAACCGCGCAAGCACATCGTGCCACATCGACGGCAAGACTTCCTGTAGACCCGCAATACCCGGTCTAAACATGTTGAGAAACCGCCCGACAGAATCGCGACGATACGGCCAAGCATACGGACCATCATCGGTCGTGTCAAGGCGAAGATTAAACGTAAGCACACGCAAGGCATCAGACATATGAGACCTCCTAAAAGTCTAAGCATGTCTTAACTATAACGAAGAACACGATACTATTCAAGAAAAAAAAAGACCCGTTACCGGGTCAAGCGACGCTTGTTTAAGACTTCAAGGAGATAGTAAATCGGCAACCCCGACAAAATGAACAGCGCGCCTATCAACGCTTCCCGGCGCCCTTCGACGAAAATGGCCACCACCAACAACGCCGTAATAACGATGGCTAAGCCCGGTAGGACGGGATAGCCCCACACTTTGTAAGGCCGGGGGGCATCCTTATCTTGGTGGCGGAAAATGAACACCGTCGCAAAAATCAAGATGTTGAAGATCATCGCACCAAAGGCGATGAGACTGATCAGTTCATCCAGACTGAACACCAACAAAACAATCCCCATCAAGCCTGAACCGATGATCGCCAGATAAGGCGTCTGATAACGCGGATGTAAGCGGGTGAACGACGTGATGAACACGTTGTCTTTCGCCATCGCATAATAAACACGCGGGAATGTCATAATACAACCATTCAAGGCACCAAACACACTGATGAGCATCGTCACCATGACAAGATACATCCCCGCTGTCCCAAGCAACGCCATCGCCGCGGGAATACCGATGAACACGTTGCCCGACGTCACCATCGCTTCAATATCACCCAGAGACAACACCCGGAAGATTGAGACGTTGTATAAGACATAAACACCCGTGACCAAAGCCATTGTCAAGATCAGTGCCCTAGGCAAGTTGCGCCCGGGGTTATCAATCTCTTCGGCGACGTTGTTGAGGTTGGTCCAGCCTTCATAAGCAAAAAATGTCGCAATGACCGCAAACCCAATCATCGACATCAACCGGAAAAACCCGATGCCTTCAAGATTCAAAGACCAATCGACCGCCTGCGTCCCCATCGCAAGACCCAAGAAGATGATGCCGATAATCGGCACCGCTTTGACAATCATAAAGCCTTTCATGAGTGTCGTCCCCAGTCGAATGCCCAGCACATTGAGGAAAGAAAGCAACACAATCATCGTCATCGCAATCAGCACCATCGGCAGACGTCCCATGAGGGGACTCTCCGTCAACGACGCCACAATATTCGCCAAGATTTGCGCAAAGGCAAGCGCAAGCACCGCAATCGATGCACTGCTAGCTAAAGTAAAGTTCATGAAGCCACTCATGAAGGCGACCGGTTTTCCATACGCCTTCCTCAAATAGACATAGTAGCCCCCAGACAGCGGATAAAGCGTCCCGAGTTCAGCATAAATTAAGCCGTAAAGGAGTGTAATAAGACCGCCAATCAACCAAATGAGCACAGCGAGCCCCGCTGACATGAACGCAGTGCGGGCGAGCACGTTAGAGCCGATAAAGAAAATACCCGAACCGACCATAATGCCGGTCAAGATCGCCATACCACCAAAGAGGCGGATTTCTCGTTTCAAGGTAGGTTGTTCCTGCATGGTGACACATCCTTGTTCATCAATTTTAAACGCGTCCATTATAGCACTCTTGGACGCGTTTTTAGGCGATGATGCTTTGGATGTTCCTCAGGGTCAATCCTCTTGCAAGACGACTTCAACCCAGAGTTCGTTGCGGCGCAACATCGGTAGGCTGAACGGTGAGTTGTAGCGCGCGATACGAACTGGTCCGACCGCGGTCAACTTTTGCCTCACAAGCCACTGCTTGAGCTGTTCTAAAGCAGCCTCGATGCGCTCAGGACGCACCGAACCCGAAAACCGGACGACCGCCGCAAGATGTTCATGGTAGTCTTGCAGGCGGATGCGCGCATCAAGCGGTTCAGGCACCCCTTGCTCAAGATGGGTTTTGGGCACGACAAACTCCATCGACAACCCGTCTTCTTTCATCGTATTGATGACTGGCACCGTCATCGACATCTTGATGGCTGGTTGGTTTTTGCCGCCGATATAGCTGAACAGCGTTCCAAAACCGTCTCGACCACTGAAATCCTTGGTGTCGACCGCTGAGGTCGCAAACGTTTCATAGCGACGCAGTTCAAACGGTCCATCTTGTCGGATGATCGCATAGGTGGGACTTTCATAGCGCGCCATAGGCACACTCCTTTCACATGTGTGAATGATTAGGTTCGAATGGTGTTCTTGCCCGCCCGTTTGGCCACATACAAGTTGCGGTCGGCCATGTCAACCCATTCGCTGATTGGTTCACCGCGGTAGGGCTTGACACCGGCACTGATGGTGAGCGGTACGTCTTGATTAAGATAAGCCGTTTCGACATCAAGGCGGATCGCCTCAACCGCTTCAAGTGCCGCCTCGATGGCTGTATCGATGAACACAATCATAAACTCTTCCCCGCCGTAACGGCCGACCACATGGTGTGCTGCAGTGTGATTTTTTAAGATTTTGGCAACCTCTGTGAGCACTTTGTCACCATAAACATGACCGTATGTGTCATTGACATGCTTGAAATTGTCCAGGTCAAGCATCGCCAGCACATGCACACCGCCAGGGTTATCACGGGTCAAGGTGGCCAGTTCTTCATACAAAGCCCGGTGATTCTTAAGGCGTGTCAACGGATCGGTCGAGGCCAATGTGCGCAACGTTTCATGTTGCGCTTTAAGTGTCAAATCGGCTTCTTTTTGGGCGGTGATGTCGGTCTGTGACCCCGCCATCCGGATGGCTCTGCCTGTTTCATTGCGCAAAGCCGCACCGCGCACACGGAACCAGCGAATCTCACCATCCTTGCAGATCATCCGCATTTCGGCATCAAAGTTGTCCTTTTCACCCTTGAAATAGGCGATCAACTGTTTATTGGCCGAGGCACGATCTTCTAGGTGGATGCAGTTGAAGATATCCCGCATCGTCGGTTCAGGGTAGTCACCGGCGTCATAGCCGAGTTGGTTTTTCCACTGTTTCGATAAAAACAACTTGTCGGTCTTGATATCCCAATCCCAGATGCCATCATTACTGCCTTCAATGGCGAGTTCAAACTGTTCGGACTTGCTTTTCAATGCCTGTTCAGCAAGTACTTGTTCGGTCACATCCATGTCCGAGCCCTGATACGCGATCATCCGGCCTTGCTTGTCTAAAACCGGAAACGCTGTCGTTGAGACAAAGACACAGTGACCGTCCTTGTGAACCATAGGATTGATGAAATCGCTGAAGCGGCGACCGTTTACAATGTCATCCTCAGCATACTTGATAAATGCCGCCCGGGTCTCTTCGGGATGTAGATCATAGAAATAGCGTTTGCCAACCAACTCTTTTGGTTCATAGCCTAGTACATCTTTGGCAATGGGACTCACATACGTATAAAGGCCCTCTAAAGTGATCTCCCAGGCGAAAATACGGCTCTGTTTGGCAATCCTGTCGTAGCGCGCGTGGGCCACTTCCAGCGCTTCATGTTGCTTATAAAGATCGGTAATGTCATGGGCGGTCGCAAAGTAAAGGCCATGACTGATTTTCACCCGCCAGCGCAAATGCAAGATGTCACCGTTTTTAATGTGGTGCTGGATAGTCAGTTCGATCATCTTTCCATATTTTTCAAGATCATCCATGGCCGCTTGTGCCTTGTCTTTGTCCGCGTCAACGACCGTAGCCACAAAACCCTCACGGAAAAACTGTTCCGCAGGGGCACCGGTTTTTTGATGCCAGGCGGAATTTGCACGGACAATCCGTGCATCTTCATCGACGATGAGAAACAAGTCATCCGCTTGGTTGAAAAACCAAGAAAAATCGGCCTGTGTTTCTTCAAGCTCTGATCGAAGTCTCGCTTCACTTTCAGCTGCACTGACAAACGGTTTGCGCAACTGACTCCACAAATAGTCCATCGCCTCAACCAACAAAAATAGTTCAGGACTTTCAAACAACGTCTTCGATGCTTGTGGTGCCACAAACGTAAACGCCCCAAGTTGCGCCGTTAGGAAACAGGCGACGTCTTGACTAGGACCGATGCGGCGCACAAGTGTCGCAGGTGTCGCTTCGTCAAGCAGCGCATCACAACAGGAAAAATCGTGT
Source organism: Acholeplasmatales bacterium (assembly GCA_007694145.1). GTDB lineage: Bacteria > Bacillota_I > Bacilli_A > Izemoplasmatales > Izemoplasmataceae > SKGI01. Next base: position 3,386 of record RECF01000026.1, on the reverse strand, counting down.
TGCTCAGGCTGCATCACGTGATACCATTCCCCTTGGTCGCTTTTGACGCTCAAGCGGGTGGCTGCGAGGTCGAAAAAGTCATTGAGCGTGCCGATGACTTTCAAAGCCATCGGCTCAAACGCTTTTTCTTCCCGACAAATCGTCATCAGTGTTTCAATCAATGTGCGCCAGTCTTTATGTGCCATAAACAGACCTCCTATACGCTCTAAGAAGCGGCAAAAACCCAGGAGAAAATCCCGGGTTGTTTACGGTGCCCACGAGCGGAAGTAATCATCTAGACCCCAACCGGTGTCCACGGTTGTGTTCAAGGACGTCACCACGACGGTGAAGCGACGGGTCCGGTTGCGGGTGCCGCCGTTGATGTAAAAGTAGAAACCTTCCCGACCGTTCACATAATCGGCGACTGGATTGAGCGGATCGTTGTTAAAGAAAATTTCATAAGTATAGTCGTTGCCTTGTGGATCCTGTGGCAAGTCAACGGTGAAACCGAAGAAGCCGCTGATATTACGACCAAAGCGATAGCGATAGTCCTGTGTGTTGGCTGTATAAAACATGTTGGCCCGGGTGTTGATGGTGATGATGTCGGTAAATACCGGGAAATCCGCCACCGTCGGACGAATGATGTTGGTCACCTCGATATCGGTGTCGAAGTTTATCACGCTGATAAGCATCGTCTTGCCGAGCAGTTCCGAATCGGCCGCATCAAGCAGGCCGAGGGTCGGATGGTCGTAGACGACTTCGAAGATGAGTGAGACGTTGAACACGATATCGACAACGGTAATATGATAAAACACTTCGTTTTGACCGTCTTCAGACGTAACACGGTAGGTGATGATGACATCCTCTTCTTCAGTCGGTTCAGCACCGGTATCAGGCAAGAGGGTAAAATCGGTCGCCAGTTGGGCTTTCAAGGCTGCCGGTGAACTCAAATCGACTTCCTCAGTCCAATCTCTTGAAGGGTCTTCGATGGGGAAGACCTGGCGGGCAATGGTGGCACCTCTTGGCAAGAACTCCAAGAAAATCGGCGTGTATTCGTTCAGCGGCGTGTTGGCGACTTGGCCGTCAATCCGGTAGTTGAAGATGATATTTTCTGAGTCATCGTAGTCGATGCCCGCAAAGAAGATAGCCGGACTGAACGGTGGTGGCGCAAGCGGCACACCCGAAGCATCCGAAACGGCAATAGCGGGATAATCGGTTTCCGTGGCTGTTTCTGAGAATAGAACATCCTGAAGATAGGCATCGACGCCTTGACGTTTCGTTATGATGAGATTGCCGGGTACAGTGACAGTTTCCCCGCCCCGGGTATAGGTAAAGGTAAAGGTATAAATGCCTGGTTCGGTGATGTCGTCTATGAGTATGTTCAAGAACAAGTCACTGGTACTCGTAATCCCAAGCAGCTCAGCTGGTGCAAACGGATTGCCTTCAAAATCGACACCGCTTACGGAAAAGCCGAAGAAACCAGACGGATTGGCGGGATCAACGTTATACAAATCAGCGGCCAGATCCCGAGCGATATCAAAGTCAATCGAGAACGTTGTCGAAGCCGCTTCACGGGTTGCGAAGAGGTTGTTTAAGTTACGGCGAACGTTATTCGTGTACGCATCGGTGATGGTTAGGGGGCGCTCGACGATGTTGTGTGTATAGACGGTAGTCTGACCGGCTTCAGCGGTCACCGTATATTCGAATTGATACGTCCGGTAACCGTTGTTATAGGTAAGACCGTTATAGGCCACGTTGGTTAAGCGGGCAAACGGGGCAAGCACGATGCTGTCAAGGAAAGTAACGGCAAAGGTTTCGGCATCAAAGTAAGCTGGCACAGTCGGGTCGATAACAGAGCTTGCATCAATTTGGCTGACATCGAGTGGGAACCCAAAATCAATTTCACTTGTAAAGGTCGTGCCGTCTGGGACAACTGTCCCTGATGTTGGATAGGATAAAGACAAGATGGACGCGTCCGTTGACGGGGCTTTAACAAAGGTAAGTGTCTTCTCCTCTGTATCCGCTTGGTAGTAACGCCAGCGCACGGTGTAAACACCCCCAGCATGACGGTCATCAAGATTAATGGTAAAATCAAATCTCCGATTAGCCACATCCTCAGGAATGGGGTCAACCGAAAGCATGAAGTCATCTAGACTAACTGGGGCATCGGCATACTCAAGTGTCACAAAGCGGCCATTGTCTGAACCGGTAGGTAACACACCGCCATTATCCCAAAACCGAAAACGGATTTCTTCATTGATGGTTTCACCATCTAAGAAAACGTTGAGTGGTCCGCCAACCCCATCAATAAAGAGTCGCCGTGGCACCGGACTAGTGGGGGGATCTTGGCGAGGAAACAAATTGAGACGAATCTCATAATCCGTATAATACACTGGGTTGTCGGTAAAGAGACCATCAAACACCGCCGCTTCCGCATAAGAACGGAAAGTGCCCAGTAAGATATTTGGATGACTGTTTCCATCTAAAAAAGGCGTCAGATTGAGGGTTAAATCAGGCGGTGCAGTCACCGAGATATCAAGGGGTGCATCGATGACCAAATCACTTTGCGCTGCATTCAGCGCTGCAATCATAGCGCCAGCAGGTAAAGTCGCTGTATCAATCGCATAACTCACTGTTGTTTGACCTACTGCAATCGTTGTGAGGTTTAAGTCAAACGTGATGACGCGTGCCTCATAGTCAATATCAGCAGTCAGCAAGCGCGTATCAGAGCCGCCCACTTCAGAGCCAGTAAACAGCTGATCGATTTCTAACAACGCTGACTTGTCATTGAACCGGGTTTGCCTTAGGGCATTGTAGCCATCAACATTGTTGGGTTCAAGGGGTACGCGCTCTGGGGGATCATTATAATCAATATCAAACGGTTGCGGTCCATCGAGCGGGAAAAATGCGGGCAGAGAAATATTGGCTGGAATCGCCTGGCCAAAGTCACTTCCCGAACTCGTAGACAAGACATACATGCCAAAGGGCCGCTCGGTTTGGAAACGATCGGCGAGCAGGGCGTTTTCGATGTAATAAATGTAGGAGGTGATGGGTTCACCATTGGCGGTCAAGGTGTCATCGTCACGCATGATGAAGTCCGGATTGTAGATAAATGCACCGCTTGGATCGGCAGGATTTTCCGTTACCTTAGGTACAGGAAGTACATCAAGAAAGAACGGATTCGGAGTCACGTTCGATTGCGATTGTAGATCCTCTTGGCCAGATATGTCGCGGATGCTTGTGTCAGGATTGTTGAACTGGTTCAGTGTAATCGTTTCAGTCGCGATGGTCGTCCAGTTACTGAACGTGAATGGCTGTGTTCCGGTGACTTGGTATGCGAAACCTTCAGAAAAGTTGAAGTTGCCGATATCTCGGAACAAGCTACCACCAAGGCGGGTTTCTATGTT
>RECF01000058.1 GCA_007694145.1 Acholeplasmatales bacterium | reverse complement strand
TCAGCGTGTGCGGGCAGATGGGAACCAGCAGCACGGCGTCGAGACGCGGATGCAGTTATACTCGCAACGTTCGTAAGTGTGAACCATGCGAATGTGGTAGTACCGAGTGCTACAACGGTAAGACCAAGTGTTAATACTGACAGATAAATCTTTTTCATAATTTTGTTCATTTTTTGTACCTCTCCTATTTTTTTATAGTTTTTTATCTATTTTTGCTAGCAAGGCTAGTTGCTGCCGTTAAGGTGTGGCATGCCGGATTTGAACTCGAGTTGGATCTTGAGACGGTCATTGACGATGGCGTCAAAGGCGTCGGCATCCCAGCCTTCGATCCAGACGGTCACTTGCACTTTGCCGATATAGTATGGTCTGCCTTCGGCATTGACCTCGCCGTTTGGAACCAGTTCGGCGATCAGCGATGTGTTGTCAAGCGCTTGATACGGATTGAAGGGTGCGAATTCAGTCAGGCGATACTGTGTGTCAGGGAATGTTTCTGGGGGGCTAAAGTCGGTTTGGCCAGTGTTAGCGATGAAGTAACTCAACATGCCGTAGGACTTGCCAAACCCGCGTTCAGGGTTTTCGCTCGGGTCGTAGATGAGCGATCTGAGTGTGTCGACTTCACGTTCATCGAGTGGATTGTTTGCGTCAAGTTGTTCGACGAAGCCAATCCTTACGGCGTCGGCGGCGTAGTAGACGCCTTGATCACCGCGTTCGACGATGTCGGTTGCCTCCGGACCATTGATGAAGGTGTGCGGGGCACGCCAGGTGACACCGCGTGAGACGAAGTAGGTACCGCGTAACGTTGTGTCGTAACTCACTTGGTCGTTCACGTTGTTGACGAGGAAGACATGACGTTCGCGTTCGACAGTGCGAAACCAGAGGGTGAAGGACAGATAGTCGCGATTGGTAACCGCGCGATTTGGGTCTTTAAGGCCCCCGCGGTAGAAGTCGATGGCATCTTGTGTTGTGACATCAGCGAGCCGGACGTTGTCGATAAGTTCTGCAATCAGTTCCGGGTCGAGTGAGGTGGCGAAGTTGACGCCGTCAAACGATATTTCGAGGAAGTTGCCGGTTGTTGCGGTGAGGCTCAGGCCGTCAATCGTGTTGATGTTTGATAGACCTAGCCAGGCGAAGGTTGCCGTTGTAAGGAGTAACAGTACCAACCCCAGCAACAAAATCGACATGTATAACTTTTTGAAGGGATTCATGGTGACCACCGCTAATCATCCTGCAGGATCGAGAAGTTCATGTGCGCCCTGAGCATACCGCCCAGGATGTCGTCTGTGGTGTCGGGATCCTGCCCTTCGAGCCAGATAATGACCGAGAAGCGGGTCACATCGCCCGGTTTGAAGTTGATGAGTGTTTCCCTGAAGACCAGACGGTTGCTCTGGAAGGGGATGGCTTCGGGCATCTCGTAGTAGCGGGGCATCGAGCCATCTTCTAGGGGTTGGTCGGGTTTTTGGTACATCCGGTGAATCTCGTTATCCTCGATGACGAGGAAGCGGACGGCGGCGTCAAGGTTCAGATGCACGTCGGCGATGCGGATGTAGTAGTTGACGTCGACGGTTTCACGGCCGGAGTTTCTAATGTAGAAGGAGTAGGCGACGTATTTGTAATCTGGATCGGTGAACTGCCCGTCAGTCGCGGCAATTTCGTCAAACTTGATCCAAGTATAGGTTATGTCGCGAGCGTCCATCACCGGGTCACTCAACAGTCTTGAGGTGTAGAAGCTGAAGTTCGGGTCGGTTGAGAGTTGGATCCCGCGGTTAGCGGCATCGGGGTCGACGGTCATGACGAAGTTTCCTGTGTTTTGACCGTAGAAGGTCACCACCGACAACAAGATGGAAAGTATGCCCGTGATGAGAATCCCGAGGGTGTACGCTCTGGCACGTTTGCTGATGAGTCGCTTACTTTGACGCTCAATGCCGATAATTTCAGAGAACCGCATGACATCACCCCTTTCCCTAGCGTGTTGGTTGGTAAAAAGAAAACCAGCCATCATGTCCGAACTCGGAATGATAACTGGCTGCCATTTTACAGGCCCTATAGTTTTGCGCCGCCGGGTTTCCCCGGGTTTGCCTTTGAACATTGCGTCTATGAGATTGTCAATAGAAAACAGCCAGCGTCATCGTGTTGTCCACTATGACGGCTGGCTGCCATTTTACAGGCCCTATAGCTTTGCGTCGCCGAGTTTCCCCGGGTTTGCCTTTTACATATCGGTATGCGATTGTTTGAAAACAAAAAGCCAGCATCATTTTCTTTCGAAATGACAGCTGGCTACCATTTTACAGGTCCTATAGCTTTGCGTCGCCGAGTTTCCCCGGGTTTGCCTTTATACATTTTTTTTGGTACGCCGTCATTATATAACAGCCCAAACGGGATGTCAAGCAGAAACGCTTATTTTTTTTCATCTTTTTTCCACGATGCCTCTTTAAGGTAGTCATCAAGCGCTTCAATGGCCATCGGCTTCTCAAAATAGAAACCTTGCATGATATCGATTTTGTGTTCAGTCGCCAGTTTAGCCATCGCCTCATTTTCAATTTTTTCGGCGATGATGGTCAGCTTGTTGCGCTGGGCGAACTCGACAAGCATGTCGGCGAACTTCGCTTTGACGAAATCTTCTTCTTCGGTCAGGAAGTCATTCTCAAGCTTGATGAAATCGATTGGCAACTGATCGAGTTTTGACAAGGTGCCATAATCCATCCCTAAACCGTCAATGGCGATGCGAAAACCAATCTGTCTCAGTTTCTGCATATTATTAAAGATGGTATCTTGTTTTTCAAAAAGGGCGAACTCGATGACTTCAAGGATGATTTTTTTCGGATCCATTCCGTAACGGGTCATCAGTTTTTTGAACTCAAGTGGTAAATCCTCATTCATCATCTGTTTTGGACTCAAGTTGATAGAAAAGGCAAGATCGATGGTTGGGAACTGTTGTTTGGTCTGTTGGTATGTCTTGATGAGTGTTTCAAGTCCCCACTGACCAATCCAGTGGATGTCTCCGGATTGTTCCATGATGTTGATGAACTTGAAGGGAGAGAGGACGCCGAACTCAGGGTGGTTCCAACGGATTAATGCTTCAAAACCAAAGAGCGTCTGCTGTGTGTAGTTGACCATGGGTTGGTAGTACAGTTGGAACTGTTTATTTTTGATGGCGCTTTTGATTTGGTAATAGTAATCGACATATTGGCCTTCGCGTTCTTCCATGTCTTCAGAATAAAGCTTGATGGCATCGCCACCATTTTTCTTGACGATGTAGACCGCGATGCGTAAGGAGTTGATCAGTTCCTTGAAGTTTCGCCCGTGCAGCGGGTAGAAGGCGATGCCGATGGAGGCGGTCATCTTGATTTCCGTATCGCCATAGACTTTGACGGGCCTCTTGGCTACTTCTTTCAGCTGGTTGGCAAAATCAATCGTTTGGCTTTTGGTATGTTCGGTGCCGATGAAGGCGACGAACTGGTCCCCTTGGTAGCGACCGAGCTTGGCACCTTTGGGTAAGGCGGCGCGCAAGTTGGCGCTGAAGCGGTCGAGAATCTTGTCGCCTTCTTTTTGACCGAAAGCGTTGTTGTACTCGCTGAAATGATCGATGTCGATGTAAATCAAACTGAAGGGCGTGTCTCTCCCGGTTCTGAAGATGTAGCTCGCAACGAGGCTGCCCATCGCGGACTTCGACAGGACACCGTCCATGTCGATTTCCTTTTCTTCAATGTAACGACGGCGATCGCGCAAATAGTTACGGGCGATGAAGAACGCCGCGGTGATGGTGCCGGCGACGATCAAAATCGTCAGGATGGCGAGCAGGATATCGTTTTGCATGAGCATGTCTTGTGTATCCGTCTGAACCCATATGTACATAATGTCACAACCCTATTATTTTTTTCTACTGCGTGATGATTTGGTGAAGTCAAACGTTTTGGATCGTTTGATGTTGTAGTCTTCAAGCATCTCTAAAATGGTACTGAGATTGACGGCGGGGCTGAAGATGAAGCCTTGGAAACGGTTGTAACCCGCTCTTCTAAGCAACTGGTACTGATTGGGGGTTTCGACCCCTTCGGCGATGACCTCGAAACCGACGTTTTTCGCTAAGGATGCGACCGTACCGACGATGGCACGTGAGTACCGGTCCGTTTCGATGTGTTCAATGAAGGCCCGGTCGATTTTGAGTGTGTTGATCGGTAAGTCACTTAGGTAGGCGAGGGAGCTGTAACCGGTGCCGAAATCGTCAAGGTGGATGTTGAAGCCGTTGTTGCGCAGGACGCGCAGCTTGTCGATGATTTGCTCAAAGGAGGTCATCAGGAATGTTTCGGTAATTTCAATACAGATGACGTTTTCTTTGATGTCATACGCATTGCGCAAGGCAATCATTTCGTTGACGAAACCGACTTGCATCATTTGCACGGGGGAGACATTGATGGAGACTTCGACGTCATAGGGCTCAAATTTCTTCATCACTTCAAACGTACGTCGCATCGCAATCCGGCCGATTTCAATGATCATGTTGTTGTGTTCGGCGAGTTTGATGAACTTGAGCGGTGATTCGTTGATGTAACGAGGATGGGGCCAACGGATGAGGGCTTCAAGACCGAAAATCCGGTTCTCATCGTGATCGATTTGTGGTTGGAAGTACATGATGAAGTCCTCATTTTGAATCGCTTTGGCGAGATCGACTTCCATCAGTTCATCAAGCGTGGTGAACTTCGTCAAGCCAAGGTTGAAAATGACGACATCTTGGGCCGTTGACGTCTTGGCATGTTCGATGGCAAGACTGACATGTTCAAGGCACAGCCGTTCATTGAGCTGGGCGTATTTCTCCGGTTCGATATGGAAAATACCGAACTTCATTTCAATGTCGAGTAAGTTCTTGTCGGTGGCGGCTTGGTCACTGATCACCTGGTTCAAGCGGTCGACAAAGCTGATAACCGCACCATGATTGGGTAGATTGTGCATCAAAACGACAAACGTGTTGTCGTCCGTATGATACACGGTGGCATCTGATTTTTCAAGTGTTTCTTCGAGGCGGGACTTGATGGCATTCAAGGTGGCCCGGACAATTTTTTCACTCATCAGGAGTTTAATGCGTTTGATGGAGACGATTTCTATGCCGATGAGAGAATGCTTGGCCTCATCGATGCGTTGTTTCTTAAGCAGCACTTCGAGGTCCCCGATCATTTGGTTACGGTTAGGCAATAAGGTAATAGGATTGGTAAGGGCCAGCATTCTCAGTGAATCATAACGCCCCTCAATATCGGTCATGTCATCCCCGACAAGCGTGTAGCCACCGGGTGACTTGACGACGGTAAAATGGATGTACCGCTTCTCTTCTTTAAAAGGGAGAATCGCCGTCAGGGTCCGTTGACGCTTGATATGGTCAAGTATGTCTTCAGGCGGTTGGGTGAACGCCATGTCCCCTAACTGTTTGTACGCTTTGTAGTCGCTGACATTTCGCTTGAACGTCCGGTTGACCCAACGGATGTTGGCGCGATGACCGACTTTGACAATATAAGGTTTTTCGTAATAATGTGTCAGTCGGGATGATTCAAGGTCGTTATTTTTTGAAAGGACGAGCCGGTATATGAAGAAAAGCCCAACAAAGGAAAGTAGTCCGGTCAGGATGAACACCCCAAGCAACGCGTTGCGTAAGTAGGCAAATGGCGCGATGCTATCGGTGATGTCGAAGGTCTGGATGATGTGGAAACTGTAGAAATCAGGCTGATGGCCCGCTGAAAAAGACTCAGAAAGTGGTGAGGAGACCAAATAGACGGCCTGGCCGAATAAGTTGGTCCTTAAAGCATTGTGTTCGCGGTTTTCGAGGGCATCTTGCATTTGGTTGGCCTGCAGATTGTTCGGACCGACTTGCATGACGTCGATGAAGAAAAACTTGCTAGACGATGCTTGGTCATCTTGATAGAAAATTTGCGCATAGGTATCGATGATAAAATAGTTGACCCGGCGGACTTCACCAGTAATGAACAGCGGTTCAAAATAGTGATAGGCATCAAACAACACAAGGCGACCGTCCTCGGTCTGCATAATCAAATACAAGGTGTTGTCATCATAGTCTTCAAGCATATCCGACAACCGATTGATGTTGAGGGTGTGGACGGCATTGAGCGGATTATAGAACGGGTTGCTGCTGAAACGGTACAAGGTGCCGTCGATGCGGAAACCGACATTCTCAACATGCTCAGCGACAAGTCTGACCGGGTTGCTCTGGGCACGAAAGTCTTCAAGCACGGCCGTATCGATATCGCGACCCGCCATCTCGGCATCGGCGATGAAGGCATCGAGCCGGTCTAAATCAAGCCGAAGCGACTGTTCGATCCGTACGGCTGTCGATTGATTGATGTTTTTGAGGTTTTCCATCGCCCGAAACGACAAGTACTGTGTGTCGATGGCGGTATAAACAAAGAAAAGTACCGCGGCAAAAAACACAAAGACCAGCGCAAAAATCGCCGTCAGCTTTTGGGTATAAAAACGCATGGCACTTCTCCTTTCCGCACCGAAACACGGTTCATGAGCCTGCGCTCAAAAGATGAACCGTGTATGTGAAATGTAGGTTTATTCTATCACAATCAACCCAATTGTAAAACACTTTGCCAAGAAATTGCGCACCGGCGTACGCCGGCTTCAGCTTCGGGCGTGGCGCGCACCAAGCATTAAGACATCCAACTTGTCGCCTGAGCGCAACAACGCCACAAGCGTATACACAGCACCTGTCAAAAACCCAAACACCATCATGCCGGCAATCCAAAGTGCGGCTACCGCGACCTTTTCTTCCCGCACGGCAATCCACATCGAAAAGAGGATGAACCCGACGTATAGATCAACAAGTGAGACAATGCCCCACGGGTTTTCAAGCAATGTGCCACCATCGGCGAAGAAGTCGCCGGATATAAAGCCATGAAGGAGCGCCAAGGTCATGGCTACGACACCGAGTGCCGCTATGATTTTTGCAAGTTTGAACATGATTGTGCCTCCCAAATATAAAGTGATGAATCTACAGTATTATGATGCATTTTGCGATGCAGATTAGATGAAACCGCCATAGTTCATGAGTGCGACCAAGACAAACAAGGTAACCAGACCGGCCGCCGTGGTACTGAGCACAAGATGTCCTGCTAAGACATCATCCCCGTGCAAGCCGCGGGTGACCGCAACACTTGAGACGGCGACGGGCGAAGCGAACAAGGCGATGAGCGCTGGCCAGGCCGCTTGTGGAATTACACCGGAAAACCAGAGCACTGCGGGGCCAAGGACCAGCACCGGCACGACCACCATCCGACCGATTGTGCCAACAAGCATCGCCCGCTGGTACAGTTTGCTTTCTTTGAAACGAAAACTACCCCCGACGGCAATCAGCGCCATCGGCGTCGCCGTCTGAGCAATCATGTCTAAGGTGTTGGGCACAAACGGTGCATTGCTGGTAAAGGCGCGCCAAGCCGGCTGAACCAAAAAGGCCAACAACCCAAGTCCAACCGCGATCATCAAGGGATTTTTGATGGTGATGAGCAACACTTGCCGCATCGTCTCCCATGACAGACGGGTTTCCGCTTGATACAAACTGAACACGACAATCGACAGCGTGTTGGTCAGAGGAATGAGAAACGCGTTCAGAATCACCATGATCGCCAGTGCCTCAAGCCCACCGACCTGTGTGACGAGCGGGATGCCAATCAAGACGAAATTACCGCGGAAAAACGCTTGCACCACCACCGGTTTTTCCCGACCCGAGCGCACCAGCACGCGGCTCGACACCAAACCTAACACCACACTCAACGTCACTGCCCCAACCGCAATCCCCAACAACATCAGAGAAAGCGCGGACACATCATCGATACGGGCCATCGCCAAAAAGACGAGCACCGGCAGCGCTACGACGAAAATATAACGATTGAGCACATCGATAAAGGCGTCACTCAGTACACCGCTTCGCCTGAGGACGTAGCCTAAGAGCGCAAGACTGATGAGTGGTGCCAGCGCGTCAAATGCGAAACGAAAACTGTCCATGCGGCCTCCAGTAAGTGTTGAACTATCTCTTATTGTAGCGGGCAACCTCTTAAAAAGCAAGGCGGACGACACCCAGTGAAGAGACACACCGGCAAGCGGTGGGTCTTAATCAGTTCAAAACGGATCTAACTCGCATCTGAGCATCAGGCCAGTGTGGGGAAGACTATGCATCACCAGTCGCATCGCGTATCGATAAGGATAGTATGTAACCCAAGATATCTAGGCGGTTGGACTCGGTGTTAGGTACCATGCATCAGAATACCTAAATATCCAGCATAGAATCGGGTGCCAATTATGCAAAACACTGCGCGACTGTCATCATACGATGCCTAGGCGCGCAGTGTTAATTATCGGTCTAATCATTGTTTAATCGTAATCGATTGAATCGTGAAGGTCTGCGGAAAATCTTCCGGTGACACGGGACCACCCAGGTTTCCCCCGATGGCCATGTTCATAATCAGATAAAACGGATGGTCGAAAGGCCAGCCCGTCTGATCGCTCAAGCGTCCCTCAGCCCCTTTTTCATGTCGGGCCATGACGGTACCATCGAGCAAATACGTGATGGCGTCTTCCGCCCAAATCAAGGAATAGGTATGGGGCTTCCCGACCACGTCAGGGCGCGTATACGTCGCGTAATAATAGTCTTTCTTCGTATGATTGTACGCTTCGGTATGCAAACAACAATACACTAGACCCGGGCGGTTCCCGACATGTTCCATCAAATCAATTTCACCACTGCGCGGCCAACGGCCATAGCGCTGATCATCACTCATTAACCAAAGCGCCACCCACGTCCCACGGCCACCTGGGATGGTGGCGACGATGTCAATCCGACCCTCTTTGAAGGCAAAACGACCTTTAGTGTTGAGTCGGGCGCTGCGGTAGATGCCGTCTTGATATGTAGCCCGAATGTGCAAGCCCGCTTCATCGAGAAAAAGATGGTCGGGATCGTTCACATAGTGTTGCAACTCCCGATTGGCCCACTTCTCACCCACTTCTACCGTCCAATCGGAATCTAAGGTGGTCATGCTTGTGAAATCATACACTTTGACAAGCTTCATCATCCACTAGACCGTCCATTTTTGAGTACGGCCGTTGATTCACCGTTGATGAGATAGGTGTCGACGGTGATGACATCCGCTTGGATGGACTGATTGCGGTTTTCAATCATCTGTAAAATCTTTTGGGCACTGATTTCCCCCATCTTGCGCGTATCTTGTCGGATGGTGGTCAGACGCGGCGTTACCAATTGACCGATGTCGATGCCGTCAAACCCGATGATCGAATAGTCTTCGGGTACCTGTTTGTCGGCTTCACGAATCGCTTGCATCGCCCCAATCGCCAACATATCTGAGGCACAGAACACCGCGGTGGGTTGGTCGGGTAAAGTAAGAATCTTTTTCATCGCCCGGTAACCTTCTTCTTTCGTGAAGAAATCACCCGGCACCAAGTACGCCTCATTGAGCGACAACCCGTATCGACGCATCGCCTCTTCAAACGCGGTCTTGCGCTGCCCGCCGATATACGTTTCACCCGCACCGTGGATATGGGCGATTTTTTGATGGCCGAGATCGCGTAAAAACTTCACACCCTGACGGATGCCGGCCTCGTTGTTTGAGGTGACCGTCGTCTTTTGCGGAACCATGAAATCGATGATGACAATCGGCAGTTTCGAGCTGTAAAGCTCAAGCATGTCTTCGCTGTTGAAATCTTCACAAAGAACGAAAATCGCTTCGACTTGCTTGCGCATGGAATGTTGCAAGTACGAGCCGTTTCCTTTTCCCATGCTTTTAGCGAGAAACAAAATGTCATAACCTTTGGCCTGCACGACATGTTTGAAACTTTCAAGAATTTTCGAAAAGAGCGGATGTTGCAAGCCGAGGTTGGTTTCTTCTTCGAAAATGATGCCGATCGTATACGATTTGTGTGTCTTGAGCGAGCGGGCCGAAGAGTTGGGCACGTAGCCCATTTCTTCACAGATGGCCAGCACTTTCTTTCGGGTCTCAAGTGAAATGTCGGTGTAATTATTGAGGACTTTAGACACCGTCGTCACACTGAACCCCGAGCGTTTGGAAATATCTTTGATTGTAATCATTCAACCATCCTTTCAAACTCGAACCAGTTGAGGTTGAACCCACCGCTAAGGGCCCGAATCCGAATGCGGTGCACGCCGGCACTAAGTTGCATCGGATCACTGGTCACGGTTGTAAACTGTTGTCCACTGCCGGTGTTGGGTACATCAACCGTAAAACGCGGCAACCATTGTGGCATCACATTGATGGCCACCTGGCCGCCATCGACGGCACTCGCGACACGGTAGTGCACACGATACTGACCACTTTCGGGGACTTCAAGCCAGTAGTCGATCCAGTCATCCTCGTCAAAACCACTCACATGCACACCGCCCCCCTCATCGTCGGTTGCTTCAAAGCTTACACCGCTGAAACCGTCATGCACGGCCGCTCGGATGCGTTCTGTCGCCAGCCGTACCGGTGCAGTATCAACGGGCAAAGCGACGCGTGATGACGTGTTGCCGGCAAAGTCTTCGGCTTCAACCTCAAGCACATAAGTTGACCCCGGTGTCAAACCGGTGAACAGATGGGCGTTGACGGTCGTGGTATCAACAAGCGTTCCATCGACGTATAAATTGTAATGACGCACCATGACATCATCGGTCGCATGCGTCCAGCGCAACCGCGCCCTGTCATGACCGACAGATTGCTCAATCAGTTGTGTGGGGGCACTGGGTGCTTCCCGGTCTAGACCCGCATAATCTTTCTGATACACGCGGACATACTCGATTTCAAGCGTGGTTGGGAAAGCATCGGGATCGACACCGCGTTGACCGCCCCAGTCACCGCCGACAGCCAAGTTTAAAATCAGGTGAAACGGCTGATCGAATGGCCAAAGATCAGACGTATTGCGTTCTGGATGCATGAGCGGATTGAAGCCAAATGTCGCAAACAAATCCCCATCGATGAACAACCGGATGCGGGCGGGCTCCCAAATCATTTCATAGACGTGAAACGCTGTTTCAGCCGTCGGTACCGTGCGACGGAAACCGATTTGGGTATTTTGCATATGGTTGAACGCCCCGGTATGGATCGTGCCGTGCACAACACCAGGGTCATAGCCGACATACTCCATGATATCAATTTCACCGCTGTTTGGCCAGTTGCCATACACACGGTTCGTCGGCAACATCCAAATGGCTGGCCACGTACCCGTGCCAGATGGCATGCGGGCTGAGACTTGAATGCGGCCATAGAGCCAGTCGCCGTAGTATTTGCTGACAAGGCGGGCGGACGTATAATCGTTACCCATGAACGATTCACGGATGGCGCGAATATGGAGCCGTCCGTCTTCGACAAACGCATTGTTCAAGTTGGCGCGGGTGTAATACTGCAACTCACGGTTACCCCAACCGCCTCCTCCTACATCATAACCCCAACGGGTAGGATCTGGCAAGCCGTCAACGTCAAACTCGTCACACCAGACGGGTTGCCAATGTTCATCAAGGTTCTCAAGGTGTGTACAACGTGCATCCACGAGACCCCGTGGATCGTAGTCTCTTGGGATGGCACCGTTGTCACCTTTGTCACACGCCACTATCAAAAAGGCCAACAGGGCGAAAAGGGTTGTCAAAATGCATCGTTTCATGTCGATCACTCTCCCGTAATGCCAGTTTTGTCAATACTTTCCACAAAGTGCCGTTGGGTGAAGAAATAAAGAATGAGCAACGGCAGGATGGCCAGTATGTTCCCCGCAAGTTTTGCGGCTTGCATCAGTTCCCTGGCCTGGCTACCTTCAGGGTAGATGCTGGTGTAATCGCGGAAAAACCGTTCAATGCGTAGCGGCAACGTGAAGAGGTCGCTGTTTCGCAAAAACAGTCCGGACAAGTAGGTCTCATTATAATACCACACAAAGCTGAACAAAAAGACAATAATAATCGCCGGCACGGCCAACGGAATGGCAATGCGGGTGAAAATCTTAAACGGCCCAGCGCCGTCAAGCTGCGCCGATTCTTCAAGACTTTTGGGAATCATCCGGAAAAACGAGAAGAAAATCAAAATGTAGATGGCCCCGTTCAACCCTTGACCAAGAATAGCCGGATAGATGAACGCCCGCACCGAACCAAGCAAGTTGTATTCGCGGTACATGCGAAACATCGGCAACATCGTAATTTGCGGTGGGACGATGAAGGTCATAATCATCAGGACAAACAACAACCGTTTGAAAGGGAACTGATAGCGGGCAAACCCATAGCCAATCAACGCACTTGAGACGGTGGCACTGATCGCAGGCAAGCCAGCCAGCATTATCGCATCGCGGAGAGCACGGGGGTAGTTGATGGTCGTCCAGACCAACCGGTAATTCTCCCAGTTCAGGCGTGACGGAATCCACTTGATGGAAACACTGATGATGTCACTCACGGTCATGAAGCTGTTGGTCACCATGTAAAGCATCGGGTACATGTAAATATAACCAAGGCTGATCAACAGCGTATAAATCGCGATTTTAAACAACAGCCCATCGGTGAATCGCATCCCGAAGATCCAGCGTCTAATGAGTTTCTTAAAACGATCATAATCCTTGTCTTTGAGTGCTTCAAACATTTTGACAAGGAGGGCAAACTTACGTTTGAGCCAGTTCATTCTGTCACCTTCCTTCGCCAGGAGATCAGCCCGACAAATAAGAGGATGATCAACGACATGACCACGAAATAGATCCATGAAAGCGTGGCGCTGTACCCATAACCCGTCGTCAGAGCCGGGGTCGATTCAGTCAAGATGATGTTGCGGATATAGACGATGACTTCATTGAGGCTGAAAACACTCATCGAAACGACCGTGAACACCACCGAGATGCTGATGAGCGGCATGATGGAGGGCAAGGTGATTTTCCAAAACGACTCCCACGGGCTCGCCCCGTCGATCATCGATGCCTCATACACTTCTTTGTCAATCTTTTGCAACCCTGCCAACAAAATAAGAATCTGGATGCCGGCAAACCAAAGCACAAGCAAAATTTCATTGAAGAGCGCTTCAATCGGGTTGGCTAGAAAATCGCCGACATTCGCGAGAATCAAGTCGATGAACCGGTAATCGTTGATGGAGGGTAACGTCGTCGCCCCCTGATTCATCAGTTCGCCGATGACTGGGCCTGAAGAGATGATGACTGGGAAAAAGAACACGGTCCGCCAAAACCCTTTGCCGCGGATGTTTTGGTTGATCAGCATCGCAATGACCAAGGCAAAGACAATGGTCACCGGAACATTGAGCAGCAACCGCAACACATAACGAATCAAGATTTGCACGAAAAACGGATCGGACAAAAACGCGGCCCGGTAGTTGTTGATACCTTGAAACTCAAGGCGGAGACCCGATGCCTCGGCGGCATCGAAATAGACTTTGAACATACTCAAATAAAGCGTGTTGAAAATCGGATAGAGCGCAAAGATGAGATAGCCGACAATCCAGATGAAAATGAACGTCAAGCCGATGACACTTTCACGGCGGCGGTTGGTAATCGGGACATTGAAACGATTGAACAGACGCAGTCGGTGATGGTCGACATGCAATACCTTGTTATGTGTCAAAAACTGACCTAAGCGACGTAGCGGCTGCATAAGCCTCGTGTCAAGAAAACGGCCGACACGCTCAAACACCTTTCTCATGCGGGCACCTCCCTGATGGCGACATCGAGCGGTTCAACCCGCACACCGTCAATCCACTGCGTTTCCGAAGTGTAATTGATGAGCAGTTGCATTCCGTTGTCATAGGTGACAAGACTGAGTCCTAAACCCGGAACCATGCGATCGATAATCGCGGCCCCGCGCACCGCACTAAGCGCCGCATTGATAAACGTGTACTCTTCGATAATCTGTTCTTCCCACATGGCGAACTGGGTCGCATACAACGCCTCAACATCCGTCCCCCGCAATAAACTCGAACGGTTTTCTGTCAAAATATACGACGGATAGATGCCAAAGTCAAT
>RECF01000002.1 GCA_007694145.1 Acholeplasmatales bacterium | reverse complement strand
AAGGCGACCCACAACACCGTGATAAAACAGGTGATGCTCACAGTATTTTGCACAGCCACTAAACCGACCGCTACGCGCTTATCCAAGCCGGCATGGCGATGGAGATGATAGACCTTGTAAATTTCGCCACCCGTCTTGACCGCCGGAGTCACGCTTTCAAGCAATGTCCCACCCATATTCATCACGAAAACATCTCGCGAACGCACCGACAAGCCCAAATGCCATGCCAGCAGTTTCCATTGCACCGCCACCAAGATGATGGTCATCCCTTGCATGAAAACAAGGGCACCAAGCAGCCCCCAGGATATCTGGCCAAACTGCATGAACACCCCTGTCAAATCCGTACGCATCAGTAACACCGCAAGTCCAAGGAACACAAAACCTGTTAAGGCCCATCGCGCGGTGCGTCTCATGCGGTAAGCAGCCAAGTCCGTCGCACCAGACGAAAATGATGACGGCACGCCGACGTGACCCGGTGATTGATTGCCTCAGGAACCACCCCGTCACGGACGAGGATTTTCGTGTCGGGACGCGCACGTGAAAAGACGTGGTTCAGCACCGCATCTTTGGGTTCGACCTGCTTGGCAATGATGATGACGTCATAGTCTGACACCGCCACACACGCCCCGTCGGCACACAAGCAGCGCAGCACAGGCCCAAATGTTTCATGCGCCTTGCGTACCTTGTCGGCATCGATGTCGACAGCCGTCACGTTCGCTTGACACTGCGTCGCAAAATACAAGGCACTGAACGGATACGCCCCGGCACCGACAAACAGCACCCGTGACGTAGCATCGATACCCGCTGCCAATGCTTCTTTGCGGCAGATTGATCGGTAATAGCCTTGCGCGAGCCACTTGATTAGAGGCATTTTGGTCGCGTGAGACTCAAGTTTTGCCGTAAACAGTTTAATCATGTCATCACCCTGAGGACCCTACAAACAAGAATGAACTTATTTGTAATATTTTCAAAGAATACCAGGTTCATTGTAGCGGGTCACCGAAGATGAATCAATCTTTTTTATAACCTTTATAATTAGCCCTACAATGTGTGTCCAAAACGTCTCATCTAACTAAAAATCAGGTTTGCCTGATGCAGATTCAGTCAATTTCTGTGTCACTTCGATCCCATAAAAACGCAAGGTACATCGGTTCTCTTCATAGCTGAGATAGACGGTATCGCCGGCCATGCGCCCATAGCCTTGAATGATGGCCTCTTGGTCATTTAAGACCCGAAGATACACGCTAAGGCGGCGTTGCATGGTTTTAAACGATAAGACAAGCGCGCCTTTTTTCATCGTGAGCGCCGCTTTATCAACCAGTGTTTCACGGTCGCCTTCAGGATGCTTTGCATGATATGTTCCCAAGGCTTTTTGCCATGCCGATGAAACATGCGTAGGCGCATACACACCGGCAAACGGTGTCCTCATCCTGAAATAGTTACTGTTCTGCTCGATATAAAGAAAGGCAATGTCTCCTAAGTAAGCCGGCTTGAAGCGGACGCGGCGCACCATCGAGGCAATCAAAGGAAAGCGGGAAAGCCCTCTAGGCAACGCTTGATAGAAACCATCCTCGCATCGTTTCAAGGCGAAGGGAAAAATCATGAACTTGAGACGCGGTAGACGGTTTTCCTTTTGGCGGACGGTCAGTTTCAAACCCGGTGCGACATACGCGCTGGCGAGATGTTTTGGGGGTTTGATGCGTTCATAAGGCACCGGCTTCGGCTGTTTTGCTAAGACGATGCCCATCGCTTCAAACAACTCGACGCGCACTTTGGTATGAATGGATGCAATGGCCGCCATGCCCCCTTCACTGTTGCTCATGGCGATGATGCCAAGACGATGTTTAGGAAACATGTCAAACGTGCTGTGGTGGTACAAGGTGTTCCCTCCGTGGCCCATGACGGGTCCGACGGCCTTGTTATAGGCGCACAGATAGTCATGGCGCATGCCAAGTCCTGTCCGTTCATGGAACACCCCTTCATGCATCGGAAGCGGGGGCGCGATCATCTGAAGCATCGTCTCTTCCTTGAGTAGGCGTTGGCGGTCAGGGTACATAAACACATGCATGAGACGGATGAGGTCGGCCATGGTCGCATAGGTGCTGCTTCCTGCAGGGGTTAGAACCGCTAAGGGGTCTTGGACTTCCCGGCCCTTTTTGTCAAACGATGCGGAAATCGTCGCTTGAAAGGCGGCGCGCTTTGCCTGGGTTTCAAGAATTTGAAACGTGGTCTTAAGCACCGCATTGATACGATTCTCGAGATACGTTTCATACGCCATGCCAGAAACGGCTTCAATTACCAGTCCAAGTAGGCCATAGCCGATGTTTGAATACGCCGGCATCGTATTGGGGCTGGCGATGAGATGGTGTTTCTTAAGCCGACTAGGCAAATCGGCAAGCGTTGCGTTGGGATCGGTAATCAAGTTGAAGTCATCGCTAGGCAAACCACTCGTGTGGCGAAGCACATCGCGAATTGTCATAATATTGATGGGGGTATGCGACTGGATGGAGAGGTTCGGCAAATACGTGCTCAACGGGGCATCGATGGACAACTTCTTCTGCTCATGGAGCTGCAAGATGCAGAGCGCCGTCAACAGTTTCATGTTCGAGCCGATCATCATCTTCTGCGCACCATCGTTTGCCCGTCCTGAAGCGGTCACTGTGCCGGTGTGGTGCTCAAACACGGTGACACCCTCTTGAACAATCGCATAGGACAAGCCTTTGACACGATGTTTGCGTGCTTGTTTTTCAATGATTTCACACCACCTGAGCTGGTGTCTTTCTGTCATATTGACGGCTTTCATCCTCATACCTCAATCACCTTGCCATATATTACATCTATTTAATAATGACATTATACCACAACCACCCCTAACCAAGACACCCGTC
>RECF01000051.1 GCA_007694145.1 Acholeplasmatales bacterium | reverse complement strand
TTCTATGGACAGTTCCGCACTCGTAACGACCTGCTTGACAATCATGGCCGGAGCCGAGGCAATCGCTTCGGCATAATAGCTGTAATGGTAACTTTTCGCTTCAACACGTGTCAGGCTCGACATGATGATGAGCGCGATGCCGATTGACACACACACCAGTTTACGTCTCATCTTATTTCAACCCCGAGTGTGACATTGTTTCAATCATGCGGGCTTGATTGAGAATGAAGACCGTGACAGGCACGACCAACATGACGGCTGAAACAGCTGAAGCCGCGCCCATGCGGGCAATTCCGGCTTGAACGACCTGCGAAAGCGCATAGCTCAATGGTTTCAGTTCTTCTGAGTAGATAAAGGTCCCACCATCTGTAGCCCAAAGCGATTGGAAAAGAAGGATGATTAAGGTGAGCCAGGCTGGTTTAACAAGTGGCATAACAACTTGCCAAAAGATGGTATACTCGCTTGCACCATCGATTTTGGCTGCTTCTAAGAGTGTCGTTGGAATGGTCTGCATGAAGTTTTTCATCAAGTAAAGACCCAGCGGAAAGGCAAAAGCCGGCAAGATGATGGCAAGATGGCTATCGATGAACTGCACAAATGGCAAATGACCCAGCCAACTCATAATCATGTAGTTAGGAATCATGGTGACTTGAGCAGAAAACATCAATGAATAGATGACCAATGTAAACAACAAGGTCTTGCCGGGAAACCGATGTTTGGCCAGCGGATAAGCGGCCATCGATGCAAGAATGACATGCCCGGCCGTACCGGCGAAAGTGATGAACATCGTGTTGAACAAATAGCGGCTGAACGGCACCCAGGAGTCGCCCATCAAATTGAACAAATCACCAAAGTTCGCGGTTGTCCAGTTGCGGGGGAACAAACGGGGCGGGAAAATGAAGATTTCATCGAGCGGTTTGAAGGCGTTAGCGACGGTAAAAACAAGTGGATACGCGCTGAACAGACCAAAGGTCGCCAGCACGAGAAACAACATGACATTGCCTGAAACTGACCGGTTTAACCGGCGGCTACCACGGGGAAACAAACGGAACCTAATCTGTTTCAATCGTGTTTTCCAAGTGGGGTGTTTCAGCGTATTCGATGATGAACTGGCCATGTTAGGTCCCCACCCTTCTTAGCAATTTCTGTACAAGCAGATTGGTGCCAAGCATCAGCACGAACAAGATCGTCGCAATCGCACTCGCATACCCCATCTCAAAACGGATGGAACCATAGTCCATCAAATGCGTGACAATCGTGTGACCGGCATACTCGACACTCGGCAAGCCGGCAATGGCAATTGGAACGGTCGCCACCCCAAGTGCTTGGGTAATCTGCATCACCGCCCCAAACATCAACATATGCCGCATCTGCGGTAATGTGATGTACCAAAGTTCTTGCCAACGATTTCTTATACCATCGATCGCACCGGCTTCATAAAGCTCCTTATTCACCGTCTGTAACCCAGCGATAAAGGCAAGGAAACTGACCCCAAGACTCAACCAAAGTTGTACAATAATCAAAATCCAGATGATGTAGCGCGGCTCCTGAAGCCAAAGAATGGGTTCATTGATAATGCCCAACCGGATCAACCAGGCATTCGCATACCCGTACATGTCGCTGTTGAAAATGAGTGTCCAAAGTAAATACGCGTTCCCTGAAATCGACGGGGCGTAAAAGATCAACGTCATGAACCAGCGCAGTTTGCGCGGCAGTTCGTTGATCAACCAAGCGAAGAAAAACGCGAGCAAATACGACAAAGGACCGGTAATCAAGGCGAGGATCATCGTATTGCGGATGGCGATGATGAAAACTTCATCATGCAAAAACAAGTTGACATAATTGCGGATACCGATAAAACGCGGCGCTTGCAAGAGATCAAAAAATGTGAAACTTAAGACAAGCGACATCAAAACGGGCAACACGGTGAAGGTAAAGAACAAAATCATGTACGGCGCCATCAAAATATAATACGGACGGTTGACTTTCAAGTTCCGGCGTAGACGCTGGCGTCTTGTCATAGGTAACGTGCTTGCAGTTTGATCAGCCATCGCCTTCACCTCAATCCAGTCCGAACTCAACGCGTTTGCGTTGCAGTTCGGCATTGATTCGTGTCACATTGTCAAACAAACTTTCACGCGGGTTCATGCCGTTGTTGATGACGGCACGGAAGGCGTTGTCAAGATAGCGTCCGGTTATATAACTACCAGGAACAACCGGAATGCCGGCCGTATTGTGCGCCTGTGCGGCGAGCACGCGGTATTCACGGGCTGGCCAAGGCAATTGTGACAACGCTTCGATGTTGGCTGTGGGATACCGCGCTGCAGCACCGAGAATGCCTTCCATCTCACGGGCAAAACGTACCTGAGTAGCGGTATCCGTCCACCATTTCATATATTCCCAACCGGCCTCTTTGTGCTCTGAATCATTCAACAACACAACCGCATTGGAAATACCGACGGACGTATTGTCAATTGAACCATCCGACTGCAGGGTGCCGGGCAGTTCGACGAATTCCCACTGGCCCCGGATTTCTGGTGCAAAGACACTGAGCAAGTTGTAATCTACATAATAGGATATGCCGATCGGCATCTCACCGGAACGGAACCGATTCGGGAAATTGGCGGCGACGGTGAAGCTGTAATCGGCGTAAAAGTTCGCAAACTGTTCAAAGGCGACAATCCCAGCCTCATCAAGCAGTGCGACCCTTCGGCCGTCTTCTTCATACAAATGACCGCCACGTTGTTTGACCATGGCATAAAAGAGCGGGTTCATGGCCGTGGGGGTTTGCGGTAGGAAAAACTCCAAGTTGTACCGCTGCAAAATCGGCACGATTTCGATGACTTCATCCCAAGTCGTCGGCGCTTTTAGTCCAAGTTCGGCCAAAATGTCCGTTCGGTA
>RECF01000027.1 GCA_007694145.1 Acholeplasmatales bacterium | reverse complement strand
GATTTTTTTTGTTTTGAAACGACACTTCATAGTACAAGCCATAAAGACATAGTATACTGGTGTTCGAAAACAAATATGGGAGGTTTTGCTTATCGAGAAGCACGCAATCGTTCAAACGGACGAGCCACTGTTTGAAGACATCATCGGGTTAGAAGAAGAAATTGAAGAATTGAAAACCATCGTTGATATTTTGGCCTCGCCTGAAGCATATGCTAAGCAAGGTGTCAGCTTACCAAAAGGGATTCTCATGCATGGGTATCCCGGGACGGGCAAGACACTGATGGTTCGCGCTTTGGCCAATGAAATGAAGATTCCTTTTTATCCGATTGTTGCTGGGGGTGTGAAACACCCAGAGAAAAAGGGCGTCACACAGTCTTTGCAAGACATCTTTGAACGCGCGTCGGCGCATGCCCCATCGGTCATCTTGATTGATGAACTCGACAGCTTTCTTGAACAATCTGGTGTGGTGCGACGCAATGATGTGCTACTCAATCAGTTGCTCACCCTGATGGATGGATTTTATCAGAACAAACATGTCATCGTTATCGCGACCACCAACGACATTCGCAGCATCCCCCACGCACTGCTTCGGCCGGGACGCTTTGACCGTAAAATCAAGTTTGACCTCCCTAGTCAGCGCCAACGAGAAAGCGCCCTGAAGTATTTTCTGCGCTACGCAGACAAAGAAAAAACCCTGTCACTTGAGCGCGTGGCCTACATGCTTGAATGTACGACGGTTGCCGAAATCAAACACGTCGTCAACGAAAGCATCCTCGCCGCGATGAAAAGAAAAACACCCGTCAGCGAAGAGGCTTTGCTAGATGCCTATGACCGGTATCAACTCGGCATTACCAAAAAAGAAGAAACCCGCACAGCGGCCCAAATAAAACGCATCGCCATCCATGAAGTCGGTCATGCCATGGTGCATCACAAACTCGGTTGCATGGGCACCATCGCCCGCATCAGCATCGCAAGAAAAACCGATGTCGGTGGTCACGTCCGCACCGTAAACCACCGCTATGACGAGTTCACCCAAACAGACTTGCGCCACAAAATCGCGACGTTGTTAGCGGGCTATGCAGCGGAACTGGAGTTTTATGGGGAAACCGCAACCGGCACAGCCCATGACATTGACATGGCCACAGCCATTGCCAGAGACATGGTGTTGGTGCTAGGGATGTCATCACTGGGTCCGAGGAAATACCGGATGAGTGAAGGGTTTGAGTCCGAACGCCATGCGAGCCACATCGAAGCGCAAATCGACCAAGCCATCCAAGACATTCTTGAAGCGGCTTTGAAAGAGGCCAAGGCGATTGTTAGGAAATATCGTGACCTCATCGAACAAGTCAGTGATGTCTTGGTTGCTAAAAAAGTGCTCACAAATCAAGATTTTCTAATGCTTATAGAAGAAGTATCGACTGAGTAAGCTTGAAGACACACATCGACGTTTTCACGAAGGTCTCGTCACATTGAGCCAGAGACCTTCGTGTCTACATTCAATAAACGTCTAAAGACGCTTTAATCAATCTTTTTCCAAGTACGTATTCACACTTTGGTTTTGGCATGATAAAATAGATACAAGCTTTACACATGGAAGGGGTGAGTGATTGATAACATGTTCATTTTACAATTGCGTCACAAGTTATGATTGTGAACGCTTTTATTTTTTCCGTATTTAGGCGTAATCAACTGATCTAAGCGATTTTCCACCAACTTTTATCGATAAGAAAGTGAGAACATAATACTATGAAAAAACTATTTGTCGTGGGTTTACTTATTCTATCATTTTCGATGTTTTTATCTTGTGGCACACAAAAGCGTGAAGACATTACTATTTGGGCTTGGAATAGGAATGTCTTCATCATGGAAGCGGCTATCGAGAGATATCGTCAGGAAGTTGATTCAACTTTCACTGCAACGGTCGAACCATTCAGTCAAAACGATATAGATGTTAAGTTCAAGGCCGCCTCCCAGTTAGGCAAAGCCGATTCTCTTGCAGATATCATACTAGGAGATGCTATGCGGATGCGGGGATATTATTACTTATGGCCAACGCTATTCTACGATTTTTCCCAACGCGTAGAAGCAGCGGATAACTTAAATCTATTCGTTCCCTCAACCATCGATGTTGTTACAATAGGCGATAAGTTAATTGCTATGCCTTACGGCATTGCGCCTACGTATGTGTTTGCCTATACCCCGCTTTGGGATCCTGAAGATATCAGTACTATTTTAGCTGAAGGCTGGACATGGGGAGACTACTTGGATTTCGGCTTGAAGATTCAAAGTGAAAATCCAAACCTTGATGTTTATATGACTGCGTATAACATGAGACTTGATGATCGGTTGTATAGGACCATGACATCGCAACGGGGTGAATGGTTCATGGATGCTGATCATGAAGTAGAAGTTGCAAACGCAAACTCTGTTCAAGCATTGACTTGGGTTCAATCATTTTTTGATGCAGGGATTGTCGGTCATGTAGACTCGGGTGACTTTCGCTCTTTGATGATTGAAGGGCGCATTGCCGCACAAATTCAAGGATTTTTTCTGACAGGACAGCTAAAAGATATCGGTCAAGATACGGCTGGAGATTGGCTGTTACTGCCGCTTCCTTCTTGGGACATTGAAGAGAGTTCGGCATCGATAACGGGCGGTAGTTATCTCTATGTTAATAACTATAGCTCAAATGCTAATCGCGCAGCAGACTTTGCTATATGGTATACGACACATGTAGAAGCGGTTGTTGAGGGGTTGCATATTGGTGGGATATTTCCAGCCAATATGGGCGCGTATACAACAGAATATTTTGCGACGAATGATCCGTTCTTTAGTAACCAAGCCTATTTGAGTGATGTGGCACAAAATGTACACCAAGCCCTAGCTATTTTCCCAAGTCGCTATAACGCTTTTAACTACGATGCGTTCATC
>RECF01000016.1 GCA_007694145.1 Acholeplasmatales bacterium | reverse complement strand
GCTGTCATCACCGGCAGCACCCGTAAAAACCGTGTCAATCCCGATGTCGCTAAATGGGTCCTTGAAGCCATGCGCACCCGTGGCGGTGCCAACTTCGACTTACTCGACATCAAAGACTTCAAATTGCCTTTGCTTGGTGAAAGCGAAGACGTCTCACCAGTTCATGCCTGGCAAGCAGCCCTTGAACAGTATGACGGTTTCATCTTTGTCGTCGCCGAATATAACCACGGGTTGACGGGGGCGCTCAAAAACGCGCTTGACAGTGCCAACACCGCCTGGCACAACAAAGCCGCAGGGATCGTCAGTTATGGCTCTGCTTACGGGGCGCGGGCTGCGGAACAGCTGAGGCTTGTGCTTGGTGAACTCCAAGTCGCCGACGTCAGAACCCAAGTACTGTTGTCGCTGTTCATGGACTTTGAAAACTTCACCACGTTCAAACCACAAAACATCCATGACGCGAATCTTGATACGATGCACAAACAGTTGCTCGCTTGGAGTGGCGCCTTGAAACCGTTACGCGACTAAACAGAAGACGATAACCTTTGGAATCGAATGCCAAAGGTTTTTCTTTTGCAAGCAAGCTGTTCTACCCGCCAATCCTTGATGGACTGCGTGCATGAAACTTGGAAAATGCGGGATGCATGCGGTCCTCTATGTGCTACACTAGGGTTGAAGCATCACGTGTTTTTAAGTCACGCTTGGGAGGTCATGTATGACGCTATCAAAAAGCACACTGGATACGATTGGTAAAGACGCTTCGGCAGCTTTGTCAAACCGCTTGAAACCATGGCGCTTCATAGTAATCGGGCTTTGTTTGCTTGGGGTCTTGTTTTTGCTTGAAGGAAGTTTCTTTACGGATCAGACACCTTTGCCGCGTATCGCCGCACTCATCATCGGTGCATTGTTATTATACACCGCTGCAATCATCTGGTTCATCCTCCTTTATCTCACGCGACGCAAAGTATACGACAGCCACATAATCCCTTCAGTGTTTCAAGCCCTTGCCCTCAGTCGCTTTCAAGGGCGCCCCGAAGTCATGCTCAAACCAAAACCTGACAAGGAGAACATCCGTGCCTTGGGTCTGTTCAGCCGATCGGCCACCATCACGCATCGCTTTGCCTTGAAAACGGCCACCCCCGAAGGGCATCTTTACACGCTGCATGCAAGCCGCTTTCAAGTGTCTTCAGGCCAGTACAGCCATGTCGCGTATGAAGGACCGTATCTCGTGCTAGAGCCGGATATCAGGCGCGCGGGATCGGTGCTTTATCATGTGCGCTCAAAAGGCAAACCATCCGTCAAGGGTACGCGTTTTGAGCAGGCAACCGGACAAGGGACCTTGTCGCTTTACATCCCCAAAGATACCACCCCAACACGTGCGATGATGCATGTCTTAAAAGAGGTGGCGGCCTTAGTTCAACACCACGCCGTACACGCCTTGTATCTTGCCATCAATGATGCAAACATCCATCTGGCCATTCAGCCTACTAAATTGACTTTCATACCAAGAAACATAACCGTAACACGACTCGAAGCGCTGCTTGAAGATGTGTTGGTCATCGAGCACGTAGTGAAAGGGTTGCATGACATCATGGCTCAAGTCTTAGACCTTGAAGACCAAACATCCTAAAAAAAACGATACAGCCTTAACTGCGTCGTTTTTTTTTCGTTATAACCGGATAAGGGTCACCCGGATGGCGCTAAGCAGCCCTCAAGGTGTTAGATAAAAGTTGTATTATGCACCCGTGTTCGCATGGGGTAAAAAAACTACGGTGTTTCTAAGTGGATGGAAACACCCTTTTTCGTTAGAAGGAAACCATGCTTACGAAAGTGTCGGGCGAGGACGTCTAGCGGGATGTTTTTGACGCGTGCCCCTTTTTCAAGCGTCATGATGCGCCCCATCGTTTTGAGCATACCGGGCTTCAGGATGTCGATGAAGCCGAGTTCGGCCATCAGCGCTTTGATTTCGGGGTAGCGCGTAACCATGTCATACACACGCATCGATACGTCAAGGAAAATCGTCGGCGTCATCGTCATGGACGATTACGTCCTTTCCGCTACAGGAATCTTGATATTCAAAAATGTCAAAGAGGTATAGTCATCGGCTTGCCGATACGCTCAATGTCAACCGCAGTGCACTCGGACGCACCTTGAAAGCCTTGCAAGATGAAGGCGTTTTGCGTGTTGAGAGAAATACGTTTGAGATTATCTCGCCCGAACCTTATCGCACATAAATAACTTAGGTACACAAAAAAACACTTCCAGGATTTTAGATTGTGGTCCCATTGTGTCCATACCTTGCGTTAACACCGACTGGCTATTGCTTCCGTTCAAGTCAGTATAGTTCTGATTAAAGGTTCGCATCAAGATTTGAGCGACATCGTACTTTGGTGGCCATCCACATAGACGCATCGTAGTGGCATAGATTATCTTATATAATTAAAACACGATACAATGCACCATAGCGGGTTGTATCGTGTTTTAGTCTATGAAGTTTTGGTGGTGGAATCGGGAAAATCCAGCTATATTAACGGTGAAATAGTCTCTTTGAGGAAGATGGAGCTAGTGCGGTTCACGCTTGGGTTGTTTCTTTATGAGCGGCACAAACAAACATGCGATGCCAAGTAAATACAGGTGACTGAGGTCATTGAGAAGATAGGTGCTGAATGTCAGTCTGTCGAAGTGTAAACGGGTGACATCAAGGGTGATGCGACCATGGATAGTAAGTAAGTTATCCGGACTGCTCACATAATGCAGTTGTCCACTATGGGTGGTGAGATGATAAAATTCCATCGACTCGACAAAGACACAGCTGCTTGCATCATGCGCCTCAAGACAAAGGGTTCCCCACCAGTTTTCCGGGTGGGTGATCTGCACATCGGTTAGGCCATCCTGCGCAACAAGCAAGCGCTCATCTCTGAATAGATGGTACCAGGCCGTACCCCTATATAAACCGATGATTGTTGTGATGTGGTTGCGGACACGCACCGGTCCGTGTT
>RECF01000072.1 GCA_007694145.1 Acholeplasmatales bacterium | reverse complement strand
CTTCTTCATTGTCGGTGGGTTGCTAATTATATTTGTTATCTTGTTTTATCCTAACGGACTGGTTTACTTGCCAACCGATTTGAAGAAAGGCTATTACAAGCTGAAAATGAAGCTCAACAAGAAGAAGGTGTCCAAGCATGAAAACTAACGTCGCCGGGTCACCGCCTAAGACACTGCTTTCGCTCAAGGACATTTCGATGTATTTTACCGGTCTCAAAGCCGTTGATGCATTAAGTTTTGATATCCATGAGGGTGAGATTGTCGGTCTTATCGGCCCAAATGGTGCGGGAAAAACGACAGTGTTCAACTGCATCACCCAGTTTTACAAGTCTTATGAAGGTAATATTTTGTTTACATCACGCGCTGGAGAAACGGTTGATTTACGTGATATTCCTGTCACGGGCGTGATTGATCAAGGCATTGCGAGAACGTTTCAAAACGTCGAGCTTGTTCCCGACCTCAGTGTCCTCGACAATGTACTAGTCGGTGCACACAGCCAGTTCAAGACAGGCCTGATTCATCATATCTTGCGTTTTCCAGCTTTGAAAGAGGAAAAACGTCTTAAAGAGAAGGCGATTCGCTTACTCGATTTTCTCAATCTTCTGCCCATCAAGGATTTCTACGCGGGCGGTCAGCCTTACGGGGTCCGCAAAAAAATCGAAATTGCCCGGGCATTGATGTCTGAACCACGCCTAATTATTCTTGATGAACCAGCCGCCGGTTTGAATGACTCGGAAACGGATGAACTTGAAACCATCGTTCATCGGATTCGCGATGTGTTTAAAGCCACCGTCTTGTTGATTGAACATGACATGGGGTTCGTCATGAACATATGCGACCGCGTTTGTGCCATTAACTTCGGTAGATTTCTGGCCATGGATACGCCTGAAAACATCCAGAAACATCCGGATGTTCAAGAAGCGTATCTCGGAAAGGATGACTGATCATGCCCGATACAGCGATGAAAAAAAGTAGTCAAAACACAGAACATTTGCCAGAATATGAGACCCCTAGTGCCGGTGAAGTCTTACTCAACATTGAAGAACTCCATGTTTCATATGGCCCGATTCTAGCGCTTAGAGGCGTCAGTCTTCAAGTAAAGTCTGGCAGTATCGTCGCCATTCTTGGTTCCAATGGTGCCGGCAAGACGACGTTACTAAAAAAAGTATCCGGGCTGATTCCGGCCACAGCGGGTTCGGTGACGTTTGACGGAGAAAACATCACCAAGTTACCACCCGAAAAGATCACGAAAAAGGGCATTGTCCAGTCACCGGAAGGCCGACGTCTCTTTAGTGATTTGACGGTGCTAGAGAACTTGATGATCGGTGCATTTACGATTGAAAAGGGTCAAGTGAAAATTGGTGATTTGTATGAAGAAGCGAAGACCAAACGAATCAAGAAACTGATTGACGCGGCGGCAAATAGCGGTCGAGACATCCCGCTTGAAGATATAGAAATCACACTTAAACCACAAGAAATGATGCGTCAAAATCTCCAAATGGTTTACCGACTCTTTCCAGTGCTTGAGGAGCGTAAGCATCAAGTATCGGCAACGTTATCAGGTGGCGAGCAGCAAATGTTAGCCATCGGCCGTGCGCTCATGCGTACTCCGAAGCTATTGGTCTTAGATGAGCCCTCACTTGGATTAGCCCCCTTGATTGTTAAAAGCATTTTCGAGATTATCCGTCGCTTAAATGAGCAAGGCATCACGGTGCTCATCGTTGAGCAAAACGCTTTGCAAACACTTAGTATTGCTGATTATGCTTATGTTTTACGGCTTGGAAAGGTTGTACGGGAAGGCCCGGCTGCGCTCTTGAAAAAAGATAAGAGCCTAGTTGAAGCTTACCTTGGAAAATAGGGTTCACGTTCGCTTAGCGAACTTGCCATAGAAACAAAAAATAAGGAGGAAGTAACACATGAAAAAAGTATTTCTTACTTTGATTTTCGCTTTAGTAGTCTTTAGTTTTGCAGCATGCGGTGTCCGCGAAGTCAAAACACCAGGCGTCACAGACACAACCATTCTCGTCGGTAACGCTGCGGCCACATCAGGTCCATTCTCGGCTGTCGGTATTCCTTTCAACCATGCGATTCAGAAGTATTTTGAACGCGTGAATGAAAACGGTGGTATCAATGGTCGAACCATCGAGTGGGTTCATTACGACGATGAGTTCAATCCCGAACTTGGTTCAAGCTTTATTCAACAACTCGTAGAAGAAGATGAAGTGTTTGCGCTTGTCGGTCACTTCGGCACCCCAACTGTTGGTGCTACGCATGAGTACCTGAATACCATCGGTATTCCGCGTGTGTATTATGCGACAGGTGTCCGTGTGCTCTTCAACACTGACGCTACCGGTGGTGAGCGCGCATCTTTCCCTGTTCAGCCTATTTTTGACGCTGAAGGTGAAGTTATGGTTGCACGTGCAGTCGCTGAGTACGGCGTTGAAAAAATTGGTGTTCTTTATACCAATGATGATGCCGGTCTAGGTATTCTTGCTGGCGTTGAACTCCGTGCCGCGATTCTTGGTATCGAAGTGGAAAGTCGCGAAGTCGATCCAGGTGAGCTTGACTACAGCGCCGCTGCCAACGTTCTCGTGAACGATGAGTCGATTGATGCCATCATTGCTGCGGCAAACCAAGAGCCAGCGAAAATCATGATTCAAGCATTGTATACCGCTGGGAACACGTTGCCAGTCTTCACAAGTTATGTCAGCGCTGATGCAACCTTCATCGCTGATATTAGTGAGCAAGTAGCTTCTGAACAATTCAATCTTTATGCTAATGCATGGATTGACATCATGGACCCTGAAGGCCAAATGGGCTTTAGTGATGCATACTGGGACTTTGCGACAACTGTCGATGCTGAATGGGCAGCCAATGCTTTTGCCATGGCGGGTTGGATTGCAGCACACTTCTTTGTAGAAGGCTTGAAACGCGTCGGAGAAGCAGAACTGACTTGGGATAGCTTCATTGCAGCGATGGAAAGTGAGCCGGTAGAAATTCCTTTCGGCGGTATCGTTGACTTTGCAAACGGACGCCGTGTTGGGACACAAGCCATGGCTTTGCTTAAAGCAACCGTAGGCGTAGATGAAGAAGAGAATCCTGTTTATGAGTGGATCAACATCCGCGAAATTGACGACATTGAATCGATTTTAGGCGAATAGTACAACAAGCGTCATAAGAGGAAGCAGAGCGGTGCTCGATGCACCGCTCGTGCTCCCATTTACGGAAGGAGTCACTGCCATGGCACAAATGATAACACTCGAAAAAGCACTTGACCTTGTTAAGGATGGGGACCACATTGTTGCGGGGATGGCTGCAAGTGAAGGGCGTTCTTTCTTTATGCGTCTTCATGAGGTTGCCGACCGTGTTCAACAGGTGACTGTCGACAATTGCTTACCCATGTACCCTTACGCATATTTAACTGACCCTCAGTACAAAGATAAGTTCACGGTGAACAGTTGGTTTTTTTCAGCCGATTTGCGCCGTGCTTTCAAACACGGCAACATCAGCTTCATCCCAAATCAGCTTCATTTTGCAGGCAAACGTCGGCTTGACCACGTGCGGCCTAATATTTATGTGGGGAATGCCACACCACCGGACAAGCATGGCTTTGTATCCTTGTCTTTGTCCAATGTTTATGAGAAGCATGTGCTTGAGCATGCCGATCTTGTGATACTTGAAATCAACCCTCACTTGCCGAGGACTTTCGGCGACCTTGAGGTTCACGAAAGTGATATTGACTATTTTGTCAACGTCGACTACGACGTTCCGGAACTACCCGATGCGGAGCCTAACGAAAAGGACAGCAAAATCGGTGCGTATATTGCCGATCATATCCACGACGGTGACTGCATCCAACTCGGAATTGGCGGAATCCCCAATGCGGTTGCATTGGCACTGATGGACAAGAAAGATCTTGGCGTGCATACGGAAATGTTGACGACAGGATTTATGAAGCTGTTTAAAAGTGGTGCGGTGTCAAACAAGAAAAAAACGTTACACCGCGGGAAAATGGTGGCCGCGTTTGCGCTTGGAACCCGTGCACTGTATGACTTTTTAGATGAAAATCCAGCGGTGATGTTGCTTGATGGCAATTATGTCAACGATCCGATGGTCATTGGTCAAAATGATAATCAAGTCTCCATCAATACCACGATTGAAGTCGATTTGACGGGGCAATGTTGCAGCGAATCGATTGGTACAGTTCAGTTCAGCGGGACGGGAGGTCAAACCGACACGGCAACCGGTGCGCAACGTGCGAAAAATGGACGGAGTTTCATTGCACTTTACTCAACAGCCAACGCCAAGGATCCTCTGACAGGCGAACGCCGCGTCATCAGCAAAATCGTTCCGACGCTGAAACCCGGTGCGGCAGTCAGCCTCTCACGCAATGATGTTGATTATGTTGTGACCGAATATGGTGTCGCCCGTTTACGCGGTACAACAATTCAAGAACGTGTACGTCGTTTGATTGCGATTGCCCATCCCGATTTCCGAGTCATGCTTGAAGAAGAAGCCAAAGTTATCGGTTACATCCGCTGATGGGTACCTTTGACTTCAAAGGCTACACCATCCACTATGAGCTCGACGGAAACCTAGACCACCCGATTTTGGTTTTGCTAAACGGCATTATGATGTCTTCGCGAAGCTGGGACATGTTCGTCGATGCGTTTACCCCGCATGTTCGATTACTGCGTGTCGACTTGTTGGATCAAGGCCAATCTTCGCGGATGAACACCCCCTATTCACAAGCCTTGCAAGTTGACATGTTGCAAAGTCTCATGAACCATTTGAAATTTGAACGTGTGCATGTAGCCGCCATCAGCTACGGGGGTTCGGTTGCCTTGCAGTGGGCCGCACGTCGCGATGGACGGATTGACCGACTGATTCTCTTCAATGCCGTTGCCAAAACCTCACCCTGGCTCAAGGCGATTGGCCATGGATGGAACGCCGTCGCACGAACACGCGATGCAGAAGCGTATTACCACATTACCATTCCTTTTATCTACTCACCGGATTTTTATACGAGAAACTTGGCTTGGATGGAAGCACGTAAAGAAAAACTGTTGCCGCTCTTTGGTCACGCGCCCTTCCTAGATGCGATGATTCGGCTGACCGACAGCGCCGAGAGCCATGATGTCGAGCATGAACTGCCTAAGATTGAAGCGAAAACGCTGGTTGTCGCGAGTGAACACGACTATTTGACCCCGGTTTTTGAACAAGTCCACATCAGTCGCCTTATTCCGGGTGCGCAGCTTATTGTGTTTGATGATTGTGGTCATGCGAGCATGTACGAAAAACCCGATTTGTTTGTGTCGAGCATACTGGGCTTCATACTTGACCGAAAACAGTCATATCCTTTACCCTGAAGGAGGGTGCGTTTATGGAAAAGAAACAGTGTCAGTTACCAAGTGGTGAAACACTTGCTTATCTTGAACTCGGCGATCAAAACAACGAAACACTCGTGCTGCTTCATGGCAACATGAGTAGTGGTGTCCATTACAGCCCAGTTTTACCTGGCTTAGCAAAGACGTTTCATGTCATTGCACCGGACATGCGAGGCTTTGGTGACAGTACCTATCACACCCCAATTGAAAGCATCGCCGACTTGGCGGAGGATCTTGAGCAGTTTTTGCAGGTGCAAAAAATCGATGCCATCCATTTGGCTGGTTGGAGTGCCGGTGGCACGGTCGCCATGCGTTTTGCGGCCGATCAACCCCATCGCGTCAAGTCACTTATTTTGATTGCATCAGGATCGTATCGAGGCTTTCCCATCTTTGAAAAAGATGCCAACTATCAGCCGATTGCCGGCAAGCAGTATACGAGTAAAGCCGCGATGGCTGCCGATCCTGTGCAAGTCGTGCCGGTGGCTATGGCCCTTGAGCAGAACAACACATCCTTGATGAAGCAAATATGGGCGGCGGCGATTTACAATGCCGGCTTACCGGAAGAAGCTGATTTCAAGCGTTTCATTGCCGAAACGATGAAACAACGCAATTTGATTGATATCGATTGGGCCTTGATGCAGTTCAACATGTCCAAAGAACACAATGGTGTTTCAGAAGGCGACGGCAGCATCGAACGCATAACATGCCCAGTCTTAGCATTATATGGTGCCCACGATCTTGCCGTGACCGAATCGATGTTTACCGAAACAGTCAAAGTCTTGCCAGATGTGACTACAAAAGTTTATCAAAAGGCGGGCCACTCACCGATTACGGATGTTCCGGAAACGATGATTGAAGATATGTGCGACTTCATCGCCTCTGAGCGGTGAAACGAGAACCTCTCTGTTTTATCAAAACTGCTTTATGGGCGGTTTTGATTTTTTTTACGATTTTGTTTGCATTCAGACAAAAAGAACGTATAATAATTAGGTGAAACCTAACTATATGGTGAGGAGGTTGTTTCATGGACCAGGAAACCGTCAGGAAATCGTTCAATGTTTTTTTGAAAATGTATTTTGACAGTTGCAAGGAAATCTATGCGGAACTCGACAACCGCGAGTTCATCACCGGTCGACAGTTTGAGTACTTGCGGATGATAGACAAACACCATGAAGTCACCATGGGCGAGCTGGCTGATTTGTTTCAACTATCGAAACCTACTGTGACTGAAATGGCCAAGAAATTCGAAGAAACGGGTTTGATTGTCAGACGCCGTTGCAAGAAGGATGCTCGGGTCACCTATATTTCACTCACCGAAAAAGGGCAAACGTTGGCAAAAACCAATGTGCTTGAAAGTCAGCGTGCCGTTGAAAAAATCTTCAACCGACTCACTGAAACTGAGGTTCGACAGTTAACTGAACTGTTCAACAAATTCAAGGAGGCAGATGCCACATGATTTTTGGGAAAACCGTCAACAAGTACTATTTGCGCTATGCCTTATTGTTTTTGATCGGGGCGGCGGCCCTCATCGTCGTCGATTTGTTTCAGCTGATGATTCCGGAAATCACTCGGACGCTCGTCAACACACTTGAAGAAATGGTCATACTCGGTCAAACCGATCCGGCATTTCTTGTCGATATCGTCATTACCCTTGCTTGGATCACACTGTTCATCGTCTTAGGACGCTTTTTTTGGCGCTTTGGCATCATCGGTGCCTCACGACGGATCGACTATGATTTGCGCAATGAGATGTTCACCCATTGCACCCAATTGTCGAACCGTTTTTACTCAGAGAAAAAAGTCGGAGGCTTGATGGCCCATTTCATCAACGACCTTGAAGCCGTGCGCCGGGCCATCGGTCCGGGTCTCATCATGTTTATTGATGCGTTGTTTTTAGGCACACTGACGTTTTATCGGATGGGGCAGCTTCATCTTCAGATGACATTGATTCTTGTGTTGCCACTTTCGCTGATTGCCGTGCTCGCCCTAATGCTTGGCAACAAAATGCGCAGACGCTTCAAAGCGAGTCAAAAAGCGTTTGAAGAACTGAGTGATTTTACTCAGGAAAGTTTCTCCGGCATCAGTGTGGTCAAGGCGTTCGTCAAAGAACATACCGAGATGCGCGAGTTTCTCAAGGCCAATCAAAATGCCAAAGACAAAAACATCGCGTTTGTGAAGATTTCTGCGTTGCTGCAAGTCGGGATTACGGCGATTGTCAGTGTCGTGTTCGTGGTCATTATCGGTTATGGGGCGTATTTGATTGAAACGACGCGCCATCTTGGTGATGATCGGTTCCGACTGGGTGACCTTGTCGCGTTCATCTCGTATTTTGGTATGCTCATCTGGCCGATGATTGCCCTGTCAATGATCATCAACGTCCGTTCTCAAGGCAAGGCCAGTCTTGAACGTATTGAAGAGATTCTCAACGAGCCCATCGATATCGTCGATGTCGATGTTGTCGACCCGGGCGATATTCGTGGTGATATCCGTTTTGATCACTTGTACTTCCGTTACCCCGATGCCGAAGAGGATGTGCTCAAAGATATTTCGTTTGAAATCAAAGCGGGTGAGACCGTCGGTA
This sequence comes from Acholeplasmatales bacterium, assembly GCA_007694145.1. Taxonomy (GTDB): domain Bacteria; phylum Bacillota_I; class Bacilli_A; order Izemoplasmatales; family Izemoplasmataceae; genus SKGI01. The sequence continues at coordinate 6,639 of RECF01000072.1, read as the reverse complement.
TCCTCGGTCGGACAGGTTCGGGTAAGACAAGCATTGTCGATTTATTGTTGAGAATTTACAACATCGAAGATGAACGTCTCTTTATCGATGGCATTGACATCATGCGTTTACCGTATAAAAAAGTGCGCGACAGCATCGGTTATGTGCCACAGGACGGATTCCTCTTTTCTGACAGCATCAAGAACAACATCTCTCTAAGTGTCGGCCGGGATTCCCTTCACATGGACAAAATTGAAGCTGTGGCCAAGTTGTCTGATGTCCACGACAACATCACCCAGTTCAAACAAGGCTATGATACCATTATCGGTGAGCGTGGCGTAACACTTTCTGGCGGCCAAAAACAGCGTGTTTCCATCGCACGGGCACTTGCCAAAGAACCGCCGATTCTTATCATGGACGATTCGGTCAGTGCCGTAGATACGTCTACAGAAGAGAAAATCTTGAGAAACTTGAAAACCATCCGCCAAGGGAAGACAACCATCATGATTGCCCATCGGATTTCAACCATAAAAGCCGCCGACAAAATCGTTGTCATCGACGAAGGTCGCGTGGTCGATGTCGGCACGCATGCCGAGCTTGAATCCCGTTGTGAGTTTTACCGTGACATGGTGAGACGCCAACAACTCGAAGACAAGACGGAGGTGGCCTAAATGTACGATATCGATGCAGATGTCAGACTCCATCAGTACAAAGATCGTGAAATCATCAAGCGGCTGCTTACCTATGCCAAGCCATTTGTACCAGCCTTTGCGTTGACATTGGTATTGATGCTTATTTCGGTGAGTTTTGCCCTACTCGAACCCTTCATCATCGGCTTGACCATCGATGTGCTTGCTGGCGATTCCATTGAGGTGGCGCGTCTTGTGTTTTACCTCATCGTCTTTGGGGGTTCCATCGCGCTCAGTGCCCTGTTCAACTATTGGCAGACCATCATTTTGCAAAAAACTGGTCAAAGTATCATCTATAATATCCGGCGGGAAATTTTCGCCCATCTGACCGGTCAAGACATCGAATACTTTAACAGTGTTCCAACAGGAAAACTCGTGACCCGGGTCACCAACGACACGAATACACTCAACGAGATGTACACCAGTGTACTCGTCACCATCTTCCGGAACTTCTTCATGCTTTCGGGGATCATCATCGCGATGTTCTTGCTCAATGTACGGTTGAGTCTGTTGGTGCTGACTGTCATCCCTTTCATTGTGTTCTTCTCTTTTGTCTTCAGACGGTTTTCTCGTAAGGCGTACCGCCAGGTGCGTGGGAACATGTCCCGGCTGAACGGTTTTCTTGCGGAACATCTTTCGGGTATGAAGATTGTTCAAATTTTCAATCGTGAAGCCGAAAAGATTGAAGGATTTGATCGCCAAAACACACGTCTCAAGAAGAGTTTTATGCGCGAACTGCTCGTTTTTGCCATCTACCGACCAACCATGTACATGCTTTACATGATTGCCACCATCATTATTTTCTACTTTGGTGGACTCAATGTCTTACAAGGTGTCATTACCGTCGGGACTTTGATTGCATTTCATCAATATTTGGGTCGGTTTTTTGAACCCATCCAACAACTAGCCGAGCAGTTCAACATCATCCAATCCGCTTTTGCCTCAAGTGAACGCATCTTTGGTATTCTCGACAATCAACCGACTGTGCTCGATGCACCCGATGCCATTGAACTTGACAAGCTTCAAGGTCGCATCGAGTTTAGAAACGTCTGGTTTGCCTACAAGGAAGATGAATGGGTACTCAAAGACGTCAGTTTCACCGTTGAACCGATGCAAAGCGTCGCCTTTGTTGGTGCAACGGGGGCTGGGAAAACGACCATTTTGGCTTTGCTGACCCGTAACTACGATATCCAAAAAGGGCAGATACTACTTGATGGCATCGACATCAAGGACATCAAAACAGCCAGTCTACGTAGTTTTATCGGCCAAATGCTTCAAGATGTGTTCATGTTCAGCGGTACCATCGCCTCCAATATCCGCCTGCGTAATGAGGCCATCACTCAAACGGAAATTGAAGAGGCGTGTGAGTATGTCAATGCCCACCGGTTTATCGAAAAAATGCCGCAGAAGTACGAAGAACGCGTCCGTGAACGCGGGAACAACTTCTCAGCTGGACAGCGTCAGCTCATTTCTTTTGCCCGAACACTTGTTCATAAGCCCCGCATCATGATACTCGATGAAGCGACCTCCAATATCGATACGGAAACCGAACAGCTCATCCAAGAATCGTTGAAAAAAATGATGAACATTGGAACCATGCTGATTGTTGCGCACCGTCTGTCGACCATTCAACATGTCGATCAAATTATTGTTTTGCAACAAGGGCGCATTCTTGAAAAAGGCAGCCATCAAGAACTGCTGCGCAAAGACGGTCACTATCGCCATCTCTATGAGCTTCAATACCAAGATCAACAGACCTAAACATGACCCGAAAGCGCATGCTGTGACATTGTGCTTTCGGGTTTTCTCGTGTATAATATGACGCAACATATCCATGTAAGCTAGAAGAGAAGGGCCGTGAACAACATGAAACGTTTTGCCTTGCAAGATAAACGCAAGCGTAACTATTTCGAAGGTTGGTATGTTCGCATTCTTGATCAAGCCCAAGGTTTGAACGTAGCGCTCATCTTTGCCAAGACACATTTCCACAAAGACCCGCATGCCTTCTTGCAAATCTTTGATGCGGTCGCCGGCACCAACCGCTATCTACGCTTTCCCCTTGCATCATTCTCCTTTGAGGATGGGTGTGTGCGGATTGGTGAACAAACATTGAGTCCAGAGCACATCCATGTGTCTGAAGCGGATGTATCGGTCACTTTAACCATCAGCAATCCGGTTGAACTGGGAAAGAAAAGTGCTATGGGTCCACTTCTCGCATTGCCGCTAGAGTGTTATCAGGAAGTGATCTATATGGCGGCTCGTGTAGCGGGCAGTGTACGACTTGGCACTAAGACGATCACGATAGAAAATGGTCAAAGCTACATGGAAAAAACGTATGGTCGTCGCTTTCCAAAACGCTGGTTTTGGTTGCAGGCCAACCGTTTTGATGAACAGGTTGCCATCAGTCTAGCCGGTGGAAAAGTGCCGACCTTGTTGTTCAAAAAGTTCGGTTATTTCTTTATTCTGCACTTGCCTCAAAAGACGCTTGTACTTGCGACCTATAACTTTGCCCGTCTGAAGTTTTCCGAGCAAGCCGATGGCACCATCTGGTTTTCGCTTAAGAAAGGCCGATACAAGATTCACATGGTGGCCCGCCAAATCCATCCGGTCGTACTCGTAGGACCACAAAAACACGGTGAAATGACGCTCGATGTACCCGAATCACTCGAAAGCACTGTCCATCTTGAAGTCTACGATAGACATAAACTGATTTATGAAGGTTTTAGCGAGGCCGCTGGCTTTGAGTGGATGTATAAAAAAACTGACCAAAGGAGCAAAACATGAGATCAATAAAATTAAACAATGGTGTTTACATTCCCCAAGTCGGACTCGGCACCTTTCGCAGCAAAGACAACGATGCCTACAAGGCGGTATACCATGCCTTAAAATCAGGGTATCGCCATATCGATACGGCAGCCATCTATGCCAATGAGGAAGAAGTCGGTCGTGCTGTGCGCGATGCCGGCATTCCGCGCGAGGAACTGTTCATCACCTCCAAAGTGTGGAACGACGATCAGGGCTACATGGCGACACGACGGGCCTTGCAACGTTCACTTCACAAACTTGGATTAAGTTATCTTGACCTGTACTTGATTCACTGGCCGAAAACCTATGCATCAACGGCCGAAACCTACAAGGCACTTGAAGACCTGTATGAAGAAGGTTTGATTCGCGCTATAGGGGTGTCAAACTTCACGTTTCACCATCTTGAACATCTGTTTGAGACGGCTCAGGTGATGCCTCAGGTCAATCAAGTCGAATGTCACTTATATCTTCAAAATGAAAAACTGCTCAATTTTTGTCGCGTCCACGGCATCCATCTTGAAGCGTATGCCCCACTCATGTCTTCACATGTCAAAGAACTGCTTGCGGATGAGACGTTGCAACAACTTGCCAAAAAATACAACAAGACAGCGGCGCAAATTGCTTTACGCTACTTGATTGAACGCGAACTCATCATCATACCAAAGTCGGTCACCCCAGCGCGAATTGAAGAAAATGCAGCCGTGTTTGATTTCGAGATTGAAGAAGACGATCTACGTGTTCTTCGAGCGAGAAATCGTGGTCGTCGCTATTTTCCTGACCCCGACAACATTGGATTTTGATGGGTGTTTGTTGTCACCTGTGAATCGTAATAACTTTGCAAGCACCCGCTTTGCGATTATGGCGAATTATGGTATAATGTTTCTATCATAATCTTTCTTTGAAAAGGGGGCTTTAACATGAGTTTGTTCAAACGCTTGCTTAAGAAGAAGACAGAAGAGGTTACCGAAACCCAACCAGCAATCACGCAAGAGAACGCAGACGATATCGAACAGCTTAAAGAAGACGCACGCAACCTCACACTTGAAGATGTTGAAAAAGAAATTGACAAGGTGACGGCCAAAGACGCACTGGCATTTGCCCGCAAAAAACCGGCAGATGCACCCAAAAAGCCCGAGCCAGACAAAATCGACAAGCCGGCATCCCGCTATCATATCAAAAAACATGACAAAGGCTGGCAAATCATCGCTGAAGACGCGGAGCGTGCCTATCGTGTCTTTACCACTCAAAAAGAAGCCATCGACTTTGCTAAGGAAAACGAACTGGATTATTTACTGTATCGTGTCGATGGGACACTGAGACAATAAGTAAGCCTACTCCGGTAGGTTTTCTTTTTAACCCATGATATGACAATGTGTCATAAAGGAGGCATTTCATGCCCAAGCCGACATTTTATCAATTGCCCAAGCCGAAACGACAAACCATCCAATCGGCCATCGAATCCGTCTTTTTGAACAAAGCCATATCGAAAATAACAGTCAGTGATATCGTTAGGGCGGCGGACATTCCGCGTGGGAGCTTTTATCAGTACTTTGACGATCTTGACGACATGTTTAACCATTTGTTCGATACAGCCTTGGTGGCTTATGAGAATGAGATTTTGTCTCGCGTTCGCGACAGACACCATACGGTTTTCTCCTATTTGCGCTCGTCTTTTGACCGGGATCTCGTCTTTTTGACCCGGACACCCTATCAAAAAATCTTGACCAAGTTTTTCAGCAGTACCGGTCACCACGGCATCACGTATGAAGATTATATCAAACGCCGCGACACGTTTTTTGAAACGTTGTTAGCGCACCTCGATACAACGGTTTTTTCCGGTCTTGAGGCATCACGTATCAAAAAACTGTATTTTTTCATTGTTCAGTTCAAGATGCAAATGCTACAAGGCGTCTTGAAACAGCGTCAAGCACACGATGAAGCGAAACAACATTATGAATGGTTTCTAAGGTTGATTGAAACCGGCTTACAGGAGATGAACTGAGATGCGTAATATATTCAGATTGATGCGCTATGCCTTCCGTTACAAGAAACATATGACCATCGCCATTTTGACCATGATTATCCAGGTCGTTGTCGGCTTTTACATTCCTTATATCATGCGCGACATCATCGATGAAGCTTTACCACAACAAGCCTTACGTGATGTGGTGCTTTTGAGTTTGGTGATGCTGGGCTTGGCACTCACAGGGATGATTGGCGGGATTTTCAATACGTACAGTTCGCAATATATCGCCCAACATGCAAGTGCAGAACTTCGGCTTGATCTGTTCAACAAGATCCAAACCTTATCCTTCAAGAACATCGATGAACTTAAAACCAGTCGTCTGATAACCAATGCGACCAATGACATTGTCCGTGTGCAAATGTTCTTCACGATGATGCTGCGTATCATCATTCGTGCACCGATGATGATTGTGATTGGTTTGGCACTGGCGATTTGGACCAGTGTACAACTGTCGGGTGTCTTTTTCATCACGATTCCCATTTTGGTGGTATCAATTCTGATTATTATGCGTTTTGCCTATCCACGCTTCAAGAAGGTGCAAGTTGCCCTCGATGATTTGAACAATGTCGTCTTGGAAAACGCCAATGCACCGCAAGTGATCAAGTCGTTTGTCTCTCAACCTCATGAAAAAGAGCGGTTTGAGCGTGTCAACGACAACTACCGTCAAGTCAACACAAGCGCTGAAGCGGTCATGGCGTTTGCTGAACCGGTCATAACCTTGATTTTCAATTTAGGTGTGGCTTTGATTATCCTGTTTGGTGCCTATTATTTCCAACAAGGTCCCGCACAAGCCCCGGCGTTCTTCAATGATCTCGGTGAACCACGTGTGGGCCTTTTGATGGCATTTAACTCCTACAGCCAACAAATCCTAATTGGACTGATGATGTTTGCGATGATGCTGATTTTTGTATCGCGCGCCGACGTTTCTGCGGCACGGATTAATGAGATTTTCGATACGACCATCGATTTGATCAATGCCGATGACGCCATCAAGGTCGATTTAACAGGGCGTGTCCGTTTTGACAAGGTGTCCTTTGGATATGGTTCAAATGGCAATGACGTTTTGCGCGATGTGTCTTTTTCAGTTGGCGGTAGGCAGCAGTACCAGGCAGCGCTGACCGAGCTAGAGCAGTTGCTCTA
>RECF01000059.1 GCA_007694145.1 Acholeplasmatales bacterium | reverse complement strand
AGATGGGTTCGTTCTATTTCGCACAAGCCTAGGCGTTTAAACAGGGGTTGCTGCATAAAAAATAAGTAGCACCAGTATGGTTTTTCTTGTTATAATGATGCCATGAGACACAAGGTCTCTGAAAAAGGCCGTGCGTTCATGTCGTGGTTGCGAAACGATAAACAAGAGAACAGCGTTTCATGTGAAGCGGCTTGTCACGATGTACATGATACTACAATATGAAATTCACATACGCTAAAGGTTTTCTTGAAGCCCGTCTTACATCATTTAGACGAACAGGCGGTTCGTGAATAGGGACGGGTGACGCCGAAGATAAGATGATAATTTGCGAAGATAACACAAAGAGGCTGCAAACACAAGGCAAGCTCTTCTTTAAGGTGCGCTTGTCTAAACAAAAACAAAGGTGGTGTGAAGAAGGGTGACGCAGGAAGAGAAAGCGCAACTGATTGTGTATCAGGTGTATCCGAAAAGCTTTAAGGATACACGTGGTGATGGTATGGGTGATTTGCGAGGCATTATCGAAAAGGTGCCCTATTTGGCTGATTTAGGCGTCAATGCGCTATGGCTTTCGCCTGTTTATCAGTCGCCGATGGCTGACAACGGTTACGATATTTCCGACTATACAGCCATCCATCCCGACTATGGAACGATGGATGACATGAGAGCATTGATTGACGTCGTCCATCAACACGACATGAAACTGATTATGGATCTTGTGATCAACCATACGTCTGATGAACATCCGTGGTTTATCGAAAGTCGCCAAAGTATCGACCATCCCAAACGGGATTTCTATATTTGGCGGAAAGGACGAAAAGGGCATAAACCACCGAACAACTGGACCTCATTCTTCACGGGGAAAGCCTGGACCTACGATGCCACGACCGACGCTTGGTATTTGCATCTTTTTAACGCCAAACAACCGGATTTGAACTGGGAAAACCCCGAGGTGTATGCAGCGATTAAGACCATGATTAATTACTGGGTGGCTTTGGGTGTCGATGGCTTCCGTTGTGATGTCATCAACCTGTTATCCAAACATCCCGCTTTTCCCAATGGCCGGTGGCGGATCGCCTTAGTCGGACAGGAACATTACTTGAATCAACCGAAAACCCATGCGATTCTCAAACGCTTGAGTCAGGAGGTGTTTCAAAAACACGGTTTGATCACAGTCGGTGAGACCGTCTTTGTCACCCCTGAAGAAGCGGCCTTGTTTGTTGCACCAGATCGACAAGAACTCGATATGGTCTTTCACTTCGAACACATGGGTGTCGACAACCATCTCAAGTGGTTTTTGCGCAAGTTCAAACCTAAAAAACTGAAAAAAATCTTATACAAGTGGCAAACCGCACTTGAGAATAACGGATTGCATGCGCTATACTTTGAAAACCACGACCAACCGCGCAGTGTTTCACGATTTGGTGATGACCAAACTTTTCACCATGCCTCAGCGACACTGCTTGCAACCCTTCTCTTCACCATGAAGGGGATTCCCTATATTTATCAAGGTCAGGAAATCGGCATGACGAATGCGCGTTTTGAGCATCTTGAAGACTACCGGGATGTCGAAAGTTTATCGGTGTATGACCTTGGGCGCAAAACTTTGAAACTCAGCCACAAGCGCATGATGCATAAACTCAAGACCATGAGCCGTGATAATGCCCGAACGCCGATGCAGTGGACGGATGAACCAGGTGCTGGATTCACGACGCATGAGCCCTGGATTGCGGTCAACGCGAATCACGAAAACATTAATGTTGAAAAGGCATGGCAAGAGCCGACATCCATCCTGCACTTTTATAAACACCTAATCGCGCTTCGGAAAACAGAACCGGTGCTTGTCGAAGGCCGCTTCACCCCCTATCTCATCCATCACAAGTCGCTTTATGTGTTCACGCGTGATCACGGTGCGCGGTGTGTGCTGGTGGTGGCGAATCATGCGAAAAAGCCGACGGCTTTCAAGCTACCTGAAGCTTTAGCGGGTGACTATGAGATTTTGCTAAGCAACACCTCGATGGATACCTTTGAGCCGCAATGTGTTTTACAACCGTATCAGGCAATGGTGCTACGTAGACGCATGCGTTAAGTGCGCTACCGCTTAGATCCGGACCTGATTGAAGTCGAGGTAGGGTTATCTACAGGGTCGCAGACACCGTGTTTGGAATAAGAGACCAATTGAAGAGGAGAATTTAGATGGCCAGTCATCCCATTTATCAGTTTTATGCAGAATTAGAAGGTTTTGAACCGAAAATCTGGCGCCGTTTTCAAGTGAGCAATCAAGTCACCGTGTCCCGGTTTTCTTATGTGGTGATGATTTTGTTTGAAATGATGGCGTCACACCTTTATAGCATCGAAGTCGATAAAGCAGAAACCTTAGGCTTGTCGGTACCTCAAAGACACAACCCCTTTCGGTACAGCGATACATTCATTGCCATTCAACCTGACCTGTTCGATTTCGACATGTCACCGTTCCCTGAACAAGTAACCCTTTTGGATGCTTCAAGCATCAAGCTGCGCTTCTTTGTCGATCAAATCGATGAAGTGTTGCGTCTCAACTACGATTTTGGTGATAACTGGTGGGTGCGACTTGTCTTAGAAGATGTGTTTACCGACCGCGATATCCCCGGGACTGTCTTCCCTAGGGTACTTGAGGGGTCTGGTTACGGGATTGTCGAAGATTGTGGCGGTATCGGGGGTCTGCTCGATCTCATCGAGGCATTCAAGCAAAAACACGGTGAGGCGTATGAAAGCTATCGTGATTGGACGGGTTTTGATGACTTTGATATACAGGCGTTTGACATCGACGATATGAACTTTCGTCTTAAAAAACTACCCATGTACTACAAACATCTCTACGAAGATCAAAAAGATATAAGTGAACGCGGAATCGCCCTGTTTGAAAGAAATTACAGTGGGATAAAAAAATAGCCTGACGTGGTGTGTGTACTACACGGACTCCATAGATCGACGTGGCTAGGATTGTTTGCATGGAAGGGATGTTAATGGGCGGCCGTTTTTAAACATGTCGTGGCCGATTTTTGTGGAATCTCCTGCAAACGCATGCTAAAATAATGGGTATAATGCTCTAGAATAGGAGAAGACCGTGAAAAAGAACATCAATGTGCCTAATGCTTTGAGCCTCGCCCGAATTCTCTTTTTACCCCTTTTGTATGTGTTGATCCTTTACGATTTACGCACTGCTTTTTTGTTGGCCTATCTTGTGATTGGCGCGACCGATGCGCTGGACGGTTTCATTGCGAGAAAGTTTAATCTCGTGACGAACCTTGGCAAGGATCTCGATGCCGTCGCCGACCTGTTGTTGTATATTTCGACGGCAGTGTTCATCTACATGCTCTATCCCACGTATATTGAACCCCATCTGACGCTGTTTTATCTCTTGATGGGTGTCATTCTTTTATCGTTGATTGTCGCGCTTATTTTCGCAAAAAAGCCCATCATCATGCATACGCACATTTTAAGACTGTGTGCAGTCATGGTCTATTCACTGATGTTTTTTTCGTACTTTTTAGATACCAATCTTTATCTAGCCACGATCATCATCCTCTATATCATCGGTTTCAGCGAATCCATCTGTATGTTTGTCTTTTATGGTGACGTTGATCCAGATACACGGTCCATTTTTCACCTGATGCGCAAAACACGTGATTTAGCCTGAGGGTATTGAAACCTAAATCAAGCGCCTTATGCATAAGCATGAAGTAAATCGAGCATCTTGTTGGGTCAGACCCGACGGGATGCTTTTTTAATGCCTTATGGAAGAAGAAGTGTCCCACAACGAATCATCGATTCTACCTATCAATCACGAACATGCGGTAAGCGAGGGGTGGACTATTTTTTTTACAAGAATCATGATAAAATAGGCATAGCATGCTTTTGATAAAGGGGGTAAGCTACGATGCGTGCACAGAACACGGCTTCTTTCCGAAACAGGATTAGCCAAGGTGTTTTTTGATGCGATGTTTAAAGCGCCAAAGCCAGACGATTCGGTGGTTGAATGGACTCCTAGGGTGCGTGGTTTTGATGATTGGCGTCGGTCTGTTGGTGTCGTGTGAGCAGACCAAACCACCCGTTGAAGCGACCGTTGCAACGATTGCCATCAAAGCAGAGACGGTGCCTGAAACTGTCGCATATCACCGCTTCAACTTAGAAGAGATTATCTTGATTGTGACGTATAGTGATGGGACAGAACGTGAGCTAAGCTTACAAACTTCCATGTTCAGCGCGGACGATCTTGCGCGCTTGAACGGTCCCGGAGCCCATACCTTGACCGTCAACTATGCGTCTTTAGAAACAGTCTTTGATATTGTGTTAGACATCCCAATCCCCGAGCTTGTGCAGGTCGGTGAGGCAGGGGTGACCTATACCGTGCCCACCGGTTTCAACAGTACGCCAAGACCCGTCGAAGGCGGGTTCTACATGGCGAAAACAGAAACCACCTATGCGCTTTGGTATGCCGTCCGGATTTGGGCTGAGGCGGAAGGTTATCACTTTCAAAACCTTGGTCAGGAAGGTTCGCGTGGCGCCATCGGGCAAGCACCCAGCCATGCTTTGTTTCATCCGGTGACAAAAGTATCGTGGTTTGATACCATTGTCTGGCTGAATGCTTTATCTGAACATCAAGGGCTTGAGCCGGTTTATCGCGATTTAGCTGGCCATATCCTCCGGGATTCCCGAAACAGTCAAATTGCCATCCTTGAGCAAGTCGTTCGAACCAACCACCCCGGTTATCGGTTGCCTTCGCCGTATGAATGGGACATGGCGGCCCGTTGGAAAAACGACACAACCAGTACCTATGGTTCTGAGTTAGTCGGTGAGCGGTATTGGACACCCCGTAACTATGCCAGTGGGGCTTTGACGAGTGTGGACGATATCGGGGCAACGCGTGCTGTGGCTTGGTTTCGCGGGGCCTCTGGTGGTGATATGACACGGCCGGTAGGCTTGCTTGGCCCGAACCATCTTGGACTATATGACATGAGTGGAAATGTCTGGGAATGGACGGACTTCAGAAACTCATTTGGTGATAGTCAGGCGCTTGGGGCGAGTTATTATGAGGCAGCGAGCAGTGTCATGGTTGCGATGCCGTTTTCAACGGCACCTACGAGTACCTGGAGCATAATCGGTTTTCGAATTGTTCGAGGCCCGGATGTCGAGTAGCTTACGGCCGCTTCGACTTGGTATCCGTTATGAACATCGAAGCCGATTCTTAAAGAAGGTATCACGCAACGAAGGTTTGGATCAAGCGCATCATCACATAATCACCATCGCCTTTGTCTAGAGGATATACTTATGCAATCGTCGTCACCATAAGCCTGAAACGGTGCGTTTTCGCCTAGTTTGCATCATCCTAAATGAAAAGCCACGTCATCCAGCCTGAACCCGGATAACATGGCTTTTTGATTATAGGAAGCATGCATAAGACAAAACATCGTTCTCTAAGAACCATGAAAGAACGCTTAAACTTTAAGCAAGCAAAATCCCTAAGAAGACGACCCACGCCAGAATGGACTTGCCAAACAAACTGAGCCAAACGTACATGCGCTCGCCATAGGCATAGTCTTGCCAGCGCCCGATTTTCTTGTACTGCAAGTATTGATTCAGTGCGAACAAGTTGAATGTCACGAAGTAAAAAATCAGACCCGGAAAGACGAACCAAGGCAGTTGTGACAAGTCGCTGTTGCCAAACAAGTAGATTAAAATCATGAGCCAGGGTGCCAAGCCAGCGACCCAGCCGAACCAATGGGCACTCCAATCGGTTTCTTTGCGATCAGGTCGGTTCATCTTCTCCATCAGTAAACCAAATAGGTTCATCGAGGCATTGATTAAGAAAATCAAAATGACTGCTTCAATCGTCAACAAGCCAAAAAGCGCCGCAAGCAAGACGATCATCAATGAAGACGACAAGGCATACTCATACCAGCGTAAGGGGTTGATACCGCGTTTAACCCACCCGAGGTACTGTGTTTTGAAAGGAAAAGCAATCAGGAAGTGAAACAGCGCACTCAACAACAAAAACAGTGCCACCATCACCCCAAAGGGTAGATCAAAGAGAACTTGGGTCGCGGGCGCATAGGTACCGTCTTCAAACACTTCAAAAAAGCGGCCAAAAATCGTGGGTCTGAAATCTTTAAACGTGTCGACAGTCAAAGCGAGAATCAAAATAGCGGTCCCTTGCACAAGATGCAAGATGCCCATTTTTAGGTTGAACGTAATCAGTCGGTTTTGCATGGTCTTTCCTCCTTATTATTCTAGTTTTATTGTACCATCAAACAGGTCATATCAGGCGCATGATGCGTTGATTTAAAGCTTTATATAAGTCGCTTTCTAAGCAGACCTTGCAAAGTGAAACCAAAACAGGTGTGCAACCACTCTATGGGTAAAATATAAGCAAACGGACACACCGTTGAGCGTGTCCGTTTACCGCCATATTAGCCGTTTTATTTGGATATAACAGAAGTCAGCCTAGAGTGTGGTCGTCATGACAAGTCAAGAGAATGCGGGTCAATCACTTCTTCGAACCCATCTTGATCCGTGGGTCGAGCACGGCATAGAGGATGTCTACAAGCCACACCATCAACAGACCTAAAAAGACATAAAACGCGGCCACCATCACGGTGAGGTTGATGTCGATGTTGACGGTCCAACCACCCATCGCCGGCATGAACAAGGAGTCAAACAACAACTTAGAGACACCGGGGATGTTGTTGATGCGTTCGACAAGAAACGATCCCGTCAATACAAACCCGAATGTCGGTGCGATTTCTGGCAACAACGGCACGGTACAATCCCGCACGAGATGCTTGCGAACGATTTGCCCACGGGTCAGACCTTTCGTCTTGAGCAATAAAATGTACTCCGAATCAAGTGCTTCAATGACTTCTCCCCGCATCATGACAATAAACTTCGAAAGCGGCATGAAAGAAAGCGCCGCGACCGGGATAATGTACGACTTCCAACGCAAGATGACGCCGTGTTCTACTGAAGGTGGAATCGGGGGGAGAATGTTCCAGCGGTAACCGAGAAAAACCATCAAAATCAAGACCCAAATATAGTTTGGTATCGCCCCGATGATTAGCATCGGGTAAGTGATGAGTCGGTCAATCCACGTGCCTTGTTTAAGCGCGGCCACCGTGCCAAAGACAATGCCCCCTGTCATATAGACCACAAAGGCAAGGAGATTAATCCGTAAAGTATGAGGTGCTCGCCGCAACAACAAAGACCAGACCGCCTCGGGTCTGTCACCCCGTTCATAGCCCCAGTCCCAAGACGTGATGATATTAATCATGTGCTGGATGTAGCGCGCGCGTACGATGGGGATGTAATCTCGAATGGGGATGCGTCGTGGTGTCCAAACGCGATATTGGGCCACACTGGCGCTGATGTACATCAAAGAAATGATGAGAAAAAAAACGATTATAAGCCATAATGCGCGCATGAGGATGTATCTAAGCATCGTTTCACCACCCTTTGGAAGTCGATGGGCCATAATTATCGACATTTGTTTATAATGCGTTTAACGGTCATTATATCACAAAGTTAAAGGCATTTCAAATTGAAGTGCAACGATTGGAAGTCATTGTACATCCGCATTTCATTGTGATAAAATGGTTGTGCGATACTATAGAACAACCCTGTCATGACACACCTGATAATAAAGAGCAGCCAGCGCATGACAAAGTGTTTGGCAAACTTGCTTGGCGTGTTGGTTGTTCATATTAGCGCGGTTCTCTCATGTTAAAAGAAAGGGAAGTATAGTAAATAGCATTGTGTTTATTATGCAAGGTAAGTGTATGATCCGATTTGGTGTACTCGGTGCCGGTCGCATTGCGAGAACCTTTTCTGAAGCGATGCACGGTACAGAGGGTGTTCTCTACGCGGTTGCCTCCCGAGATGGACTGAAAGCTGCGGCATTCAAGGAGGATTTTCAATTCGAAGTGGCTTACGGCAGCTATGAGGCCATGCTTAAAGATCCGTTGGTCGACTGCGTGTATATTGCCACGCCCCATGCGTTTCATTATGAGCAGATGCTTGCATCGATTGAACATGGTAAGGCCATCTTATGTGAAAAGGCCTTTACTTTGAACCGCCATCAAGCTGAGATAGTGTTTGCGCGGGCTAAAGCCAAAGGGGTCTTTGTCATGGAAGCGATGTGGAGTCGGTTTCTCCCGGTTTTGCGTGAGGCCATCACGCATGTTGAAGCAGGTACTTTGGGTGATTTGACGCATTTTGAAGCGAATTTCTCGTTTAAGGCAGACCATAAGTTATCCGATCAAAGTCGTCTTTTCAACTTAGCTTTGGGCGGTGGTGCCTTGCTTGATATCGGTATTTACCCAATCAACTTTGCCCATGTGTTTCTCGGGCTTCCCAAACACGTTGATGCAACGGTCACCCGACATCACACCGGCGCGGATTTAAGCGAAGTTATCACCTTTCAATACGACAAGGCAACCGCGCGACTCACGGCGGGATTTGATTCGGAGGCACCGATTGAAGCGACCCTTTACGGCACAAAAGGAAAGTTGCATATGCCGCTGTTTTGGGCGCTGGAAAAAGCCATACTGTACGATATGGATGACACCGTGGTTGATGTCATCGAGCAGCCGCACCGCATCAATGGGTTCGAGTATCAAATCGAAGACGTCATCGCCTGTCTGCAAGCAGGAAAACTTGAGAGTCTCGTCATGCCGCATCAGACGACCCTTGATATGTTGGGCTTGATGGATGGATTGCGGGCGGCTTGGGATTTAAAGTATCCTGGTGAGTCATTCTTTGAGTGACTTGGGCGTTTGCGAGTGACGTGATGTTCGTCTACTATGCATTGATCCTATGTAAGGCGAAATCATATGCTTACATGGTTTTGAAGCCACTGTTATAGTAAGTTGGCAGACGACGGGTTGATTTCTTAAAGGTTTGTTGGTCACTGAGTTAGCTGTATACGTTTTTTATTGATACCTACGAACAAGGATAAAAGATGAAGGTCTCAGGATAACTGTACTGCGGGCAGGGTCGTCGTATTGCTTGTACGCATGATAATTGCCATGTTGAGGCTTGGATATGCGCCGACACTACAGTAAACTGAGACTTTTAAGGGGTGAAGGCGCCCAATCAATATTTTAATGGAATAGGAGGTAAAAACTTCATGCATGTATTGATCATCGGTGGTACAGGAATCATCAGCACATTTGTTGTCGAGGCGTGTCTTGAGCACAGCATGAACCTGACTGTGATGAACCGTGGCAACGATGTAACAGCCTTGCCAAAAGGTGTCAGACATCTACGTGGTGATATTCGTGATGCGTCGGCATCGACAGACTTACTTGAGAATCAGTTTTTTGATGCGGTCATCCAGTTTGTGGCTTTTACCCAACAAGACGTTGAACGCGATATACGCATGTTCAAAGGCAAGACCAAACAGTATATTTTCATAAGCAGCGCAAGTGCTTATCAAAAACCGCCCAAAGCGTACCCGATTACTGAAAACACCCCGCTTGAAAATCCTTATTGGTCCTATAGCCGCAATAAAATCGCTTGTGAACAGTTTTTGCAGACGGTGACGGACATACCTGTGACCATCGTCAGGCCTTCACACACCTACAACAACACGATGATTATGGCCATGGTGGCGCGGTGGGGATTCGAGTATGCCCATCTCAAGCGAATCATCGAGGGCAAACCGGTCATCGTCGCTGGGGAGGGGACCAGTCTTTGGACGCTGACGCATGGCAGCGACTTTGCCCGCAGTTTTGTGCCGTTAATTGGCAATCAAGCCGCCTATGGAGAAGCCTTTCATATCACCTCGGAGAAAGTATATACATGGGATTCGCTGACCCACATCACGGCTGACGCATTGGGTGTCAAGGCCGACATCGTCCATATCCCAACGGAAGTCATCACCAGCATCATGCCGGAGATGACCGGACCGCTCCTAGGCGATAAGACATGGAGTGCGGTATTTGACAACACCAAAATACGCACGCTCTCACCAACGTATACCTCACGCGTCGGCTACGAGGATGTCGTATCTGCGGTTATCAAGCATTATCAAGACCATACCGAGCTGCATAAGGTGAGCGATCCGTTTGAAACGCTGTATGACCGCCTCATCGCGAAGGTTCACTAGACGTTACCTTAGGTTGGTCAATGAGACGCTCAAACGAGTCTTTCGCATTGACTTTTCCATCGATTTCGGCTACACTACGCGTATCCTTGGCGTGTGCCAGACGAGAGGTCGACGTGATGCGGAAAGTCCTGACAGTACCGAACAGCTTGAGTTTGTCCCGCTTGGTATTTTTACCATGGCTGTACCTCTTTTTGTGGCGGGAACAACTGTTTTTGTTTTTTGTGTTGTTCACCGTGCTTGGGTCCACGGACTTTCTTGATGGTTATCTCGCAAGAAAGTGGAACCAGGTAAGCCGACTTGGCAAGGCACTCGATACCGTCGCGGACATGTTTTTCTACATATCGGTGGCCTACTTTCTCTATTATCTATATCCGCAAGCCATCTTGTCGAATCGTTATTTCCTCATCGCGGCGTTCGCCGTGTATGGTTTGAGTTTCCTCGTGCCTTTTATGTTGTACAAGAAAGCCTATACGTTGCATACCATGATTTTAAGAAGTAATGCCGTCTTTGTCTTTTTCATGATGTTGTTGTCGTTCATGATGAACACTACGTTGCTCTTAAGCATCGTATCCGTGATCTTCATCATCGGCTTTGTTGAAGAAATCTTGATTTTTATCCACTTCGGTCCCGTCGATCAGGATACGTCCTCGTATTTTGCGGTCAGTCTTGAGCGACGCCTGAAAGACTGGATGCTTGATTCGCCGCTTTATCAGAAGTTGAGTAGCTACCGGAAAACCCCCTCGAAGTGATGTGTTCGCATAGACGTTAAAAAATCATCGCATACAACCAGCTTTCTGGTGCATTGCATGGGATGATTTTTTTTATGCAACAAGTGGATCATCGACTAGGATATACGTTCCGCTGAACTGTCGCCATCGCACTTGCTAAAGTGTCGGGGTAGATCACTTGATGCATGCTCATATCGACTTGAGACCCAAGGGCATGGCAAACTGTTTTTATCAAAAATCTCGCGCGTTGATAGGGCAGAGCAGTGCCTTCATCGACCCCTGCAAGCTAATCATTCACCTGGCTGACGCCGCATCAAACTTTCGTGTTTTTATGGTGGTCCATGGTCTTGTTTGAGCGCGGTCACGAAGGTGTCACCCTGTAACGTGTCATGGGTAACACCACCTGGTTGTTTTCTAGAATAAGCAAGGGTGGCTTTTTGATATTTACGAAAGCATCCAGATATGCTAAAATTTTACTGGTGTGTATCAGGGGGAATACAAGGCATGCTGCTGCGACACTTGGTACTGTACATCATCTCAAACATAGTAAAAAAATTGACAAGACGAAGGAGCGAAACAGAAGATGAAACGATGGGCACTCATAGGATGTTGCATGTTTTTTATGTGGGCAGGTTTGGCCTGTCAAGGGACACAAGACCCACCTGAGGTCCCTGACGTACCGTTGGTGGAACTGGAACCCTATTTGGTCGATTTGCTGGTTGTAGCCCAACAGGAAGTCCTGTTCAAAGCCATGCCGTATACTATCGAATCCGCCTACCATGTGAGTCATATTGTCACGCTGGATACACTGGTGCATGAGACGACTTATCAGGACGTCACTGTCATCGGTTTGGCGATTCATGTGGCGTTTGAAGAGACACCGGGACTGTGCAAGACGCTTGAAAAAGATCTCATCATAGCAGGCGATACAGTCGTCTATAGCGCATCCCGTGTCGTGGAAGAATCTTGTCTTGGCACGGCATTCATGGAAAAATCGATTTATGTTGAAAATACGGTTCAAATTCCCGGAAGACCGATCACCATCGTACCGTATCACAAGTTTCCATTGCTTGGGCTGATCGAATCAAGCCAGGCGGATGCAGTCAAGGTGGCAGCCCCCCTTGATGCAAGCACACTTGCAACAGCTGAAGTCAAATGGGTGATGCAAGATGAAGTGCTTTATGGTGTATTTGCGAACCGGGAAACCGTCCACGTGGCAGCCTTGAGTGAGTTGGGACGGTATGCCACGTCCATCACGTTTGCCGATACGATGGATGACTATCCGGTCGAGACAATCTCACCCGGCTTGTTCAAGAACCATGATTATATCGTAACGGTGGTGCTTCCTAGCTATCTCAAAGTGATCCCCACCGATATGTTTCGCCAAGCAAGCGCTCTAGAGGACGTCACGATACCTGCAGCTGTCAAACGGATTGATGCGCGGGCATTTTCCCGCACCGACGCCTTAAGACGTGTGACGCTTGCACCAGGCAGTCAGCTTGAAACACTTGGAAAAGAAGCCTTTGGACAGTCCGAACTTGCGCATTTTCATGTTCCCGCTTCGGTCCTTAGAGTGGATGAACATGCTTTTTACGGGTCACGGGAACTTGTCATCTATACCGATCATGTGAGCAGACCTTCGGGGTGGCACCATGACTGGAACCCCCAAGGGCAAACGGTCATTTGGGGTTATGATGAAACCGTTGATAATGGAATCATCCGCTATGCCACCACCCGTCATGATACCGTCATCATTTTAGGTCTCTCACCGGATGCGGGCCCGACTGAACTTGTGATTCCAGCCGAAATCGACCAACGCACAGTCACCCAAATCGCCAACGGCGCCTTCAAGGACGAAAATCGTCTTTTGAGCGTAGAACTTCCAGAGACACTAGAAGTGATTGAACAAAAGACCTTCAACGGCGCGGAAAACTTACAAAGCGTAACCTTTGCCGAAAACAGCCAGTTGCACCGCATTGATCATGCAGCCTTCAGAAGCGCCGGTTTGACAGCCATCGAGATCCCTGCGGGTGTCACCGAGATCGGCACGTGGGCTTTTGGTGAAGCGGGTGTGCTTACAACGGTGACCTTTGCTAAAAACAGTCAACTTACAACCATCGCGCACCGGGCGTTTTCCAACACGGCCCTGACCAGCATCCATCTTCCAGCTGGGCTTATTGAAATTGGTTCTTCGGCGTTTTCCATGACGACCGACATGCACACCGTGACGTTTGCTGAAGGTAGCGCCCTCACCATCATCTGGCCCCACGCTTTTGCGTACTCAGGTATTGAGACCTTACACTTGCCTGCGCCACTGACCCATATTTATACCGGTGCTTTTGAGCACACAACAGCACTGCAAACCATCACGTTTGCCGAGGGCAGCCTGCTTGAACACATCGGGGCGTATGCGTTCATGATGACTAGTCTACCGCGTCTTGATATACCTGAAGGGGTGATGGAAATTGGTGATATGGCCTTTTTCGGTGCCGATGCACTCACCCTCTACACCGTGCACGCATCTAAGCCCACGGGCTGGGTGAGCACTTGGAACCCCTCAAACCGTCCGGTCGTCTGGAATCATACTTCTGAGTAAACGACCAGAGGATTGATTGACCCTGTTCACTCATGGCTGAAAGAAGGTCTAAGGACATGATTATCAAAGCAGAACCGCGTCATCTTCCAACCCTTATCGACTATGTGTACACCTGCCAACACACCGGTTTTTATAGCGGCTATTTGAGTTTGGATAAAAGCAAGATGATGCAAGAACTTGACACAGCCGTTCAACAGGGTGAAGTGTGGATCGCCATCACACAAGAGGTTCAAGGTGTTTTGGTGGGTCATTATGATAAAACACGCGATGTGTGTGATCTAGCCGGGCCGTATGTCAAGCATCGCGATGTATCGGTGGGTCTTGAACTCATCGACCACTGGATTTTGTCTTATCCTGACACGACGCGCCATCAGTTTTTCTTTGACCGACAAAGTCGTTACACCCTGAATTTGATGGCGCAGTTGCAGGCCGTTTTTAAAGGTCATGAAAGCATTTTACGGCTTGAACGTGCAACATTTCTCGCTACAGAAGTCCACACCGATGTCAAACCGATGCGCCTGAATCAAAAAGAACAGGTGCGCACATTGCATGCGGCGATCTTCCCGGATGTGTACTTGAGCCCAGAAGCTTTAACACGCGAACAACCCGACCATACGGTGTACGTCCTCAACCAACATGACACGGTGATTGGCTACGGCCTTGTCAAGGTGACAGGTACGCAGGCTTCCCTCGAAGTGTTCGCGATTGCCAAAGCCCATCGCGGTCAGCATCTCGCCAAACCTTTCATTACGACGATGATCGCGGAAACCTTTGCGCTTGAAGACGTCAACACGGTGCAACTTGTCGTTGAAAACCTCAACTGCGTGGCCTTGAATCTTTACCAAAGCATCGGGTTCACCTTGCATCGTGAAAACTGTAGTTATCAACTGAATCCGTCAGGTAAACGGTGAGCCAGCCTTTCAAAACATAAAAAAAGACCGTCATCGCACCCCGCAGGGACGCATGACGGTCTTATTGTTTTTACGGTTGGAAAGCGCCGAAGAGCACCAGCCAAGTGAGAATGGTTTTAGCAACGAGCGAGAGCACGATGTAGCCCCGTTCGCCATACAAGTAGTTTTTGAACTTGCCAATCCCCTTGTATTGTAAGTACATGTTGACGGGGAAAGTGTTGAAGGCCAAGAAGTAAGTCAACAAGATAGCCCAGACAAAGCCCGGCACTTGATCGAGGTTCGGATTGACACCGATATAAAAAGCAATCGCAACCCACGGTGCCAAACCGATGATTGAGCCGAAGATGAACGGCAGCCAGTTTGTTTTCTCCTTGGATTTGTCAGACCCCGCATTGAGCAACTCCATGTCGAGTCCAAACAGGTTCATCGCCGCATTTGCCAGCGCAATCAGCGCGAAAACAGCGATATCCCGGACACCAAACAGCGAAGAAATCAGCACGATCATCAAGGAAGAACTGATGGCGTACTCGTACCAGCGGAGTTTGTTGATGCCTTGCTTTAAGTCTTTCACATATTTGTCTTTGTAAGGTATTGCAATAATGAAGTGAAACAATGCTGAAATCAAGAGGAACGTTGCCGTCAAAGGCAGGAACGGGAGTTCAAACAGCGTATCGGTTTGCGTAAGGACGAGCCCTTCACCCTC
>RECF01000003.1 GCA_007694145.1 Acholeplasmatales bacterium | reverse complement strand
GATGATCCCATCATACAACCAATTAGATGCACTGGGTGTGTAAGGGTACTTACCCCAGGATTCTGAAGCAGATGTCTTTGAATAGCGAACATGGACGCCGTCTTCCTCAAGCACGTACGCTTCCATCGCACTCATGCCCCAATCATTGTGCTGGTAATACGTTTTGTTATCAAGTAACTTATGCGTGAAGACAGTCGTTCCACCATCGCGTGCAATCGTTTCATGAAACAGCGTGTAATTGTCGGCCTCTGCCAACTGTTCGAGCAACTGCGTCAAGGTGGGGGTCTGGTCACCATTTTCCCCCGTTTCATGACCCGTTGTTTCGCATCCCCATGCCATCAAGCCGATCAAACAGGTGGTGAAACACAACAACCATTTTTTCATCCTGATACCTCCATATTATGAATTTTTGTCCATAAAAAAAAGACTTACATGGATAATCTTAACATATTTATGCCCTTTTTGACAAGGTGCTTAGGCGGCATGTCTATGCTTGAAAAGCGCGTCTTGTCACAAAAAAAGAGCAGGGAATCACCGTCAAGCCTGCCGATATTATAAATAAATAAAGGCTAAAGACATCGTCTGTGATGTCCTTAGCCTTTAAGAACTTCAATCGTTAGAGCCTTGAGTTCGTTCTGTTCAATGATTGATCGTCATTCACCGGTTCTTGGGTCGGGATCGTCCTCGCCCCAGATTCTTCTGTTGGTTGCTTGGGTATCAAACCAGGCGGTTAAAAAGATTTCGTTATACAATGAAGAACCACCAGTATATGCCGCGTAAGCCTGCTCAATCAGTTCAAGATTCAGATTTCTGAATATGCCACTGCCATTGTCATACCAGACATAGACCAAATAACGTTGGTGAGTGTCTCGGCGGTTTGATTCAGGGTCAGCCTGAAGTACGATACGCTCAGCGTTGCTTAAAAGACCACAAACATAATCAGCAACATCCCAAGACCAAGGTTCTGGCGGGGTGGTATGGTTGCGTGGTGCCCGAATGCCGAAATAGCGGGTTGTAAACGAATCGCCTACACTACCGACTTCACGAAAATTGGTCGAGTGGCCATAATTACAGCTGGCAAGTTCTACGAGGCCGATGCCATCTTCAAGGAAGGAGGAAGTTTCAAAGTCTTCTTCAAGACGCAAGGCATCAGTCTGGTTGGTGTGGAGGAAACGACTGACGCGTGACCCGTCTTGAGGTTCGCAAGCGGAGATGATACCAACAAAAGTAAACAAGATAAGGATAGCAATAATTTTTTTCATCATAAGCTCCTTTCAAAGGTTGTTATACGCCAATTATAACATGGGATGGGTCGATTGTCGGCACTTTGCACATGAAAAAGATCGTTGCTTTAGAAAAAAAAGTCTATGAAGATAGCTGTTTTTTCAAGAATTTAAGGAGACAATAAGAGAACAGGCGGCAAAATTTTGACATCGAGACGCGAAAACGATGGCGTGAACCGACTGAACAGGAGAAGAAAACATGGTATACTATGACAAATGCATTCTAGGAGGACACCATGAAAAAATTGCTGGGTTTCATATTATTGTTAAGCGTTTTTACACTGTCTGCCTGTACAACCCTTGACGATCCACCAGGCCATGACGATCAAGACCCCCACGACAACGATAACCATAACGATAACGGCTTGACAGAAGATTTTGTCGAGACGTTGCTTGCAACATTGACACTTGAAGAAAAAGTCGGACAAATGCTTCAAGCAGAAGAAAAGTATGTTACACCTCAGGATGTGACTCAATATAATATTGGCAGTATCTTAAGTGGTGGCGGCTCACACCCACATCATTACACCGATGATGTCGATGTCTGGTATGAGATGGTGTCACGCTATCAAACGGCAGCGCTCGCATCAAGCAGTCAGATTCCGCTACTGTATGGGACGGATGCCGTCCATGGACACAACAATGTTTACGGTGCGACCATTTTCCCGCACAACATCAATCTTGGCATGGCCAACGATGCGGACTTGATAACACGGATTGGTGAGGCGACAGCACGTGAAATGAAAGTGACTGGTATCCATTGGAACTTTGCACCGGCTGTGAGTGTTGTTGAAGATATCCGCTGGGGCAGAACGTATGAAGGGTTTAGTGAAAACGTCGCGATTCATCAAAATCTTGTGCGTGCGTATGTTGAAGGCTTGCAAGCGCATGATGTCTTAGCGACGGCCAAACATTTTGTAGCCGATGGCGGGACAGAAGGTGGTCAAGACCAAGGCAATGCGATCATGAGTGAAGAAGCCGTTCGCGCTGTGCATCTCCCACCCTTTATTGAAGCGATTGAAGGCGGCGTCTCTGCCATCATGATCTCATACAGCGCACTCAATGGCGAGCGCATGCATGGCTCGCACTACTGGATCACCGAAGTCTTAAAGGAAGAACTGGGCTTTGCAGGCATTGTGCTCAGTGACTGGAATGCCATCTATCAACTACATGGTGACTTTTACCAACAAGTCGTCACAGCCGTCAATGCCGGTATTGACATGTTGATGCTGCCGTATGCTTGGCAAGCGGCCCATGGCATACTTGTCGATGCTGCCAATCGTGGTGATGTCACCATCGAGCGCATCGACGATGCAGTGCGTCGTATTCTGAGAGTAAAATATGCACACAACCTTTTCGATGACCCGTTTCACCGCTTAGATGCTGAAACGTATTTTGCAACGGATGCCCATAAAGAACTGGCCCGTGAGGCAGCGGCGAAATCCTTTGTACTGCTTGAAAATCAAGGGGTCTTGCCACTCACAGGCAGTGAAGCTGTCTATCTCACCGGTCCTGCGCATCACAACATTGGCTACTTGAGTGGCGGCTGGACGATTCACTGGCAAGGAACCGATGCGGTTTATTTTGGTACAGGGCAGACGATCTACGATGCGATGAAAGAACGGATTAAAGATGAAGCGGGGCAAATCGTCTACTCTGTTGGAGCCGCTGACGTAGTCATCGTTGTATTTACAGAAGTCCCCTATACCGAATGGTTCGGTGATACGAATCAGCCCGCGCTCTTTGGTGGCTTAGCGCACCCTGGCAATCAAGCGGCCTATCAAGAGGCGCTAGAGGCAAAAAGTGCCGGAAAAACGGTGATTGGTGTGATCGCGAGTGGTCGTCCTCTT
>RECF01000004.1 GCA_007694145.1 Acholeplasmatales bacterium | reverse complement strand
TAGTTTGAGTAGACGATGGACATCACGGTGTGGCCTTCGGCATACTCTTTGATGACGTCATCCCAAAACCGGTGGCTGGCGTTATTTTTACTGACGGACTTCAGGTAGCTTTTTAAGGCGTCTGCGACGGCTTTGTCAGTGTGTCTAAGCTGACCGTGTTCATCGAGGATGCGCGGGTGGCTGACGCGGATCATGAACTCGTTGCCGCAGGTGATGCTTGAGCCGGTGCAAACGGTCGAGCCTTTGAAGATATCCCCATAATGGGTTTCGATGAACGCTTCGAGACTGTTATAGTCTTGATAGTTGGTCGGGACGACATCGGCCTGACGGGTTTCCTCATAGTATTCACGGCGGATTCGTTGGTTGTTTAAGACATCGCTACGATACATAAGTACTTGACAGGCGATGTCAAAGGGCAAGGCATACATCGTGTCACCGTGATCGGTGTATTCTTTGATGGGTTTAATCATTTTGTCGGTCAAGGTTTTGAACGTGCCGTCAAGGGGTTTGAAGATTTTGCCGGCGATTTCAGGCAGGTAGGCCATGTCGATGCGGATGAGGTCGAAGTCGTTTTGGGTTTCGGAAGCGAGAATACGATCATACTCATTGTACTTTATGACATTCACATGGATACTGAAGCCGAGCAACTGTTCCATGTAGGGGAGAATTTTAATGAGGGCGGTGGTCGCAGGACTTTCGATCATGAGCAGACGGATGTGATCGCGCAAAGGGTGTTCAGCCGCGACATTGAGAAAGCCGCTGAACGGCAAGTTGATGTGGTGGGTGTCGGCGCTGTTATGGAGGATTGATTCGATGTGCTCGACACATGGGTTCAAGTCGATGTGGTAGCGGGCACTGGTGCTGTCAAAATCCATGTCATCCGCGGTAAGTGTTAACAGGTTCGGCACATGCGGTTTCTTGAGAATCTGCAAGGCGGAGACGATGCTTTGATGCTTTTCGGTGGAGGTCACGATGATGGCATCATAACTTCGTTCATTGAGCAAGTCAATCGCGGTGGACAGGTTGAAGGGGTGTGAGCACTTGACGTAGTTGATTTGCTCGATGTTGATGAAATCATCGGCGAAGACGTCGTTGTCGGCGAAGACAAGGACGTTGTTACAGTCACAACGCTTTAAGTAATCAAGTAAATCCTTTTCAAGCTGACGCGAATCGAAGTTGATTTGATAGACATTGGCTTGTTCGAGATTGAGACGGCTATTAATAAAGATGAGGGTGCTGTCTAAAAACGCATTGGCTTTGTAAAGACTCTCCGCTTTTTGCAGGCAGCTGTTTACGATTAAGACCTGGTGGGTTCTGGTCGCAAGGCGGGCGTAGGATTCTTCAAGCACGGGATTGAAATCGGTGATATACACATTGAGCCGGATATCAGAGCCGGCCAATTTCTTGCGCAGGAGATTATAAAGGCTCCGCAACTTGAAATCATCAAGGGTCGGAATGACAAAGGCGATGTCGCCCCGTTTGTTTGAACGGAGGTCGCTGGCTTTTTCATGGATTGAGTAGCCGAGTTCTTCGGCTGCTTTTTCAACCAGCCTAATTTTACGGGCACTGACGTTGCCACGCTTGTTCAGGACGTTTGATACGGTGCCATAGGACACCCCGGCCCGTCTGGCAATGTCTTTCATGGTCGGCATGACGACCCCTCCTTCGTGATGCGCACGACTGACCGAATGAAGGATTGACCGCATCTTCACCGGAGTCGATTGGGGATAATGGTTATAATAAAGGGTGTGTGGTAGTTAAGGCCCTGTACCCATTGTACTCGAAAAACAAGAATTTGTTAAATTTTTGTAATAAATATTGATACGTATCAAAAATTATGTTATAGTGTATGCAATCCCTAAAACAAGGAGGCGCATCATGACCACTTCCCACAATACGTTTCACCTATTAATAAGTAAGCGCTTACTGATGCTGTTGGGTCTGGTTTTCGTCAGTGTGATGGTTGTTGCTTGCGACAGCGATCAAGATGACGCGGATGACCGGGACCACACCATCCTCAACATCATGTCGTATAACATGCGATTTGAAATGGAGGACCGTCCAGATGACGTGCATACATGGGCGCGTCGCAAACCGGGCATTGTCGATTCCTTCGCGCGGTACGATGCCGATGTTGTCGGCACACAGGAACTGAGGTTATGGCAACTTGAAGAGTTGATGACGGCGCTTGGCGACACATGGGCCGATGTGGGTGAGTCACGGTTTTTGAACACGGATGAACATGTGTCAATCTTGTATCGTGCCGACCGTTACGAACTGCTTGAAGGCGATACGCTGTGGCTGTCTGAGACACCAGAGGTGCGCGGATCGAAAAGTTGGGACTCAGCCCATCCGCGGATTGTCACCTACGTCAAACTGCGATCACTTGCCGAAGGGTTTGAATTTTATGTGTTCAACACCCATCTTGATCACCGTTCAAGCGAAGCACGTCGCAACGGGTTGAACCTGATTGTCGACTTGATGCTTGATGTGGGGGATGTACCGGTCATCTTTACCGGTGATTTGAACATGTTCCTTGAGGCTGAAGACATGCGCGGCATCACCGATCTTGATCACCGCTTCATGGATACCTTTACACCTTTCAGTCCAGCCTTTGATGTCCATGGACGCACCAGTCATGGATTCAATGGTGGTACAGAAGGCAGGGCCATCGATTTCATTTTCTATTCGGTTGCTCATTTCGATGTCTTAGAAACACAAATCATCCACGATCGCTGGCAGGACCGCTGGTGGTTGTCGGATCACTATCCGGTCTTTTCAAGACTGAAAATCGAGGAGTCATAATATGATGAAACAAAAAGTAATGGTTACTTTATTAATGAGCACCATGATCGTGATCTTGTCTGCTTGTGGCTGGTTTGGTGATGATAACGGCGATGAAACGGCGATGGCCGATGCGATTATCGTGTATACTAACCAGACATCAGGAGGCCGGGAAACCCGCCTACAAACGTTAATCAGTGAAGCGAATCTGGGTTTCAGTGTCGAGTTTGTCGAACTCGCGGGTCAAAACCTACGGAGTCGTCTCATTGCCGAGAAAAACTTTCCGATTGCCGATGTGGTGCTTGGTGGTGGCGTATTAGAACATCTCGGCTTGAAAAACGAAGGTGTTACCACGCCATTCTTCCCCACGTGGCTTGACACCGTCGACAGTGTACACCA
>RECF01000057.1 GCA_007694145.1 Acholeplasmatales bacterium | reverse complement strand
TCTGCTGATCACCTGGTTAGGGACCCTCGTCGCCTGCCAACAGACACCAGATGGTCCAGGCGGTGTACCAGTACCACCTGTCGATCGTATCCTGTCGATTGGCACGGTAGAAGGTCTTGAAGATACCACCCACACACAGTTTGAATATTTCAATCCATTAAAAGATGTCCGCATCACCGACTACTATGATGAAGACATCACGCACCATCTACACGTAGCGGGGAATGTCCATTATGGCAAACCCGGGTCATACGAACTCCTTTACACGATGACTTACGGCGAGGATCAGCTCTCTATCGCCCGTGAAATCGAAGTCGTCGAAGGCGCCATCATCAAACCACCCGTTCCAGAGCAGCCCAGTACCCGTGAGGTAGTCGATGCTGGTGCAGGCTCTTATGTGAGGGGAGCGGATTCAACGATTGAACATCCCGTCAATCCCCAACATATCGAACCGCACTTATTGAGCCGTGCCGTGCCGTCAAATCAATGGTGGACCGCATTGCTCGTGCAAAACCAAGGTGGTGGAAATGGTCTTTATACCAATCCATACCGCGCCGCGTTTACAAACCTCGGCGCCGAACTCACCCATTCTGGCAGCGGGTTTGTGCAGTATTGGAACCCTGAAGGTTACAATACCATGGCCCATTTTTCACTTGCCTTGCCCGATCTCTTTATAAATAGCACCGATCTTGTCTCATCATACCGCACGACGGTCGTCGACTACAGTGACACCTCCGTGACCGTGGCGATGCGCAACCCGCAAAGTCTCGTCGACCATATGGTACTGACCTATGTGCAAGGATCACCTTATGTGCATGCGGCCGTCGCCAACGAAACATCCCCCAACCTGACCCTTGCGGCCAACGGGGTTTCGCATTATGAGTTTTACAGCGTAGGCGGCACCCGTATTACCGGTACAAGTCATACGGGAGCGGGCCTAATTGTCAGACTGGTTCAAAAGCATGTCGGCTATGAGACATCGCGTCCGGCTCAGGTTGGTCAGCCGACGTATGCCGACCGATACTTCTTGATCAGCACACCGGAAGATTCGACCTTCACCTTTAGTAACGCTGGGCATCCGTTCGGATTGAACAACCGCATCAGCATGCAACTCAATAACGAAAACTACTTCTCCATCGCCTCGATCAACGCGCTCTCTGAAGCGGCATTTTATCATCAGCACGCCTACAACCGCCCGCTAAAAGGGGACGTCTCTTACCGCGTCGATGCGGAAAACAGCCACGTAGTGACCACCTATCAAAACAGCTATCAGTCGTTGAAACCAGGTGCGGCAGAACAGCCGCTCATCCAGTTTCTAATGCCGCATCACTATCAAGGCAGCGATTTAACCCTGACGAACTATACAACCCGCACCGTGCGCGGTCTGCTTAAAGTGTATCAGGGGGCGGCATTTCAAACAGTGCTTCCCTTCCATGGGGTGATTCCCGCCATGCCTAAACCAAATGATGCCGCCTTCAGCGCCTCGACCATGCGGGACTACTTGCAAGATTTGACGACGCGGACCGACCTCAACGACCCGATGAACTTCTTAAATGATCCGGGTCCTTACTGGAACAGTAAAGCTTTGTATCCATTGTCGCAAGGCATCATCATCGCCGATCAAATCGGTGAGGATACGTTGAAACACGAACTGATTGGCCGGCTCCGCTTTTTGCTTAGAGATTGGTTCAGCTATGCAGGCCAGACGGATACACGGTACTTATTTTACAATCAAAATTGGGGCACCGTGTACTACTCGAACAACGACTTCAGAACCGCGACCGAACTGAGTGACCATACCTTTACACACGGCTACTTTGTCTACGCTGCCAGTGTCTTGGCCATGTATGATCCATCATTCATCAATGAGTATGGCGACGTGGTTGAGATGATGGTGCGGGATTATTTACATCCGGAAAAACAAGATGACGCCTTTGCCTACTTGCGCGGGTTTGATGCGTGGGGTGGCCACACGTGGGCCCACGGGTTCAGCACCTTTGCAGAAGGCAACAACCTCGAATCAACCAGTGAAGCACTCAATGGCTGGTTGGGTGGTTATCTTTGGGCGCTTGCAACCGATGATCAAGCATTGAAAGATGCGGCCATCTACGGTTTTGTCCATGAGTTGCACCACGCAAAAACATACCGTTTCGATTATGAACAAACCATCTTCCCAGAACCTTACAGTCGCTATGCTCAAGTCGCCGGCATCTACTGGGGTGGCAAATACGACTACGCCACTTGGTTTGGCGCCAACCCGACATTCATCTACGGCATCCAGTGGTTGCCAAACGGCGAGTACCTCTCAAGCTATGCCCTTGATGATTTTGAACGTGCACGACTAAATACGATTTACAGCACGTATCTAGGCGCGAAAAACCAGGTCGTCGATACATGGTTTGCCAATATGTGGAGCATCCAGGCTTTGCTTGACCCAGCCCGCGCCATCAGTCTGTTTGATGCGAACAAGATTTTACAGGATGACTATCCAAGCGATTTGGCCCAAACGTATTATCTCATTCACGGTCTGCATGCGTTTGGTCAACGCAACATCGAGTATGGCATGCATGTCCATGATGTCTTAGCCGCCTCGATTTACCAAGATGACAATGGACATGTCCATGCCCTTGTCTGGAATCCGAGTGCCCATCCTCAGGTCGCTACGTTTAGAACCCCTGATGGCCAAACGATTCAACGCACCATCCCCGCTGCGAGCTTAAACAGCTATCGCTTGAACGACTAGTCTATTTAAAAAAGTACCCAGACGTAAAAAATCTCACCGCATGACCGGGTGAGATTTTTTTATGTAAGAAATAGGTGCTTTGCAGATAAGGGTTGGTCTTGTTTTAAAGAATACGACAGTCAAAATAGGACGGGGAACATCGTCAAGGATTGATCACAACACGTGGTGTAAGCAAATCAATCTCAATGAGAGACAAGGTGACATCGAAATACTCTAAATCGGCTTCATGTTGTAGCCAGTAATAAAGGGCTTCAAGAGCCAGTCCGTCAAAGGTTTCGAACTGGTTCACATCAAGTTTCAAGATAATCCCGCCCCAAGCGACATCGGCGATGATGAGAGTACCGCCCTCACAAGACCCGTCTTCAAGACAGTTCAACACCCTGTAGGTCGGTTCAGCAAACGTGATGTGTGTACTGCCAAGCAAGGCCGAAGAAGTAATCTTTTC
>RECF01000044.1 GCA_007694145.1 Acholeplasmatales bacterium | reverse complement strand
AAATAGGCGACACAGGGCCTAAGGGTGAACAAGGTGATCCAGGTCCTAAGGGATAGATGGTGCTCAAGGTGAACAAGGTGATCCGGGTCCTAAAGGCGAACCAGGTGACCCAGGTCAAAAAGGTGAACCAGGTGAACAAGGCCCTCAAGGAGAACTAGGTCTGCAAGGTCCTCAAGGTGATCCGGGTCTGCAAGGTCCTCAAGGTGATCCGGGTCTACAAGGTATCCAAGGCGACCCTGGAGAAAAAGGCGATACGGGTGTGCAAGGCGTGCCTGGTTTGAGCGCCTATGAGATTTATCTCAAGTATTATCCCGGTTATGAAGGTGATGAACGGGCCTGGCATTATGATTTGATTTGGAATCAACTGGCCCTGACAGTGACATTTAACACGGGCTTGGGTGATCCCGATGTCGTCATTGAAACGATGAAAGGTGCCGTTTTGTCCGTTGAAGAACCGGTTCGCGATGGTTATCTATTTCTAGGATGGGGCATCGATGGCTTTGAACTGTTTGACATGGAATCACCCATCACACA
The DNA here is from genome assembly GCA_007694145.1 of Acholeplasmatales bacterium. GTDB lineage: Bacteria > Bacillota_I > Bacilli_A > Izemoplasmatales > Izemoplasmataceae > SKGI01. The sequence continues at coordinate 14,787 of RECF01000044.1, read as the reverse complement.
CAATATGACATTGATTGCTGTGTGGCTCGAACTGAACCTGTTCAATGTTTTATCACTGAGTGAAGAGCACACCATTTTCTTCAAGTATCTTGAAGATATCGGTCATGGTGCACTACTTGGTGCAGCTTGGTTCAACTATACCGTCTTTGCACCGACGAATGCGGCGTTTTATGCTTTGGCCGAAGAGATGGAGGTCGAACTTGAGGATTTGTTTGAAACGCTATCCTTGGTTGATGTAATGAACCACCATCTTTCGAGCACTGTTTACCTTAAGCAAGAGTTGATCGACGCCGTCGATGCAGGGTTCCCACAAATAGTCATGGAAAGCATGTCTATGGTGACTGTGGCAACAGTCATACCACCAGAGGGTGGTTTGTTGGTGACTGTGGATGACATTGTGATTGTCGAAGCGGACATTCTTGCGACCAATGGGGTCATCCACGTGATTGAGCGGTTGTTGTTGCCCCCATCCATCGAGTAAACACGTCTTGATGGTCAGATGATCGAGAGTTATGGATAAAGAAAGACGCCCGCGCGTGACACAAGCGCTCGGGCGTCTTTACAATGCCATAAGGCTTCAATCGTTCAAAATCCTGAACTTGCTTTTATGACCGGACCAGTGTTGTGCGGTTTCATACGCCTTCAAGGTGTCTTCATTGACAAAGTAGATGAGTAAGTCTGTGGGGGTGTTGTTGAACATCATCAGCGACCCTTGAACCAAATCTGTTGTACTGGTACGCATAATCACAACACGTCTTAGATTGTACGCATAGGAAAAGGCGGCATAGCCGATAAAGGTGATGTTGGGCGGCAAAGTGACCTCGGTCAGTGCATTACAACTGTAAAATGCATTTGCACCGATTGAGGCCAAGCCACTTCCGAATGTGACCGATTTAAGACCTGAAGCACTTCTGAAAGCATAGCCGGCTAAGGTGGTGACGCTGTTAGGAATCGCGATACTTTCCAGACCACGCGCTTCGTAGAATGTGTGCCAACTGATGGTCTTGAGACCGTCGTTCAAGATGATTTCCGTCAAGGCGTTAGCACCTGAAAATGCATAGGGAAATAACACTTCGACATGATTGGGGAGTTCATAGGTGGTGACGGTGTCGCGTCCGGCTGGGTAGCGAACTAAGGTTTTACCGTCTTTACTGAACAAGATGCCGTCTATGGTCTTGAAGTGAGGATTGGCTTCGTCCACAGTGAATGTCTCCATACCATAGGTGTATAGGAAGGCTGTATCATTCAACGTCTCAACGCTGGCAGGAAGATGCAAATGGGTCAAGCTAGAACTTCCGTAAAATGCCGCGCCACCGATATGTTGTATGGCTTGCGAGAGCTTGACGAAGGCCAAGTCGGGCATCTCAGCGAAACCACCCATGCCAATGTCTGTGACAAGCAGCCCGTCCATCCGTTTGGGAATCTCAACTTGGACAAGGTGTTCCAAATCTTCTGCGAATACCAATAAGGTGTTTGTGTCTGATATGACTTCATAGGACAAGCCGGCTGTCCCCCAGTCGGCATACACGGTCACTGCGACGTCGGGCAGTTTCGTAAACACATAAGGTTCAAGGGCATCGATATGGGTGTACCAACCCGCAAACACATACCCTTCGCGTATGGGCGGTACGGGTGCTTCAGCCGGGGTGCCCGTATCACCTCGAAGCGATGCGACGGCCGACCCACCCTGGCTGTCAAAGATGATTTTAATCGGTGCATCGGGGTTCTCTTCAGCCGGCGTGATCGTGACGATAAAGGATGTTGTCTTTGCGTAGGCTGTTCCTTTTTCTACCGTGACCACCACGGTGACTTGACCCACTTGCGACGTGTCGACAGTGTTGAGCATGTCGGGCGTAACGGCTTCGACATGACTGGTGCCATCACTATAGTGGCGCCGGATGCTCGCACCGGTTAAATCAAGTGCTTCGTGTTGGACATACGATGTCGTCGTTGGCAAAGTTTCCATGGTAATGTTGACAAGTGTCACCTGAGGTTCTTGTGTAGCGGGATCACAAGCATAAACGAGGCTGAGCATGACGACTGTGACAAACAGTAAACATAATCGTTTCATGAATGGCTTCCTCCTGTTTTTGGGACCGTTTTAGGCACCATGTCCTCAGCCTGTTTCATGTGGTCGTCTATTGCTTGCCATGTTGTCGTCATAGGTGGGCACCTCTGGGTCACCAGTTGATTTAATTTTATCACGGGTGTTTACAAATAAACAGCATTTGTTAAAAACGTCATCGTCAATCTTTCCCTTCTTCGTGATTCATCTCAATTACTGGTGATTGTAAAATCACCGGCACAGCGGTATGTCATACCATTTTTAGAGAAAAATCAATCACCGTGTTCAAACAGGGGCGCTGACAGGTATAATAAACGTGTAAAGTGCGAACCGGGTGAAAGAAAATATGACTGCATCAAGGAGGATGTTCATGAAAAGTATTCGCTCACGACTCATCGCAAATATTTTAGCGATTACCATCATACCGGTGGTCGCCTTTCTTGTCTATTCGCTGATTTTTGTCAGCGATGATCAGATTCAGTCGAACCTGAAAGAAAATGAAACCAAGATTGCCTGGGCGTCTCAACACTTGAAAAGTCATACCGGCCAGCTGCGGGATGTGATGTATGCCTTGCATCTTGAGGATACATTGCTTGCGGAAATTCACAATCCAGCAGGGTTATCGACAACAACAGAAAATGTCTTGCGGAACACCCTCTATGCAAATTCCAATATCGTCTCAAGCATCACCGTCATCGCCACCGCATCAAACCGGATGGTGTCGATTGACTACGAGCGGGGTTTCACCCGACGATTTCTCCCTGATAACCACGTCTATGCACCGCTTCAGGGAACCCCAGTCGGCATTGGATACGCCACCCTTGACAAACATCTGGTCGCCTATCATACCATCAATGATTTCAAAACCCAACAGGAGCTTGGTTTGATTGTCTTACAGTTGAAGCCGGGCTTTCTCCAAGAGTTCAGTGACATTTTCGGTGCGGATACTGATTTCATGCTGTTTTCATCGAGTGGCCTGATTACCGCCAATCGAGCCCCCTCAGTGGAGCTCGTTGATGCGGTGTTCATCCACCACAGTCAGCGGACGTCGATTGAACCGATGGTCCATGAAAATCACTATATCTGGTCGGGCCGTGTGCCAAGTCAAGACGTCTACATCGCCGCCATGGTCGATGCTGCTTTGATTACTGGACTCAACAACCGCATGATCAGTATCGCCGGATTCATTATCTTATTGTCATTGTCGATTACGATTCCCATCGCCATCCTGCTTTCAAACCGGATCACCGATCCGATCACCCAGCTGGTCTCGCACATGAAACAGTTCGAGTTTAGCCATGTCCAAGGAGACACCAAACGTTATGATGAGCTCAAACTGCTTGAAGAAAGTTACAACCAGATGATTGATGCGATGTCGAAGATGGTACGGGAACGGTACGAAACGAAAATCGCTATGCAAAGTGCCCAACTCAAGGCACTGCAAGCACAAATCAATCCCCATTTTCTCGCCAACACCTTCCAAATGATAAGCGGTATGGCCCTCCATGCCGAGGCGCCAGATATCTATGACGCCACCCTTAAAATGAGCCAAATCCTCAGATATTCGATGAAAATCAACAAAGAAGCAGTTACGTTGCACGATGAAATCGAACACATTGCCGACTACTTGAGCATCCAGAAGCTCCGGTTTGGTGAGGCGTTGCACTTCACCATCAATGTCCCTGAAACAGTCCAACGGATTCGCCTGCCGAAACTGACACTGCAGCCCATCATCGAGAACTCATTTCGTCACGGGTTCACGAAAGGCCGTGATACCATGGGCATCACCATCGACCATGCCTTAGGTGAATCTTTGATGATTCGTATCACTGACGACGGTTCCGGCATCAGTCCCGATCGACTTGATGACATCAACAACACACTGCAAAAAGGCACAACACGACAAACCGTTTTGCTAGAGGATGATTTCCCCAGTATCGGTCTTGCCAACCTTGATGCACGCATCAAACTGCTTTATGGGGCTAGGTATGGCATCCGCCTTGAAGCAGCAAGCACCGGCGGTATCACGACACTCTTGCACCTTCCAAAGGAGGCCTTGACCAATGCGACTACTCATCGTTGATGATGAAATTTGGAGTCGGACCATGATCAGGAAAATACTGCCTTGGCGGGACATTGGTTTTTCAGATATCGAAGAAGCCGGCGACGGCCAAGCCGCCCTTGCCATCTTGGCTGCCCGGCCGGTTGACTTGATGATTACCGACATGCGGATGCCAAGACTCGATGGTGCCGACATGCTCAAGCAAGTACGCACCGCGCAGTATGCCGTTGAGATCATTGTCATGAGCGGTTATGAGGATTACGCCTATCTTCACGAAGCCTTGAAGACGAAAGCGACCGATTATTTGCTCAAGCCTGTCGTTAGGGCGGAACTTGAAAAGGCCGTCTCACGAGCACTCGACATTATCCATGAACGGCAAAACTATCATCATATTGAGCAAATTCTCGTCCATGAGGATCTCAGCAACACCTTGACACGTTACTATGAGTGCAAGAATCTCACCTACAAGAGCTTAAGTACCCAAGACGCCACAAAACTTGCTTTTCAGGTCGACCAACTCGAGGCGTTGGTTGCCTCACTAAACACCCAACTCGCTCTCAAAGCGTACATCGAAAAAGACTTCATGCACTTTGTCCACAAGCTTGAAAAGGAACACCAGCCTAATCAAGCCTTGCCAATCCATGTCGACCATTTCAACATGGCGGATGTGCGAGAAAGACTGACCGCCATCTTGCACCACCTCATCCATCAGGAAGTCCACCACAAGATCAACATCCTCGATGTGCAAAAACATATTGATGCCCACTTTGTCGAAACCATTAGCCTCGCGGATGTGGCCAAGCGCTTTCACATCAGTAAAGAACACTTGAGCCGACTGTTCAAAAAAGAAGTCGGGACGAGTGTGCAAGCCTACATCACCGGCAAGAAAATCGAACATGCCAAAGGGCTGCTCAACCGATACCGTAGCTTGTCGATGGCGACCATCGGTATGATGTCGGGCTTTGTCGATGCTCCATACTTTCACCGCGTCTTTCGAAATCATACGGGTATGACACCGAAGCAATACCGAGGCTAGATATCAATATAATCCAATTTTCTCATCAATATCGTGTACTGTACTGGAAGCGCTTTAGCGGTATACTGAAACCAAAAACAAAGGAGCTTGATTATGAAAAAAATGCTAATTTCCTTCATGATGTTGGTTTCATTCCTCGCGCTTTCCGCGTGCGGTACCCGTGGTGATGCAGACACCATCGAACTGAATGTTTTCATGAGTTTCCCAAGGTTCCAAGAAGAGTTTGAAGCGTATTTCCTGTTGTTTGAACAAAAGATGCTTGAAGAAGAAGGCATCAAAGTCAAGGTCAACCTTGAGATGGCAAGCAGCGATACTGCCCAACAACTGCTTCAAGCAAGACTGTCATCTAATGATGCGCCCGATGTCTACACCTTGCATGCGATCGCAGACATTCCGGCTTACTATGAAGCAGGTTATCTGGCCGACCTGAGCGATGCTGCCTTCACCGACCTTGTCTTTGAAAGCGTCCTCGAGTCGGTTACCTATGCCGACAAAATTTTGGCCTTACCGCTTGAAAGTTTAGCTTGGGGCTACTTGTACAACAAGGATATTTTCACCCAATACGACTTGACACCCCCGCAGACTTTGAGTGAGATGGAACATGTCGTCAGTGTTTTACAAGAAAATGATCAAACCCCCTTCCTCCTCGCTTTTCAGGAGTCATGGATCCCGCAGCTGATGATGGCCCTTGCCCTAGGTGCGATGGTAAACTCAGAAGCTCCGAACTTCATCGACAACATGAATGCTGGCACAGGTTCGTATGCGGACATCGCCGAGGTGTTTGATATTATCGATTTGATTATGGCCAACGGCACCGACAGAGCGTTTGAAACTGGTGGTGCATCCGGCTCTGCAGACTTTGCGAACGGCGCAGCAGCCATGTGGGTTCAAGGACCGTGGATGTCAGGCAGTATCCTCGAAGTCAATCCCGACATGAACATCGGTCTTGCACCCTTGCCCGTTACGAACAACGAAGGCACCACAATGATCAACTTGAGCACCTCCACCTCACTTGGTGTCTCACCGACTTCTGAAAACAAGGATCTCGCGATTAAACTGTTGAACTTCATCCTCGATCCAGAACATTCAAGCGACCTCTTCAGTAGTCTGAAGTTTGCCCCGCTTGCCAGCGTGCATGAGTATGAGACATTCCCCTGGATCGATGAAGCAATGACTTATGTCGAAGCGGGTAAAGCATATCTCGAACGTCCCTTGCCACCTGGCGTAACCGATGAAACAGCGGTCGCATTGCAAGAATACTACTTAGGCGACAAAACCCGCCAACAAGTGATCGACGCGATCGATAACGCTTGGCGTAGCGCCGTCGATTGATTGCGCAAGGACGCCTAATATGTCAAGCAAAAACCGCAGCTTATTGCTCTACTGTTTCCCGGCACTCCTCCTATATGGTACGTTTGTGTTATACCCAGCAGTGGGCGGTTTTTGGTACAGTCTAACAAACTGGAATGGTCTGAATCCCACATATGATTATGTGGGATTCGCCAATTATAGGGAACTGCTCACCGATCACGTGTTTCACCGCGCCTTACGCTTCACCTTGCGCTATGTGCTATACATGGTCATCTTGCAAAATGCGTTGGCGCTCATACTGGCCATCATCATCGAGAACTTGCGCCGCGGCAAAGGCCTTTTTAGAACGATTTTCTTCTTTCCCAACATGATTAGCATGATTGTTGGGGGCTTCATCTGGCTGTTTATTTTCACGCGGGCCTTTCCGTTCTTTGCCAATGCGTTTGGTATCGCCATACTCGGGCAGTCATGGATCGGCAATCCGCAATATGCCTTTTACAGCATTTTAATTTTGTCGCTATGGGGCAGTGTCGGCTATTTGATGGTCATCTATATCGCCGCCTTGCAAAACGTTCCCCGCGCGCTCGTTGAAAATGCCCGAATTGATGGTGCTAACGATTGGCAGATCAATTGGCATATCGTTCGCCCCTTGATTGCGCATGCGGTGACTATCGGTATTTTCATTTCGTTGTTTTCATCGTTTAAAGTGTTCGATCAGGTCTACGCGCTGACAGGCGGTGGACCGGGACGATCGACGCAGGTGGTCTCTCTCAATATCTTTACAGAAGCCTTCGCGATGCGCAGCCGCTATGGCTATGCGAGTGCAAAGGCCGTGATTTTGTTTCTCATCATCATGGTCATCACGTGTGTGCAGTTACTGGTTATGAAACGAAAAGAGGTGGAACTGTGAGTTGGCAAACCATCAAAACCTTGAGTGGGCGTCTGCTCATTGTGCTCTTTCTTTTGGTGATGGCGATCATCACCTTGACACCGATGTTGCTCGCGGTGCTGAATTCCTTTAAGACCAATGGTGAAATTTATACCAACATTCTCAGTTTGCCCACCACATGGCAAATCAACAATTATATCGATGTTTTCCGGAAAACCCACTATTTGCGTAGTTTGATGAACACGGTGTTCTTGGTGGTTTTGAGCGTTTCAGGTATCGTGTTCGTGTCTTCTTTAGCAGGCTACAAACTCGCGAGAACGAAAACCCGTCTGAGTCAAGCGCTGTTTGTGGTGTTCATCTTGTCGATGCTCATTCCCTTTCATTCGATCATGATCGGTCTTGTCAGGGTCGCCAATCAACTGAAAGTCCAAGGCTCTTTGTGGGGGTTGGCATTAATCTATGTTGGGATTGGTTCACCGATGGCGATTTTCTTTTATCACGGGTTCACGAAAAATGTCCCAAGGGAGATTGAAGAAGCCGCGATGATTGATGGGTGCAATGGGTTGCAGCTTTACTTTCGGATTGTTTTCCCCCTGCTCAGGCCCATCACTTATACCATTGTCATCCTGAACACGTTGTGGATTTGGAATGATTTCCTTTTGCCGCTGTTGATGATCAGCAACCGTGAGAAGCATACGTTGCTGTTATCAACGCAAGCGCTCTTTGGACAATATAGCGCCAACTGGAGTCAAATCCTGGCGATTTTGATTATGGCGATGCTTCCGGTGATGATTGTCTATCTCTTTATCCAAAAGCATATCGTCAGCGGCATCGCTGAAGGGGCGCTCAAGTCATGAAAACCGGTTACTGTCATGCTTTGGGCACACAAATATTTGATCCTGAAGGCCGGCCGATCGTGTTTCGTGGTGTCGGCATCGGGGGTTGGTTGCTTATTGAAGGCTACATGATTAATAGTTATGGGACGATTGACCGCCCAAGACGACTGCAGGCACACATTGCTCATACCGTTGATGCAGTGTATGCTGAGCAGTTCATGAAGACATGGCGGCAACGTTTCTTTACGGCTGAAGATGTCCGCTTTATCGCCGAGCAAGGCTTCAACATGATCCGTATCGCCCTCGATTATCAAGTATTTTTCACACCAAGCGAGACCGCGTCGTCTCTTGAAGTCATCGATGGTGCATTTAACTTACTTGATACCGTGATTCAGTGGTGTAAAACAGCCGGCGTTTATGTCATCCTTGACTTGCATGCAGCACCCGGAGGACAAACAGGCACCAACATCGATAACTCAATGGCCGATCATCCAGATCTCTTCACCCATGCGCTTTATCAAGATCAGACGGTGTTCATCTGGGAAACCTTCGCAAGGCGGTATCGTGATGAACCAATCATCGCCGCCTATGACTTGCTCAATGAACCGCTACCCTCATGGTTTTCGCGCTACAATAACCAGCTTATGCCACTTTATGAGCGGATCATCAACGCCATTCGGGCCCTTGATTCACATCACATGATTACCCTTGAAGGGTTGCATTGGTCAACGGATTGGTCATGTTTTGAGAGACTGATGGACGATAATATCCTTCTACAGTTTCATAAGTATTGGAACGCACCTGATCAAGAAAGCATCAAGACGTATCTCGCTGACGGAGAGCGGCATGGCGCACCTATCATGATGGGCGAGGGCGGCGAAAACAACCTTGCCTGGCTAACAGCTGCTTTTAAGCTGTATGCGCAAAACGCGGTGTCCTTTGTTTTTTGGGCGTATAAGAAAATGACGGCGCACAACGCGTTGATGTCGTTTTCTGAACCGGACAATTGGGCGGCTTTTCTTGAAGGTTCACTGTCTGAAGTCGCCTCGAAGGCCGTGCTTGAGGCGTTGCTTGAAAACATCCGCTTTGAACGTTGTCAAGCCCAAGAAGACGTCGCCCAGGCGCTGCTTCACCGAGTGCCGTTCACGTGTCCAGCATACGCATATGATTTTTATGGTGAAGGGGTGTCGTTTGGTCGTCTCAAGCACCGCTCAAGTAGCCTAAGAAGAGGGGATGGTTTGACGATTTTTGATGCAAAAGGGCATCTTGTTGAACCCGTCTTCAACCATATGAAAGGGGAAGACCCTTCTCCTGAACAGACGCTCTATCTCTGGCTCAAACCCGGTGAATGGGTCACCTACACCTTTCATCTTGAATGCCCCGCTGCGTCTGTTCGGATTCACATCGAGTCTATCGGTCCGCTTCACGCGAAAGTATCGATCAACGACATCCCGCACACGCATCACGCGGGGCAGTTGTCATGTCTGACGGCGCAACAACAAAACATCTTGCGCATTGAAGCGATTGAACCGATTGTCCTTGCGAATATCGTCTTTCGACTTGACCGATAAAACCCCACCTTCAGTGCGTGTTACCAAGTCCAACCAACCGGAGTGATGACATGATTCAACTGATTCAAAGCAGAAAGCGCCACCGTGTGTTTTGGGAGACGCTCCCAAGGCGTAATTTCGATGCCCAGCCCACTATCGAAAACGATACGACACTCATCGTCGTCGATCCAACGCGCACCTATCAAACCCATCTAGGTTTTGGCGGGGCGTTTTCTGAAGCGGCTGCGGTCATGTTCGCGCGGACAAAGCATCAAGAAACCGCGCTTGATGCCTATTTCTCGTCGACGGGTCTAGGGTATAATCTTGGCCGGTGCGTCATCCATTCAAGTGATTTCTCACCCCATTCAAGAACATACATCGACGCAGGGGATGCCAGCCTTCAATCATTCAGCATGCATGACGATGATGCCATCATCATACCGTTTATCAAACGGGCCGCCGAGAAGGCAAAAGGTCTTTGGCTGCTCGCTTCGCCTTGGAGCCCACCCGCCTTCATGAAAACCAACCAAAGCCTCTATTACGGCGGCATGTTGAAACCGGAGTTTGTGGAAGTTTGGGCAGCGTATATCGTCCGCTATCTCAAGGGCATGCGTGATCGGGGTCTTGACATCGCCGCCATCAGCATCCAAAATGAACCCGAAGCTATTCAAACATGGGAATCTTGTCTTTACACCATTGAACAGGAAACTACCATGGTCAACGCCTTGCACAAAGCGTTGTCACAGACTAATCTTTCATGCGGTATCGTTATCTGGGATCATAACCGTGACCGTGTCGCGCAACGCGCTTGCGGCGTACTTGCGCATGCTTCTGACAAGGTTTGGGGAATCGGCCACCACTGGTATGTGTGCGAGGCTAGTGAAAATCTCGAGGTCGTACATGACCTCTATCCTGACAAACACATCCTATTCACCGAGGGGTGCGTGGAATATTCTCAACACGCATTAAACAGCGGCTCTCAAGAGGAGAATGAGTGGAAACATGGTGAGCACTACGGTCGAAACATTATCAAGGATTCGCTTCATCATACGGAAGGCTTCATCGATTGGAACCTGTTTCTTGATGAAGTGGGAGGTCCCAATCATGTAGAAAACTTCTGTGAAGCGCCTATCATGATCGACCGCACGACCGGTGCCTTGATGTATCAGCCGTCGTATTATTTTATCGGCCATTTCTCAAAACATATTCGTCCTGGCGCCAAACGCATCCATCTTTCGCTGTCGGTGACCGATAACGTGCATGCGACCAGTTACAAAAACCCTGATGGCAGCGTCGTTGTCGTCGTGCAAAACGAAGGATCCATCAAACAAGTCGTGCTCTACATGGCCGGTCAACCGCTGAACCTCAGTCTTCCAGACCGCTCCATCACAACCTTGATCTTCTAGTTGCACACCCGTTTCTTGGGCAAGGAATGTTGCACCATCAAGAACTGGCAGAGGACACGCACTCGCTTTGAGGCCGCTTGTGAAAAAACTTTTTCTAGAAAGCACACACGAAGTGACTTGGATGCGGTATAATGGATGTGTTTCACAGAACTGCATGAATGGATGATGCCGCATGGGCCTTGAAGTGTTTCTGTTAATATGCGTCGTACTGCTCGTCTCAGCTTTTATCAAGGGTGTCACCGGCTTTGGGACATCGTTGATTGCGATTCCAGTGCTGACATTTTTCTTCCTGACACCAACCGATGCGCGGGCTTTGATTGTCAGTATCAATCTGATTCTCAACATTTACATTCTCGTGTCGGCTGGCCGACTTCGGTATGAAGATGCGAAACCGTATCTTCTGTTGATTGGATCGGTCTTCGTCGCCGCTATCTTAAGCGGATTTCTTTTGCCAAGGTTTTCGGCAGATGCTTTTTTTGTTTTAATGGGCATTCTCCTTGTTTTGACGGCGCTCAACCGATTGTTTGACATAACGTTTACGATTCGTCACCCTAAACGTTATTTCGTACCGCTTGGTCTTGTCGGTGGCACCCTGAATACGTTGCTGGGTGCCGGAAGTGTTCCGGTCCTGATCTTTCTTGGCAATACCGATATCAAGAAGTCAGAGTTTCGGGTGACGGTCAGTTTGTTTTTGCTCATCCTCAATGCCGGCAGCCTTATTTCATTTGTGATTGGCGGTGCATATTCGACGACCATCGGGTTGTGGTCACTCGTGTTTACACCAGTTATGGTGCTCGGCACGTTTCTTGGTATCCGCTTTCAGCACCACTTCAACGAACAAGTGTTCAAGAAGGTTGTGGCTGTCATGTTGCTTATTATCGGTTTGAACAGCATCTTTGGGTTTCTTGGTTGAAGATAACATGAAGTCAAAAGTCGGTTGATAGAATGAGAACCTTCTATCAACCGACTTTTTGTTTTTCATAGCGGTTAGAAACACGCAATTGAACCGTCTGCCCGCATCTCCGTTCCACCGCTGAGAACATGTGTAATCGGATCACGCCAGATGATTTGCCCACGACCGAAGGGGCCAACATCGGCGGTGATTTTTACATCATGCCCGCGTCGCTTCAGACCTTCGATGATGGTTTGAGGCATGGTCGCTTCGATGTGGACAATCTTATTGTGTTCCCAGTACCAGCGCGGCGCATCGAGGGCGGCTTGCGGGTTCAAGTTGAAATCTAAGGTGTTCATGATGACTTGCAGGTGACCTTGCGGTTGCATGAACCCACCCATAACCCCGAAAGGCCCGATCGCTTGTCCGTCTTTTGTAAGAAACCCAGGTATGATTGTGTGGTAGGTCTTTTTACCTGGCGCGAGCGCGTTGACATGGTCTTTATCAAGGGAAAACGTATGGCCCCGGTTTTGCATGGCAATACCAGTTCCGGGGATGACGATGCCACTGCCAAATCCCATGTAGTTGCTTTGGATATAGGAGACCATGTTGCCATCTTGGTCGGCCGTTGCGAGGTAGACGGTGCCACCTTTTGGTGGTCGGCCAGCCGAAGGGTTCATCGCAGCCGCGCCAATCTGTGCCGCCCGGTGCTTTGCATAGGTATCATCAAGCAAGTCCGTGATACGATGTGGCATGTGCGCGGGGTCGCTTATGTAGGCCAAACCATCGGAAAATGCCAGTTTCAATGCTTCAATCTGTTTGTGCAGGGTCTCCTCGACCCGTGCTTTCTCAAAAGATAAAGCTTTGAGAATGTTCAAGGCTTGCAAGGTGATCGCCCCTTGTGTGTTCGGTGGGAGTTCCCAAACTTCATGTCCGCGATACACTGTGTGGATCGGGTCGACCCATTCACTTTGGTGCGTCGCGAGATCATCGGCGCTTAAAAAACCGTCTTGTGATTTGAAGTAGGCGGTGATTTTCTCAGCGAGGTGACCTTTGTAAAAAGCAGAAGCGTTGCTCTGCGCGATGGCTTCAAGTGTCTTGGCATGATCTTTTAACAAAAAACGCGACCCCGCCGCGGGTGTTTTACCAGAATTAGTGAAGGTCTCTAACCATGGTAAAATATCATCTTTGCTTACTGATTTTTGGTAAGACCGTGCCGCGATGTGCCAGTAATGTGCCACCGTCGGTGAGACAGGGAAACCATATTTCGCTGTGTGGATTGCCGGTGCAAGAAGCGTCTTGAGTGGTAAGGTGCCAAAACGCTCTGCTAAACTGGCCCAAGCGGCGGGCACGCCCGGGACGGTGACGGGCACGACGCCAAATTTTGGCATGGTGTCATGACCACGGGCTTTGACAGCGTCTATGGTCAAACTTTTTGGTGACCGGCCAGAGCCGTTTAGTCCATGCAGTTTGCCTTGATGATGCACGATGGCGAACGCATCGCCACCGATGCCATTTGACGTCGGCTCAACGACAGTGAGCATCGCTGCTGTCGCAATGGCTGCATCGATGGCATTGCCCCCTTGTTTGAGCATGTCAAGACCCGCCTGTGCAGCCAAGGGTTGCGTCGTCGCAACCATGCCATTCAGAGCGTGGACGGTCTGTCTTTTTGAAGAAAACGGGTGATGTTGCGGGTCAAATGTCGGCATGATGCACTCCTTTATAGAACAAGCATCAGTTCAGGAAAATCGGGGTCTTTGCTTATTGTAAAGCATGAAGAATCGCCTGCAAGAAGTCCGGCAAGTCTTTCGGAGTTCTTGAAGTAATGTAATGACCATCGATAACGACCGCTTGATCAACATACGTCGCGCCGGCATTGACAAGGTCGTCCTTGATGGAAAAGAAACCCGTCAGGCGACGATTTTTAAGATCACAGCCGGAAATCATCATCCATGGACCATGGCAAATGGCCGCAATGGGTTTCTTTTGCGCATCCATGGCTTTGACAAAGTCAATCATGGCTTGACTGCGTCGCATATAGTCGGGGGCGAAACCACCAGGGATGACGAGGGCATCGTAGTCATCTGCCTTGATATCCTTAGCGGCTTCGTCACTGATAGAAGATAGACCGTGTTTACTGGCATAGGGTTTGCCTTTTTCCGCGCCAATCAAGTCGACTTGATACCCTGCTTCTTGCAAACGAATGTGTGGATATATCAGTTCCTTGTCGTCATAAAGATCAGCGATAAGCATCGCAATGCGTTTCATGGTGTGTCACTCCTTTTGAAGTTAGAATCCCACAAGTGGGTTACTTTCATTATACGGCATGGCGTCGGTCAAGTAAAACGACGTGCCCGTGTATGATCTCACGCAACAGTCTGTCGCTCACGGCGCCGGATAAACGCATTGAGGCGGAGGGGGATATAAATAAGATAGATAGCTGCGATCAGACCAAGACGTATGCTCAAGGGCACAGATAAGCCAAAGACGACATCAAGCACGAGATAGAGACTCGCAAGTGCAAGCATAATCACATGGAACAGACGCCGGTGCGTGCGAAGAAGAAAGGATGCAAACGGCAAAAGCGTCAAAATCCATAAAGGTGTGGCGAAGTCGCCGATATAAAAAGCGGTGATCAAGTATGCATTCAACAACAAAACAGGCAATAGATTCCGTATGCGCTCCCGCAAACTGCCAAAGAAAAGCAACCACCAGAAGAAATAGTTTCCCCACATGAAGT
>RECF01000063.1 GCA_007694145.1 Acholeplasmatales bacterium | reverse complement strand
TGTGAGCATGTCCTCCGTCGCAAGGGTCATGTTTTTCGGGGGAAGAATGAAGAGACCATCGCGGCGGCGGTCGAGATCCCAGCGTTTTCCGGAGCCGACATGGTCTTGCAATGAACGGTAATTACCATAGGGGAAAATCGCCACGTTGGTGATGTTGGCATTTTTCATGTTCGACAGGGCAAAATCAATCAGGCGGTATTTCCCTGCAAAGGGCAACGCACCCGGCATACGGTGGATGGTTAACTTGTCAAGGTGCGCCTTAGCGGTCGCATCAATAATGGCCAATGCCTGGTTCATCGCACGTCCCGTCCCATCTGCCAAAGTGTTTCATTGTCTATGACTTGTACGGTATCGAACACTAGGCGCGTCTTTGGTAAAATGACCGTATCCTCTAAAACAATACAGTTTTTCAGTTCGGCGTGTTCTCCGACAATCACACCCGCATAAAGCAGCGAGTCTTGGACGTGGGCAAACGCTTTGACCAGTACGCGATGGGCGATGATGCTATGCACGACGTGTCCGCTGATTAAGGTACCGTCGCTGATTAAGGATTGCTGAGCAGAACCAGATGCCGTCACATGATGGGGTGGCAAGTCTTGCGACTTAGTGAACAAGGGGGCCTCAACATAATCATGAATATCGAGGTATTCAGGATGGTCAAGTAAATCCATATTGGCCTCAAACAAGCTTTCAACCGTCCCCACATCGCGAAAATAGCCATCGAACACGTATGCGTTCATAGGAATGTTATCTTCAAGCGCTCTAGGAATCAAGTCTTTCCCAAAATCGACCTCTTCTTCCGGCAAACGCGACAACAAGCCTTCGAGTGTATCGGTGTTGAACACGTAAATGCCCATTGAGGCCAAGGTGCTTTGCGGGTGTTCAGGTTTTTCCGCAAAATCCGTGATTCGGCATTGTCCATCAATCGACAACAGACCATACCGACGCAAGTCATCATGCGGTTTGAACGCACCGATTGTGATGGCAGCTTTTGAGGCGACATGATGGTCGATCAACTTACGATAATTCATTTTGTACACATGGTCGCCAGATAATATCAGCACCCGCTCCGGACGGTATTGCTCAATGAAATGCCAATGTTGCTTGATGGCGTGTGCGGTGCCCCGTTGCCAGCGATCGCCCTCATGTGAGGTGTACGGCGTAAGAAACTGCACCCCACCGACACTGACGTCCAAATCCCAGCTTGCCCCGCGCTGGATATAGTGCATCAGTCCGTGGGGTTCATACTGAGTCACGATACCGACCGTGTCGATGCTTGCATGCGAAAGATTGCTCAAGACGAAATCGATGAGCTTGTACTTGCCGCCGAATGTCACGGCGGGTTTGGCTTTAGTACGCGTTATTCTACCCAGGCGCGTACCGCGTCCTCCGACTAGAACCATGGCAATGTCTTGCGGCATCTAACCCCTCCACTTCAAAATGGCGACCGATAAAGGCGCCACAGTCATGCGGATATGCTGTGCACAGCCATGCATCGGCTCAGGATGTGTAACAAGCGGTGCACCATTGTACAAGTTCGAGCCGCCGTAGATAAGTTTGTCACTATTGAGAATTTCTTCATAAGTACCCGCGTTAGGCACCCCCACCCGATAGTCATGATAGACATTAGGTGTCAAATGGATGACCACCAGCAGATGATCATCAGGATCAGCGGCATAGCGGACAAAACTAAGCACGCTCTGATCGGCATTGTGCGCATCAATCCAGCGGAATCCACGTGCTTCATGGTCAAGTTCATGCAAAGCTTTTTCCGCTTGGACGAGTCGATTCATGTCTCGGACATAGCGGGCAGCGCCTTCATGCATCGGATACGCAAGCAGATGCCAATCCAGTTCTGCATAGTCTTTCCACTCGTGCATTTGGGCAAACTCTTGTCCCATAAATAGGAGCGTTTTGCCCGGATGGGTGCTGAAGTAGCCGATCAACGCGCGGAAGTTGGCAAATTTCTGCCAATAATCCCCGGGCATCTTTTCAACGAGCGACTGCTTACCATGCACAACCTCATCGTGTGAGAGCGGCAAAAGATAGTTTTCTGAAAACGCGTAATGCAGGGAAAAGGTCAAATCACCATGATGGTGTTTGCGGTAGATCGGGTCACGGGCAAAAAACTTGAGCGTATCGTTCATCCAGCCCATGTTCCACTTATAGTTGAAACCAAGACCGCCCGCTTCTACAGGATGGGTCACTTTTGGATAAGCTGTCGAGTCTTCAGCCGCTAACAAGGCGGATGGATGTTCACGGAAAATGACCGCTGAAAGCTGCTTGAGAAACGCCATCGCCCCGATGTTTTCGCCAAAACGGGCATCACCGAGATGGTAGATGATATTCGAAACTGCGTCGATACGAAAGCCGTCCACATGAAAGATTTTAAGCCAATATAACGCGTTAGAAATGAGGAAACTGCGGGTTTCACCACGCCCTAAATCAAGGTTCGCCGTACCCCAACCGATGTTTTCACGGATGTGCGGATCGCGGTACTCATAGAGCGGTTGACCATCAAACATGTATAAACCGTGCGCATCTTTGCAAATATGACCAGGTACCCAATCAAGAATCACCTTGATATTCTGCTGATGCAACTGGTCGATTAAGTACATCAAGTCTTTAGGCACACCATAACGGCTGGTTGGACTGTAATACCCGGTCCCCTGATATCCCCATGACCCATCAAATGGGTGTTCGACAATCGGCATGAACTCGACATGGGTGTAGCCGTTTTCCTGCAAATAAGGGATGAGCAAGTCGACCAGTTCATTGTACTTGTGGAAAGTGCCATCGGGTTTTTGCATCCATGTGCCAAGGTGCATTTCATAGATGATGACCGGCTTTTGATACGGGGCATCTTCATGGCGAGCAGCCATGTAGTCACCATCACCCCAAACATACCCTTCAATATCGTAGACTTTTGAGACCGTATCGGGCCGCTCCGCACTAAAGAAGGCGTATGGATCGCTTTTGTAAAGGTGCCGTCCATCGGCGGTTACGATTTCATACTTGTAACTTTTCCATTCGAGGTTGGTCGGAATTTCAATGCACCAGATGCCTGAGGCATCCATACGCGTCATCTCGTGCATCCAGTTTTGCCAATCATTGAACTCACCAACAACACTGACCGCACGGGCATGGGGTGCATAAACGGTAAACCGAGTACCCTCGATGCGCCCATCCTTCTTGATCAGATGCGCACCAAAGTGCTGATAGGCATCTTCGAGTTTTCCTTGATTGAAGTAGTACAAGGTATCGGCTGACAAAGATTTCATACATTCCCCTCGCTTTCAATCATCTTAATGATCGCTGAATACGCAAACCCTTGCCTGAGCAAGGTACGAATCAAGGCATTCCGGGTTTTGGCATCTTTTAGATTGTAACGATCTTTCAACTGCTTGAAGCGCGTTGCCAACAACGCTTCCTCATCAACCGGTGTTGCCCGCTTGAGCACGATATCAACAGCCGTTTCAACCATCTCTTGATCAAAACCTTTGGTGTAAGCGGCCGTCATCATTTTTCGCTTGCGGGCAAGGTGAGTTTCATGCTTATAGCGGGTGAGCAAGCTTTGACAGTACGCTTCGCAACGCTCTGCCCAAACCGCCGGATCGATGCCCTCAAGCGTTGCCTTGACTGTTTCAACATCAAAACCCGCTTTAAGCAGCTGTTGTTTGAGCAGTTTTCCGCCCTTAGGCGGCCCTTGCAGAAAATCTTCCCGCATGCGATCAAGTGTCCGGGCCTCATCTAACACAGCCATGTCCTCAAGTTGCTTGATGACGCGTGTGATAACGGAAGGCTTCGCCTTTCTCAACGTCAGTTTTTCCTTGAGCGATTTTTTCGTGTAATCCCGTTCGGCAATTCGGGCGAGAGCATAGTCTAGCAAAGTGAAATACGCATCGTCTTCAAGGAGTTTTTTCCAGGCACGCTCTTCAAGCATCTGACCGGTTGATAGTCGGTGCTTGAAGACTGTTTCCTGATGCATCTTGTGTTGTTCTGTGCTAGGGCCTTGATCAATACTGATACGAAAGAAACCCTTGGGCAAGGGCTTCATCTCAAGAATGGTCCGCACCGGCTTCACGTGGCAAGTGCCTCGATCAACTGATTGATTGCTTCAGTGAGTTGAGCGTCGTTGCTGACATCCGCACGATATGTACGCATCGCATCGCTCAATGCAACAGCCGTTTCGGCATCGAGAATCCCAATACCGGAAAAGCCTAATCCTAAGCGGAAATCACGTAAGGCGGTTTCCGTCAATGCGTCGAAATAACCATCGGTCCGAACGACTTTGTCTGTGACCGTGTTGAGGATTTGTTGCGCCATAGCAATTCTTGGTGACACTTGATCAAACGCGTAGACTTCCCCTTCGCGCAAAAAGATAAGCGGCATGGTGAACGCCGGGTTTTGCGGTACGACGACATCGGGTGCAAACCCTTCACTGCCCCCATCAAAATGCACCCAATTACCTTCAGGTGTCAACCAAATACCGATGGTGAGATTGAGTCGGTCGCCACGAATGCTTTGCATGCGGATGCTTGATTGAAGTGTGCCTTTACCAAATGTGGTTTCACCGACAATGGTGTAACCGCCGTACTCAGCCATGGCCGCTGCAAACACTTCAGAGGCACTGGCGCTTTGACCGTTAACGAGGACGGTAATCGGATAAGGTTGTGATTGGTCATTGTTTGGTCGGTATACCGTGTCTTTCCAACGACCATTTTCGAGCGTTTGCAAGGTGAAAAGCGGCAACGTGGACGTTTCACTGGAAAGAAATATATCTAGCACATCGACTAACGTCGTCAGGTTACCACCACCATTGTCACGTAAATCAATGACGAGACCGTCAATGTCATCAGCGGCAAAATCATCGACGGCGCGTTGGACGAGATTTTGTGTCTCATCACCAAACGTATGAATACGCAGATGACCGATTAAGTACCCATCGACTTCATAGGCACGGGTGACGACACTCGGATTTTTAATAATGGCACGCGTAAGTGAAACAAAGATGGTTTCAGCAATGCCCGCACGTTTGAAGCCGACTTCAACAGTGGTGTTGATTTCACCAAGCAAAACAGACGTTGTTTGCGCAAATGACCGGTTTGCGTAGTCGACACCGTCGACGTGGGTGATGATGTCACCCGCTTGCAAGCCGCCTTGTTCCGCTGGAGAATCGGGCCATACTGTCTGGATGACAACTTGTTCTTCGATATTTTCAACTGTGACCCCGATGCCGACAAAACTCTCACCGAATCCTTGTCGGTACCGCGTAAACTCCGCTTCATCAAAATAGCGGGTGAATGGGTCATCGAGATTTCCGATCATACCATTGATTGCCCCTTGCCAAAGCACTTGTGCATCCGGTTCGGTATAATGGTTGTTGAGCAAATAGTCGAACACTTCGTTGAACGCGCTGTTGCCATAACGTCTCACCGGAGGGGTCATCATCAGTCCTGTGATGAACACGGCAACTAAGACGAGTAAAAACGCACCGGCGTAGATGCCACTTTTTAGTGAAGATGGTTTTTTGACAGGACCGTCTTGCACGCTGTCTGGTTTGGCTGGGGTATGGGTGTTATTTTCCATTATTGGTCCTCCTCGTAGGGACGTACGAAATCACCCTGTATTTCACTCGCAGGATTCGTGAAGACAAAGGCTTGGGGATCAACCT
Organism: Acholeplasmatales bacterium; assembly: GCA_007694145.1. Taxonomy (GTDB): domain Bacteria; phylum Bacillota_I; class Bacilli_A; order Izemoplasmatales; family Izemoplasmataceae; genus SKGI01. Next base: position 9,652 of record RECF01000063.1, on the reverse strand, counting down.
GGGCAATGATGTTACGGATGACATAGTACTCCTCTTTTGTAATGACCGTCAGCAACATGGTTTTCGCAGCGCCAGTATACCCGCCTTCAACGGGAATCAGGCTGACGCCTCTTCCGATGCGTTCATAGATCAAGTGCTTGATTTTATTGGGATGGTCGGTGATGATTTGCACCTGAGTAAGCCGGTTTGAGCCGATGACGACAAAATCCGCCACCTTGCCTGCCACGATGACCGTCAACAGGGCATACAACCCACCCGCAAGACCGTTCTCCGCGTAGAAAGCGATCACACCCGCGAGAATAATGGCCCCATCCACGATGTAAATGGAAAAACTGAGTGGCAACTTCAGTCGTTTGTGAAAGATTTTGATGGGAATATCGGTGCCGCCACTTGTCCCACCATATCGGATGACAATGCCGAAACCCGCCCCCATGAAAAACCCACCGAAAACAACGGCAAGAATGTAATCATTCGGCAAATCGAAAACCGGTGACACCATCTCAAGCAAAAAGAGAATGGCCGGAAATGCGAGGGACCCGTAGATGCTGCGGACAAAAGATTTGCGCCCTAGAAACAGCCAGCCAATGCCAAGCAACACGACATTGAGGGCAAAGACAACCAACGCGATGGATACACCCAGCATTTCACCGACAAGCAACCCAACACCACTCACCCCGCCAATAACAAGATTAAACGGCGCGATGAAATAGTAGAAACCCACAACCATCAAGAAGATGCCCCAAGTGATCATCGCATAACGGCGCCTTATCCCGATAGGTTTAAGCAGAGTCGGCATCGGCGATCTCCTTAGCTGCGTATTTCAAGTAAGCGGCAATAAAGGCGTCAAGATCGCCATCGAGTACTTTTTGGACGTTGCCGGTCTCAACTTGGGTGCGATGATCTTTGACCATCGCATAAGGATGTAGGACATAGGAGCGTATTTGCGAACCGAACGCATTGCTCATGCTTGTATTGCGCATGTTTGTTAAGGCTTCCCGTTGCTTTTGTAACTCAAGTTGGTACAGTTTACCTTTGAGAATTTTCAACGCTTTGTCGCGATTTTTGATTTGGGAACGTTCATTTTGACAGGTAACCGTCATCTTTGTGGGCAAGTGGGTGATTCGGACGGCCGAATCCGTCGTATTGACACTTTGACCCCCAGCACCACTTGAGCGATAGGTATCGATCTTCAAGTCGTTTTCATTCAAGTCGATGGTGATCGAATCATCGATGTCAGGGATGACGTTGACACTTGCAAAACTCGTATGCCGGCGACCGGATGCGTCAAATGGAGAAATTCGGACAAGCCGGTGAACCCCAGCTTCTGCCTTGAGATACCCAAATGCGTACGAACCGGTCACCGTGAATGTGACGCTTTTTAGGCCAGCTTCGGTACCTTCTTGAAAATCATTGAGCTCAAACTGATACCCTTTTTCCTCACAGTAACGTTTCAGCATGCGATAAAGCATCATCGCCCAATCCTGACTTTCTGTACCACCCGCACCAGGATGAATCTCGATGACAGCACCCAGTGGATCGTAATCTTCAGACAAATAAAGGCGTACTTCGAAGGCATCGAGGTTATCTGTGAAGATACGAACATCTTTTTCAAGCGACTCGACGGTCTCATCCATCTCAAGCAACTCAAGAACAATTTTCAAGTTTTCAAGCCGCTCGAGAATATCCTCATACGCCGCTAGTTTTTGCTTGTGGTCCTTTAGTTCCATGATGACTTTGTTGGCGCTTACGTGGTCGTCCCAAAAAGAGGGTGCGTATGTTTGGGTTTCTAACTCGGCAATCTTGGCCTTGAGCGCTTCGATATCAAGATGCTTACGCAACGATTCTACCTTTTGCTCGGAGGCTTCGATAAATGTTTTCAGTTCAAAAATTTCCATCTGACTCACCTGTTTGGAAAACTCAAGCCGGAGCTTGAGTTTTAGAATATGCTAACGACCGTGGCACTGCTTGTATTTCTTGCCCGATCCACACGGACACGGGTCATTGCGACCGACTTTGTTGCTGGTGCGCGGTTTGCGCTTTTCAGCTTCTTCTTTACCCGAATAGGTCGCAGTCGGTTTAGCGACCTGAACCCGTTCAAGATTATCGCGGATAATCGCTCTAAGCAAATAACGTGATACGTCTGATTCGATGGCGGACACCATGTCTTCAAACATTTCAAAACCGATTTCCTGATACTCACGCAGAGGATTTTGTTGGGCATAGGAACGTAGTCCAATACTTTGGCGCAACTCGCTCATTTGGTCAATGTGTTGGACCCAATAGGTGTCCACGACACGCAACATGACAACTTTGAGAAACTCATTGTACTTCTCATCGCCAATTTTCGCCAGTTTGGCATGCAAGTCAGCTAGACCGATTTCAATCACCCGGTTCAGCGTGCTATCAAGGTCTTCGCTGAGATCGCTTTTTTCAATGGCACCAGGGTTGAACAACTGGCCATCAAGTGCTTGAAACAGCTCCTTAACGCGCAACGTGGGCGTTTTGGCTTCTGGGTCAACAAACTGTCGTACGGTGCTTTCAAGATGGCGGGTCAAGATGCCTTCGGCAATGTCTGTGACCGTATCAAGCAATAAAATGTCACGACGTTGATCGTAGATGATTTCACGTTGCTTCCGCAAAACTTCGTCGTACTGCAAAACATTCTTACGACGGTCGAAGTTGTTCCCTTCAATTTGTTTTTGAGCATTGCGGATAATCCGTGAAAAGATTTTGTAGTCAACAGGATTGTCATCATCGCCACCTAGACGGGAGAGACGTTCGAGCTGACGTTTCATGCGGTCACCACCGAATCGTCTGAGCAAATCATCTTCGGCTGATATGAAGAAACGCGAGTAGCCCGGGTCGCCCTGCCGGCCACCCCGACCTCTCAACTGGTTGTCAATCCGTCTAGACTCATGACGCTCAGTCCCGATGACGGCAAGGCCTCCAAGTTCCTTGACGCCTGGCCCTAACTTGATGTCTGTTCCGCGGCCGGCCATGTTGGTTGCGATGGTGACGGAGCCTTGATGCCCGGCTTTTTCAACGATTTCCGCCTCACGCTCATGCTGTTTGGCATTTAAGACATCATGGGGGACTCCCCGACGTTTGAGCAGTTTGCTGAGCAGTTCACTGCTTTCAATGGAAATGGTCCCGACAAGAATCGGCTGGCCTTTTTCATGGCGGGTTTTGATGTCTTCAGCCAAAGCCGTATATTTTGCTTTCATATTCGCAAAAATCAAATCGCTGGCATCGTGCCGGACGACGGGTTTGTTGGTGGGAATTTCGATGACAAGCATGTTGTAAATATCACGAAACTCTTCTTCCTCGGTCTTCGCAGTCCCGGTCATACCGGCGAGTTTTTTGTACATGCGGAAGTAATTTTGGAAGGTGATGGTCGCAAGCGTTGTCGTTTCCTTCTTGATTTCAACGCCTTCCTTAGCCTCAAGTGCTTGATGGAGACCTTCACTGAACTGACGACCATGCATGAGGCGTCCGGTGAACTGATCAACAATAATGACTTGGTTGTCCTGCACGACATAGTCGACATCTCGCTCCATCGTGTAGTTGGCCTTGATGGCATTATTGATGTGGTGCAACAAACCGACATGGTTGAGATCATACAAGTTGTCGATGCTGAAATACCGTTCGGCTTTGCTGATGCCGTCGGGATTCAAGTTCACGGTTTTCGTCTTGATGTCGATTTCATAATCCTCATCGTTCAATGTCCTAGAAAACGCCTGGGCTTGAAGATAGAGGTTGGCTGTTTGTTTGGCTCCCCCTGAAATAATCAATGGGGTTCTCGCTTCATCGACGAGAATGGAGTCTACCTCATCGATGATGGCATAGCTGAGTGGTCGCTGTACCATCTCTTCTTTATAAATGACCATGTGGTCACGCAAATAATCGAACCCGAGCTCGTTGTTGGTTGAATACAGAATGTCACAGGCATAGGCTTCGCGTTTTTCTTCTTTGCTGAGCTCACGTTGATTGAGTCCCACCGTCAAGCCGAGAAACTTGAACAGATCACCAATTTCTCCTTCTGCTTCCCGAGCCGCAAGGTATTCATTGACGGTCACGATGTGGACGCCTTCGTCGGTCAAAGCATTCAAGTATGCCGGCATAACCGCCGTCAACGTTTTCCCTTCACCGGTTTTCATTTCAGCGATGTTGCCCTCATGAATCACGTGGGCGCCCATGACTTGCACCTTGAAGGGAGTCATACCCGTCACACGGGTTGAGGCTTCGCGCACGAGTGCATACGCTTCTACTTCAAGTTCGTCAAGTGACGTGCCATTGCGATAACGTTCTTTCAGTTCCTCGGTTTTCTCAGGGAAATGAGAATCCATCAGTTTCTTCATGTCCGACTCTAACGCAAGCACCTTGTCGGCGAAGGTTTCTAAGGTCTTGCGCGCACGGCGGCTTGGATCAAATAGTTTTTTTAGCATCTTGTCAGTCACCTCTTTAATCATGTCTATCATATCACAAAGGGCGTTCATTCTCAAAGATTTTCACCGGAGGAAAGCCTAAAAAAATGCGCCCGCAGGCGCATTTGATTCATTCAGTTTCAATTACGGCGTACTTACCGTCGTTGCGCAAATAAGCAACACAGGTGTTTTGTGTGTCCTCATCGCGGTAAATGAAGAAATCATGACCGAGCATTTCCATAGCGGTGATGGCCTCATCGGTGGACATTTTTTCCAACGCGATTTGTTTGCGCTTGACGGGTGTTCTGACGAGTTCACGTTCAAGGGCTTCGAGATCCACTTCTTCATTGAAGAGTTCGGCGACACCTTCTTTTTTCTGCAAACTGCGGGTGATTTTTACTTTATTCTTGCGAATTTGTCGTTCGAGTTTGTCAATGGCGAGATCAATGGCGGCGTACATGTCCGCTTCGCTGACTTCTGCCCGCATCGTGTAAAATTTCGTGGGGATGGTTACTTCGACGCGGTGGTGGTCTTTGTATGTTTTGCAGACCACGAACGCATCCAGTTCTTCTTTGAAGTAGCGTTCAACCTTGGAGAGTTTGTCAACGGCGTAGTTCTCGATGGCTTCAGTAACTTTGAATCCATTTTTGCCTCGGACTTCAACGAGCATGGAATCATCTCCTTTAAGTAAAGATACCTTTATTATATCACAGGATACTTTATTCGAAAACGAAAGACCTTAATTTCACTTACTTTTTGTGCAAATAGTTTAGGATGCACTCCCAAAAATGCGTTCGAGTAAATAGTCTTGACGTTCATAGGAAAAAAGTCGAAAGACGGTAAACAACCGCACCATCAGTAAAAAAACTATCGGCTCTTCAAACCAGGTATCTTCTAAAAAAACGAAATCCTCAGCATGGTGCGCAAAGTGGTTAAAGGCTGTTTTTAAGAAGGCCGGATGTTCAGGATGACCGAAGCTATAAAGCTCAACCGATTCCGGCCCATATGGCAATACACTGCAGTTCAATGGTTGGCTGCCATATGTTTCACAAAGCACACACAAGCCTTCGCGGATAAACAAGGTTGCAAAGGTTTGCGGTCGGACGTAAAACGTTTTGCATAGATGGCACACAGGCATCCACATCACTCCTTCATCTCTATCATACGGTGAAGGTTTGCTTTTTCTTTTTCACGTAAAAAGGCGTCATGACGACGCCTTGGCATATTGCTTAGCTTCAATGTCTCCTCTGAGGAAAGCCCGCATGTTGAAAGCGAGGGATTCAAGTTCGTTTTCACCGGGGTACACCGTCACCTCACCGAGATGCTCAATCATCTCAATCAGCGGTTGCAAAATATCTTGGTTGTAGGCGAGTCCACCTGTCAGAATGATGGCATCAAGTGCCCCTTTGGTTACGGCATGCAATCCGCCGATTTCTTTGGCAATTTGATAAACCATGGCTTTGATGACGCGACTTGCTTCAACGCGACCCGATGCGAGCATGTCAGACACTTCTTCAGCATCTTTGGTATTCAAGTAACTGAACATCCCACCATAGCCATGAATGAGCTTGAGAAGTTCTTCTTTCGTGTACTGACCGCTGAAAGCGAGATCGATAACACCGCAAACAGGCAAGCTTCCGGTGCGTTCAGGCGAGAACGGACCATCACCGTCAAGGGCATTGTTGACATCGACAACGCGGCCTTTTTTATGATAGCCGATACTGATGCCACCCCCAAGATGGGCCACAATGAGATGTAAGTTCTCATAGGGAATCTTCACATGTTCAGCATACCGCCGCGCGACGGCCTTCTGATTCAACGCATGAAACAGACTGCGACGTGTAATGCCGTTTAGTCCCGTCATCCGGGCTACAGAAGATAGCTCATCGACGACAACGGGATCGGCAATATACGCTTTTTTACCGACTTGTGATGCGAGTGTATTGGCGATGAGGCCGCCAAGATTCGAAGCGTGGGTGCCGTATGTGTTCGCATTCAAGTCGGCCATCATGGCTGCATCGACTTCATAAAGACCGCTGTCGAGTGGGCGTAGCAAGCCACCTCGGCCAATAAAGCCGTCAATATCTTTGATGTGGATGTCGTACTCTTGGAGAAAATCGAGAATGACGGTCGTGCGCATCGGCAGCTGATCGGCCAACGTCTCAAACATGAGCATTTCACCGTCATCGTGTTTGATGGTCGCCTTTGCAATGCGTTTTTCATGATGAAACACGGCGACTTTGGTACTTGTTGAGCCGGGATTGATGGTCAAAATCTTCATCCCTTGTCACATCCCTTATAGTTTCAAGCTTGGTTTCTAACTGTCTCCATGCCAAGTTCGACGGCTTGGTAGTTCATCTCGAGCAGTGTCTCTTTCGAACCGGTGAATGTCTTCTTGAAAATCTTGAAAAGTGCTTCTTTGGGGAAGATACCTGTGGCTTCAAGATAGGCGCCGAGCATAATCATGTTGGCGACTTTCAAGTTACCAAGCTTCAGTGCCATCCGATTGGCATCGAGGGACAAGACACGAATGTCTTGACGATAAGGATACTGTTCGATGGCGCTTTCATTGACGATCAACAGACCGTTTTTCTTAAGGCGCGGTTCAAACTTTTGTAAGGATGGTAAATTAAGCACCACCGCTGAATCGGCCTCGGTGATGATGGGCGAATTGATCATTTGTTTGGCGATGGTGACCGAACAGTTGGCCGTGCCCCCGCGTGTTTCTGGACCATAAGAAGGAATCCAAACAGTGTGCAAGGCTTCATCCGTGGCGATATACGCAAGCATTTGCCCCATGAGCATCACGCCTTGCCCGCCGAAACCGGCGAAAATCACTCTTTCTTCGTTAGTTTTCATGGTCTTCACCTGCCGTGGCATCTTTGAAAACGCCAAGCGGATAGTAGCTGATAAGGTTTTCGACCGCCCATTCAAGTGAATCCTGTGGTGTCAATCCCCAGTTGACCGGGCACGTCGAGACAAACTCGATCATCGAAAATCCTTGCTTTTTGGTTTGGACATCGAAGGCTTTTTCAATGGCTTTTTTTGCTTTACGGATATGTTTGGGATCATGCACGCTGACCCGTTCAAGATACGTAGCACCAGGCACCGTTGCAAGCATTTCAGACATCCTGAGCGGCAAGCCGGTTTGCGCCTGTTCGCGACCTCTTGGGGAGGTGGTTGTCTTTTGGCCAATCAGCGTCGTCGGAGCCATTTGGCCACCCGTCATGCCGTAAATGGCGTTGTTGACAAAAATGACCGTGACATTTTCACTCCGGTGTGCCGCATGAACGATTTCCGCCATACCAATCGATGCAAGGTCGCCATCGCCTTGGTAGGTGAAGACGGTTGCGTCTGGCCGAACACGCTTGATACCGGTTGCGACCGCAGGTGCCCGGCCATGGGCGGCTTGTTGCATGTCGCAGTTGAAAAACTCGTAGCTCATGACGGAACAGCCGACACTGGCGATGCCAACGGCAGTTTCTAGCAGACCTTTTTCAACAAGCACTTCAGCGACAAGCTTGTGGATGACACCATGGGTGCAGCCCGGGCAGTACGTAAGCGCTCGGGCAGTGAGGCCGGATGATTTTTGATAGATCGTTTGGGTTTTCATGACTGACGCCCCCTGACGATTTTCTGAACTTCTTTGACGATTTCTTCCGCTTCGGGTACCACGCCACCGGCACGACCGTAAAACTTGATCGTACGCTGACCGTTGTTGACGATTTTGACATCTTGAAGCATTTGCCCAAGACTCATCTCGGCAACGAGCAGTGTGTGCACCGAATCAGGCGTTTCTACAAACGCCTTTTCAGGGAAAGGCCAAATACTGAGGGGTCGGATAATACCAACCTTGATGCCTTTTTCACGTAAGGTAAGCACGGCACTGCGTGCAATTCGGGCCACAGACCCATAGGCAACGATGGCAATTTCCGCATCGTCCATGCGGATCATTTCGTAACGTTGTTCCTTCTTGACCATCTCATCATATTTCTTCTTGAGCCGTAAATTGTGCTTTTCAAGTTCATACGGGTCAAGATGGAGTGAAACAATCGTGTTTCGGTGACCGCGCACGCCGGAAAGTCCTTCGGCAGCCCAGTCTTTCGGTTTGAGTTTTTTACGAGGGGGCTTCTTGTCCAAATCGACTGGCTCCATCATTTGACCAATCAGGCCATCGACGGCAATCATGACCGGGTTGCGATAATAATCGGCCAGATCGAACGCCTGTTTGACAATGTCGACGGTTTCCAGCAAAGTCTCCGGAGCGAACGCAAGGACATGATAGTCACCGTTGCCGCCACCACGGGTAATCTGATTGTAGTCACCTTGACTTGGCTGGATACCGCCTAGACCGGGACCACCACGCATGACACTGATGATGACACAGGGCAGTTCGCTCCCCGCCATGTAACTGATGCCTTCTTGCTTAAGCGCAATCCCGGGGCTAGATGAAGATGTCAAAACACGAGCGCCGGCACCGGATGCACCATAAACCATGTTGATGGCCGCAACTTCGCTTTCAGCCTGAACAAACACACGTCCATGGTCGGCCATGTGCGTCGACAAGTACTCAGGGATTTCATTTTGGGGGGTGATTGGATAACCGAAAAAGGCATCACACCCACCCTTGATGGCCGCAAGGGCCATCGCTTCATTGCCTTTCATCAATACTTTTGCCATGGTGTCACTCCTTTATGAACCGTTCGACCGTAATGACGGAATCCGGACAGATCATCGCACAGAAGCTGCAGGCGATGCATTTCTCCGGATCATTCACCATAAGTGGGGTGTACCCTCGGGCGTTGGTCGTTGTCGTATCAAGTTCTAAAATGTGTACGGGACATTGATAGATGCACAGGGCGCACCCTTTGCATGCATCATAATCAATGATGATTCGGCCTTTAGCCATGTGATTTCCTCCTATAGCCACTGTTTCGCAAGATAACGGACGAGGCGAAGTCGCTCACCGGCAAATTGACGGGGGGCATGAACTGAAGCCTCAACGCATGTGTAGACGATGGGCAGTTGTCGCGCACGGGCAACCTGTTTGAGCATGGTTTCACCGCGGACAATCATACGCATGTCAGTTTCTTCAAGCATGTTCGTATTGTTAATCAGACCAGTAATGCGCACACCACTTGCCGATTCAAGCGAATCAATCAGATCGAGCACTTGCTCGACTGTCGCCGTATCCGGACGGTGGCGGTTGACCACCAGCAGCAAATCAA
>RECF01000094.1 GCA_007694145.1 Acholeplasmatales bacterium | reverse complement strand
GATATGGTTCAAATGGCAATGACGTTTTGCGCGATGTGTCTTTTTCAGTTGGCGCAGGTGAAAAAATCGGTATCATCGGTTCAACGGGTAGCGGCAAGTCTTCATTGGTTTCTTTGATTCCACGCCTTTATGATACCAAGGAGGGCACCGTATATCTCGATAACCATCCAGTGCAAGCGCTCGATGTTCGTCATGTGAGAAATCAGATTGGTTATGTCACCCAACAAGCCATCTTGTTTAGTGGTTCCATCGCCACGAACATCTTGCAAGGCAATGCCGATGCGGATGTGGATGCTTTAGAAGATGCCGCCCGTTCAGGTCTTATACATGATTTCATCACCAGCACTGAAGAAGGTTACAATCACCTCGTCAAGTCGAAGGGAACCAATCTGTCAGGTGGTCAAAAGCAGCGGGTGTCGATTGCGCGTGCCTTGATTCGCCAGCCACGGATTCTCATTCTCGATGATGCGACCAGTGCCGTCGACCTCAGCAGTGAGCGTTTGATTCTAAAAGCCATCGATGAACTGCCTTACCGGCCGACACTCCTTTGTATTTCGCAAAAAATTGCGACCGTTCGTCGCATGGACAAAATTCTTGTCTTAGACAACAACGGTATGATTGACGGGTTTGACACCCATGAGAAGTTGCTTGCGACAAGCAAGGTCTATCAAGAGATTGCCAGCAGCCAACTTGACTTAGGAGGTGTGCCGCATGAACAAGCCTAACATTTTATCCCGTAAGGAAATTCGTGAACGCGCTGGTCTTGAGCTTTTAGGAGAGGGGCAAAAAGGCCCCCAAGCCGGCCGCAGTTTTGGCTTTAGAGGTGGAAGAGGTCGAGGCATGGCCATGGCTAAGCCCAAATCGGTAAAGCAAACTGTGCGTCGATTACTGGGCTATCTTGGTTTCTACAAGTTCATCATTGTACTGGTGGCCTTGATTTCTGTCGCGGCATCCTTGTTGAACCTGCTCATACCGCTCATTTTTTCACGAGCAATCGATGTATACATCATACCAGGCGATTACGGCGGACTTTTCCGGTTGGTCATAATCATCTTGATTATTGCTCTAGGTAACAGTCTTATTCGCTTTATTACGCGGTTTTCCATGGTGAAAATCTCCCAAAGTGTCATCAAGACTATTCGCGCAGATGCTTTTGATAGTCTCATGGCTGCACCTCTATCTTATTATGATGACAAGGGTTCAGGTGATACGGTCAGTCGCTTGTCTAACGATGTGGAGTTAATCAATGCCACCTTGGGACAAACTGTCCTTGAGGTCATCAATAGTCTAATCGTCTTCATCGGTGCCCTCGTCTATATGTTCATTCTCAACTGGGCACTCGCGATTCTCGTTGTGCTCTTCATCCCGGTCATGATTCTTTTCACAACTTTTATTGGTAAACGGACCCGAACAGGGTTTAAGGACCAACAAAAACATTTAGCGACGCTTAATGGTATCATCGAAGAGAATATTTCGGGATTGAAAGCGGTGAAACTTTACAATCAAGAGACCGCCTTCACTGAAGATTTTCAGGATGAAAACAACAAGTTACGCAAAGCCGGTTTCACCGCGCAAGTTTATGCGGGACTCTTATGGCCGTTCATCCTATTTATGAACAATCTCATTTATCTGACAGTGATTGCCGTGGGGGCGCTGTTTCATCTGTACAACTGGTTTAATACAACCATCGGTCAAATTGCTGGTGTCAGCGTCTATTCACGGATGTTCATCATGCCCATCAGCAACATCGCCCAACTATTCAATACGTTGATGCAAGGTGTCGCCGGGGCGGAACGGGTCTTTGAATTAATCGACACCGAAAGCGAGTACGCAAATGAAGGTCCTGAGACGTTTGATAAGTTCGTTGGTGCCATCTCTTTTGAAAACGTTCAGTTTGGGTATGTCGAAGGTGTTCCCGTCTTGAAAAACATCAGCTTTTCTGCCGAACCAGGCCAAGTCATCGCCATTGTCGGCCCCACGGGTGGTGGTAAGACGACGACCATCAACCTAATCAATCGGTTTTATGATGTCGATGCGGGCCGGATTACACTCGATGGTATCGACATTCGTCAGGTTGGCAAAGATAGCTTGCGCAAACGGGTGGGTGTCGTCTTGCAGGATACCAAGTTGTTCAAGGGTACCGTATTTGAGAATATCCACTATGGTGATTTTTCAAGCCCTGAAGATAGGGTCTATGAAGCAGCGAAACAAGCTGGTGCCCATGACTTTATTGTCAAACTTCCCAAAGGTTATGAAACTGAAGTGACTGAAGGTGGCGAAAACTTCTCACAGGGCGAGCGGCAGCTCATCAGCATCGCCCGTACATTGCTCAACAACCCCGACTTGCTCATTCTTGATGAAGCGACGTCGAATATCGATACACGTACCGAAGCTAAAATCCGCAGCAGTATGGAAACTTTGATGCAAAACCGGACGAGCATTGTCATTGCGCACCGGCTTCAAACCATCGAAAAAGCCGACACGATTCTCGTCATCCATGAAGGTCAACTCATCGAACGCGGCACACATAAAGAGCTTTTGACAGCGGGTGGATTTTACCACGATCTTTATCACGCCCAGTTTGATGCTTGATGCGTAATGGGCCCTCTTGAAAAAGAGGGTCCGTTTTTTCGTTGGATGCGGTATAATAAGTGCAAGGAGTGACTGCGATGAAAAAACTGCTCTTCGATCGACGGGACGGCCGCCGCATCAAACCAAAAGACCCCATCATGCGACTGATTCCTTATATCATGCCCAAACGCTATGATGCACAAGTGTTTTTTGAAGACTCCGTCGATTTGACCGAAACCGAGAAAACCATCAAGCAGCTACGCAAAGAAGGCCACCGGGTCATCTTTTTGCATGTTGTCTTAGCGACCATGTTACGCACGATGGTTGATTTTCCCAAAGCCAATCGTTTTGTCAAAGGGTCACGGGTATACGCCCGCAAAGATATCACCTTCAGTTTTGCCATAAAACGGGCCTTTGAACTCAACGCTGAAGAAACCGTCATCAAGATTACCTTTGACCGTAAGGATACGCTGATTGATGTCGTGAATCGTGTCAATGAAGCGATTGCAGCAAACAAAGTTTTTGATGGCCGCAACAAAACCGACCGCGCCGCGCGGCTGCTCAATCTTTTGCCAGGCTTTATGATTCGCGGGGCGCTGATGGTTGTTAACTTTATGGATAATCACCGTTTGATGCCGAAGTTTCTCATCAATGCTTCGCCATTTCATACAAGTGCATTTGTGACGGATCTTGGCAGCTTAGGTATCCAACCGGTGTTCCATCACATTTATGATTTCGGCACGACGACCTTCTTTTTCGCGTTCGGAACGAAGAAGCGCCACGCCGCCGTTGACCGGATGGACAACATTCGCCCCGTGCGTCAACTCGACTACAAGATTGTGATCGACGAACGAATCGGTGACGGGTTTTACATGGCAACGGTCATTAAGCGCACTAAAAAATACTTGAAAAATCCCTTGTTGCTCATGGATCCACCCGAAAGCATTCCTGTCGACGATGAAATCCGTTAACTTTTCAAAATTTTCGTTTACTTTTTGGAGGGCATGTGCTAGAGTATAAAAGGTGTATGACACAAACTGAAAAACGTGAGGTGATGGATATGATCAATATGATTAACCGGCAAACATTTTCCGGCTCAACACCGGTGGTACCTTGTTTTTTTCATGTCCATTACACGCATAGACAACCATTTTTTTGACATGTCGCTATAAGAGCATGTTGATTTCGAAGTGTCTTTTGTCGTGAGATGGAAGACATTTTTTTGTGCTTTGATCGGCTTTGACAGAAAGTGAGGAAACATCATGAAACGATTGAAACAGTTTACTAAGTGGATGAAGGGATTTCTACGACTGTATTTTATGGCCGTGGTGATTTTGATTGCTTTGCAATATTTTCGGACACTAACCCCTTTGTTCGTTCAACACATCATCGATGCTGTGTTGAGCGATCAGCCGTCGGCGTTGCCTGGATTCATTCAGGACATTGTCGCCGCGGACAGCATTCAGCGTCAGCTTTTACTGGTCGCTATTTTTTCCGTCGCGTTTACGTTGTTGAGGGTAATCCTCTTTTTCGGTCACCGGTTCCTGTTGGCGCACTTTGCGGAAAATACCGCTTACCGGCTCCGTAATGCCTTGTATCAAAGGCTGCAGGATTTGTCTTTTACCTATCATTCACGGGCTGAAACGGGAGATTTGATTCAACGGACTACGACCGATGTTGAAACCTATCGTGTTTTCATCGGGGATCAACTGATTGAAGTGTTGCGGATGATTTTTCTGATCACCTTCGCCGTCATTCAGATGTCGCGCATGGAAAGCACTTTGACGATCATTTCAATGGCGGTGGCGCCGATTATTTTCTTCAGTGCCTTTATCTACTTTACATTTGTGAAACGCGTGTTCAAGCGCGTTGAAGAGGCTGAGGGAACCATGACGACCACCTTACAGGAAAACGTTACAGGTATTCGGGTGGTCAAGGCTTTTGCGAATGAGACATTTGAAATCGACAAGTTTGACAACACCTCGAAAACCTTTAGAGACGAAAACCAGCGTCTTATCAATCTAATGGCATATTACTGGAGTTTGAGTGACTTTCTCATTTTCATCCAGTTTTGCTTGACCGCCTCATTTGGCATCTACTTCACGGTACAAGGTAGAATGGGCCCTGGTGAATACATTGCCTTTCTTGCTTATGTCGGCATGATTGTTTGGCCGCTAAGACAGATGGGGCGCATCATCGGTGATTTCGGCAAGACGACGGTGGCCCTCGATCGCATCGATGAAATCATCAACCAACAAAGCGAACATGAAGACGACGCACAAGACACCCCACCAATTACCGGTCACATCGAGTTTGATAAAGTCACCTTTCAATTTGATGATGACGACAAACCACTCTTGAAAAATGTATCGTTCACGATTGACCGTGGTGAAACGGTCGCCATTGTCGGTAAGACAGGATCGGGGAAAAGCACCTTGATCAATTTGCTCATTCGACTGCTTGAGAACCAAGAAGGCCGCATTCTTTTTGATGGCCAAGATATCAAGACCATCAACAAGCGTCATTTGCGCAAACATGTCGGCATCATTTTACAAGAACCGTTCCTATACTCAAAAACCGTCTACGAAAACATCGGAATCATGAACAAGCGCGCCGATAAAGACAAAGTGTTCAATGCCGCCAGTATCGCCCGTGTCCATGAAGACATCATCAATTTTGAAGCGGGCTATGAGACCATGGTCGGTGAACGGGGTGTGACGTTGTCAGGCGGACAAAAACAACGCGTGGCCATTGCCCGTATGTTACTTGATGACAAACCCGTCCTCGTGTTCGATGACTCTTTGAGCGCAGTCGATACAGAAACCGATATCCAGATTCGACGGGCGTTGAACAGTTACTGGAAAAATACCACCGTCATCTTAATCACCCACCGCATCATCACCGCCAAAGAGGCAGACAAAATTATCGTGCTCGATGAAGGCGAAATTATCGAGTATGGTACCCATGCAAGTCTCCTTGAGCAAAATGGCATGTATGCTGAGCTGTGGGACATTCAAAGTTCATTGTTGCGCAGCACGGTCGCCCCCGAAAAGGAGGTGGGTTAACATGGCTTATTTTGAAGAAGAATCCTATACTGACATTAAGTTCAACTGGCAGACTTGGAAACAAATCTTCGCCTATCTAAAACCCCTCAAAAAGTATCTATTCATCGGTTTTTTTAGCGTTTTGATGCTCGCCGCTGTTGATGTTGCCTATCCGCTCATCAATCGGTATGCCATCGATCGGATTATCGGTGAAAACGACCTGTCTCTCCTGCCGCGTTTTATCATCATGTATCTCATTTATGTTATCGTTTTAGCAAGCATGGTCTTTACCTTTATTCGTGTGGCAGGCCACATTCAAAACCAGCTGGCTTACACCATTCGCAAAAAGGCATTTGAAAAGCTCCAGGCACTGCCTTTCTCCTATTATGACCGAACCCCTATCGGGTGGATTATGGCGCGCATGACCAGCGATTCTCGTAATCTGAGCGATATTTTATCCTGGGGTCTTATCGACTTATCTTGGGGTTTCTTGATGATGATTGGGATCACAGTAGCCATGTTTGTCATCAATGTCAAACTGGCTTTGATAACGCTTAGCGTCTTGCCAGTACTCATCTATGTCAGTATCTTTTTCCGCAAACGTATCTTGAAAGCTTACCGGGAAATCCGTAAGCAAAACTCTAAAATTACCGGCGCTTTCAATGAAGGCATTACCGGTGCGAAAACGACCAAGACACTCGTCCTTGAAGACAGCAACTTCCAAGACTTCGACCGGCTGACCTCCAACATGCGACGCCATTCGATTCGGGCGGCGGTATTTGCTGGACTGTACTTTCCGACTATCTTGTTCATCGCATCGATTGCGACCGGTCTGGTGTTTTACTATGGCGGCATCGATGTCTCTAATACCGTCATATCCATCGGCGTCTTGTACGTGTTCATCAGTTATGTCGGCCAGTTTTTCGAGCCCGTCATGCAGCTGGCAAACATTTTGGCCCGGTTCCAGCAGGCTCAAGCAAGTGCCGAGCGCGTTTTATCACTCATCAATCAAGAACCCGATATCAAAGACCGGCCCGAAGTCCTGGCGCAGTATGGTACGATGACCGCCCCTAAAAAAGAGAACTGGGAACCGCTTTACGGTGATGTCAGTTTCAAGCAGGTCGGCTTCAAGTATCACAAGGGCGAACAGGTTCTCAAGACGTTTTCGCTTGACATCAAACGTGGAGAGTCCGTGGCACTGGTGGGACATACCGGTGCTGGTAAGAGCACCATCGTCAATTTGATCTGTCGGTTTTATGAACCGACGGAAGGTGAAATCCTGCTCGATGGCCGGCCGATGAATGACCGCTCGATTGGTTGGCTTCACGACAAACTTGGCTACGTGTTACAATCCCCACATCTGTTCAGCGGAACGATAATGGAAAACATTCGTTACGGTCGTCTTGATGCGACCGATGAAGAAGTCATCGCTTCGGCAAAAATGGTCGAGGCCGATCGGTTCATCGAGTCCTTTGAGGCAGGCTACAAAACCGAAGTGGGCGAAGGTGGTTCACGCCTGTCTGTCGGTCAAAAACAGTTGATCAGTTTTGCTAGGGCACTGCTGGCCGACCCAAAAATTCTCATTCTTGATGAAGCGACGAGTTCTGTCGATACACAGACGGAAAAGTCGATTCAACACGCCATTGAAACGGTCATGGCCGGCCGGACATCGTTTGTCATCGCCCACCGCCTGTCAACCATCGTCAATGCTGACCGGATTTTGGTTTTGCAACATGGTGAGATTATCGAATCTGGTAATCATGAGAGTCTCATTGCCGCCAAAGGACATTATTACAAGCTGTATACGAACCAGTTTCAGGACTTAGCTTAAGCGTAAGATTATACCGAACCCGTTCTCGTGAGTCTACCCATTCACGTGCGGGTTTCTTTTTTTTGCATTGTCCGCAAGAACCGCTTTGTGTATGTTACAATGAAAGCAGAGGAGGCGGTTATGGTGCATGTTGTCATTATCGGCGCCGTTGCGGCCGGTATGAGTGCTGCAAGCAAGTTGAAGCGTCTAGATCCATCGATTTTTGTGACTGTTTTTGAACAAGGAGAAGATGTCAGTTACGGTGCGTGTGGTTTGCCGTACTTCTTAAGTGATATAATTCCGGATGAACGGCTCTTAATCGCCCGCAAACCTGAAGCGTTCCGCGCTGCGGGCATCGATCTTCGGCTTGGTCACACAGTGCGTTTTGTGGACGTTTCTGCACGGTGTGTGACAGTCCGTGTCAATAAAACCGGGCAAGAGTTCAAGCAAGATTACGATCGGCTTGTGATCGCGACCGGTGCCCAGCCGATACGCCTTGATGTCAAGCGTGGCGACTTCGCTAACATCCATACGTTGGGGTCACTACAAGACGGTCGGGTACTCAAAAAAGCGCTCAGCGATGAGGCGGTCAAGACCATAGCGGTCGTGGGTGGCGGCTACATCGGTCTTGAAGTCATTGAAAATCTGCACAAGCTGAAGAAAGAAATCATCCTGATTGAACGTGCTGATCGTGTATTGACCAACTTTGAACCTTTTATCTCGAAAAAACTTGAAGAGCATCTTGTCGAACACGGCGTGACCGTTAAAACGGGTGAAACCGTGCGGGCCTATACTGATCA
Organism: Acholeplasmatales bacterium; assembly: GCA_007694145.1. Lineage (GTDB taxonomy): Bacteria > Bacillota_I > Bacilli_A > Izemoplasmatales > Izemoplasmataceae > SKGI01. Next base: position 7,105 of record RECF01000094.1, on the reverse strand, counting down.
AGGCGGGCGTGGCATCGTAGAGACCGATCAAAGTACGTATACAGTCGACCTTGTTGTTGAAGCGATTGGTGTCCGTCCAGCAACGTCTTTTCTTGATGGCACGGAGATAACGCGGTTGCCTAACGGGGCCATCGTGACCGATGCGCGCATGCAAACTTCCATAGAGAATGTTTATGCTGCAGGGGATTGTGCCGCCTATGTCCATGCCGTGACCGGCAAACCGGGTAGCTACGTACCCCTCGGGACCCATGCGAACAAGGCGGGCCGCGTCATTGCAGAACAAATCGTAGGAAACGACGTGACTTTTGCAGGCGTACTCGGTTCAGGCGTCTTGAAAGTCTTCGACTATGAAGTCGCTAGAACAGGATTAGGTGTTGAAGAAGCTGCGGCGGCCGGTTTTTCCGTTGAAACGGTGTCCATTACCGCTAAAGACAAGGCCGGGTACTATCCGGGTGCAGTCGAAGTGGAAGTGGCGGTCATATACGACCCATTGACATGTCGGCTACTTGGTGCACAAATGATTGGTCAAGCGGGTGTGGCCCACCGAATCAATATCATGGCAACCGCGATTTCCGCAGGTTACAACGCCACTCAGTTTTCTGGCCTTGACCTCGCATATGCCCCACCATTCTCGCCTGTATATGATCCATTACTAGTCGCAGTCAACCAAATAAAATGTCTTGAACAAGAAGAAAAGGAGTAAGATTATGCAAAAAAATGTAGGGAGTCTCGACCAAACCATCCGCTATGTTGTCGCCATTTTATTGGTGATGTTAGCCGTGTTCCTTCCGGTTGCCTGGAGTTGGGTGTTTCTCGTACCGGCCGCCATTTTAGCCTTCACGGCCGCAACCGGCTGGTGCGGATTATATCGACTTTTTGGCATTAAAACGTGCCCGATCGAAAAAAAATAACACCGAAGAAACCGTCTTGTGAAAGGCGGTTTTTCTCTGCTTTATTTAGGACGAACACGTCGTTGTGCATCCACTGTCATACAATTTCCATGGTAGGACTTCGTTTTTCTTGCATATCCGCAAATAATGTGTTACAAATAGAATAACTTGTAATATAGATTAGCGGATGTGCAGGCACTGCTTGTTATATGGAGGTCGAGCGATGAAAATCAAGAGTAAAAGCCAAATTGTCTACGATTATATTGAAGAGCTGATCATCAATGGCGAAATAAAACCAGGCAATCGGTTGCCTTCGGAAGCCCGTTTGTGTGAAATCATCGGGGTAAGCCGTGTTTCGGTTCGTGCCGGGATTGAAAAACTGAGTGCGATTGGACTCGTTTACAAGAAAAAAGGTGGGGGCACTTACGTCATCAAGCCCAGCAATGAGAACTATTTGTCCGTGTTCACACCGACACTGCTACATAATACCGACTATATCGAACTGCTTGAGATTCGTCGTGCTTTGGACAGCTTGGCCGTGCAACTTTGCGCACAGCACATTACCGAGGCCGGTGCAAGAAAGCTGCAAGCGATTGTCGAAGACATGGAGCATGCGAAAGTAGAAGATGATTTTTTTGCCTTAGACAAGAAATTTCATATGCTGATCTCCAAGTACTCGAAAAATCGATTTTTGCACAACATCAACCTCATCATCTGGGACGTCATTCAAAAGACGTTGCGCGATAATTACTATGAAGTCATGACACCCGATCGCATTCTCAAGCACCGCGGAATCTATGAAGCCATTCTGCACAAAGACAAAGATCTCGCAAGTATCTACACCATTCGCCATCTCGAAGACATCATCGACACCTTCAAATGTGAGTACAATCAGGAAAGCCAATACGAAGCCATGCGCAAAACGAGACGAAAAAATTAAATTTCTTTAAAAAGAGACTTTCGAGTTTCTTTTTTTATGCTATAATAGTGTCTAGGCCAGCATGGTGGAATTGGTAGACACGCTAGACTCAAAATCTTGTGGGCTTGCGCCCGTGTCGGTTCGACTCCGACTGCTGGTATTTTTTTTATCACAACGCGCCGCATTTCGTGGCGTTTTTCTTATGTGCTTATGACGAAAACAGCGATGTTTATTGATTATTTTCTATCCTCATTGAAAAAACTTTCTCTAACAGTACAATTCCCTTGAATGTGTCATTTCAATACTATATAATAGGAAATGTTAGTGCTTACATTCGAGGATGTTGCCCCCTGTAGGCCAACAAGAAGGAGTGATGTCTTATGAAGCAAACCATCTTGCATGATACCCATGTCTTGCTCGGCGCAAAAATGGTTGATTTTGCCGGGTTTATGATGCCACTTGTGTACACATCCATTACTGAAGAACATTTGGCCGTTCGTGAACAAGCCGGATTGTTTGATGTGTCGCACATGGGTGAAATACGCCTAGTCGGACCAGACGCCAATGACCTCGTTGACCTGCTTTTCACCAACAACACCCGCGCCATGACGGCAGGGCAAGTACTTTACGGTATGTTTTGCACCCCAACCGGTGGGGTTGTGGATGATTTGCTTGTTTACAAGTTCAATGATCAAAACTTCCTTTTAGTCGTCAACGCCGCGAACATCGAGAAAGATCTGGCATGGATCAACCAGCACAACACGTTTGATGCCGATGTTATCGATGAAAGTGACCATACGAGTGAATGTGCCTTGCAAGGTCCTCTCGCCCAGACAATACTGCAAAAAGCGACCCCTTATGATTTGGACAATCTCAAGTTTTTCACCTTTGAAGAAATGGATATCTATGGGCATGCATGCCTGGTCTCAAGAACCGGTTATACAGGAGAAGATGGATTTGAAATATATGGCACGCACGAAGCCATCAAAGCCATTTTCCAAACGTTGCTTGAAGAAAACGCGCCTTTGAAACCTTGCGGCCTTGGTTGTCGTGATACACTGAGGTTTGAAGTGGCCTTGCCCCTGTATGGCCATGAACTCTCTGAAACCATCACCCCCATCGAAGCAGGTCTTGGTTTTGCTGTATCGTTTGCGAAATCCGCGTTCATCGGCCGCGAAGCCTTACTCAAGCAAAAGGAAGCGAAACCGCATCGACGTGTCGTCGGTCTTGAACTCCTTGAAAAAGGCATCTTGCGTGAAGGGTATGATGTCTATGCGGATACGGCACGGGTTGGCCACGTGACCACGGGTTATCTCAGTCCAAGTACGGGCTTGAGTGTTGCCATGGCACTCATCGACAAACCGCATGACAAAAAAGACACACTTTTAGAGGTTGCAATTCGCAAGAAGCGTGTTAAAGTAAAAGTGAGAAACAAAAAATTCTATGAAAAGCACTATAACAAATAGGAGGATGTGCCATGAATATCCCAAAAGATCTGTACTACACCGAAACGCATGAATGGGTCCGTATTGAGGATGGGTTCGCCTATATCGGCATCACGGATTATGCACAGGATTCTCTCGGTGAGATTGTCTTTATCGAACTGCCCGAAGAGAATGACCAGGTGACACAGTTCTCCGAGTTTGCGGCCATCGAGTCGGTCAAAGCCGCCTCGGATCTCAATGCCCCGCTGTCCGGTGTCGTCGTCACAGTCAATGAAGAACTTGAGGATAATCCGGAGTTGCTTAACGAAGATCCTTATGAAAACTGGATCATCAAGATTGAAATTGAAGACAAGCTTGAGTTGAACAAACTGTTGAATGCGGAAGAATACGCCGAAGTTTGTGAATAATTACGATACGATATAGGAGTGGTTAGATGTTCAAATATCTACCCCACACGCATGAAGACATCGCAGCGATGCTCAAAACCATCGGCGTCGATGACATTGATGCGCTTTTTGGGGATGTTCCGAAATCATTGCGCCACAAAGACATCAAAATTCCCGACAGTTTGTCTGAAATCGAGATGCATCAGCATTTCGCAGCGCTGTCGAAGATGAACACCCCACTGATTCCCTTCATGGGAGCCGGTGCGTACGATCACTATACACCAAGCGTCATCAGACATCTGATTGAACGGCAAGAGTTCTTGACAGCTTACACCCCTTATCAACCAGAAATTTCGCAAGGTACTTTGCAGTATATTTTCGAGTTTCAAAGTATGATCACGCAGCTCACCGGCATGGATGTATCCAATGCATCCATGTATGATGGGGCCACGGCAACCGGTGAAGCGATGTTCATGGCGTGTGCACTCTCGCGCAAAGAAACCATTTTTATCAGCGCAACCGTCAACCCCAACATCGTCAATGTCGTCAAGACGTATGCCGACTACAAAGGCATCACCGTCGTGATGATTGATGAAGCAGACGGCCAGACGTCACTGGCATCATTAGAAGCGCAACTTGCCCATACCAGCACGGCAGGGCTCATCGTCCAAACACCGAATGTCTATGGTATCATCGAAGACTTGACGGGTTTCAAGGAGATGCTTGAAGCGCACAAGGCCTTGATGATTATCAACCAGGATCCTTCAACGCTCGCCCACCTGAAGACACCGCGGGCATGGGGCGCCGATATTGCGGTTGGGGATTGCCAGACTTTGGGTGTACCGCTCTCCTTTGGTGGCCCCTACATCGGTTACATGGCAACACTTACCAAGTACATGCGCAAAATGCCGGGTCGGATTTGTGGTGTCACCCAAGATACCGACGGCAAACGTGCATTCGTCCTGACACTGCAAGCGCGTGAGCAGCATATCCGCCGCGACAAGGCGAACTCGAACATCTGTTCGAACCAAAGCCTGCTTGCCCTCTTCGTGACCATCTATATGAGCATCATGGGTAAGAAAGGTGTCTATGAAGTTCAGCAACGTTCCTATGACAATGCCCACTATATGTATGAAAGATTGTTGGCGATGCCTGCTTTTTCAGAGTATGCCAGCCAACCGTTCTTCAAAGAGTTCACTTTAAGAACCACACTCGATGTCGCTGCGATGAATCAGGCGTTACAAGCCGCCGGTTTTCTTGGCCCATTGCCCTTTTCAAAGTTCGATCAAGCAAAACACGATCTTGTGACATTTGCTTTGACTGAAAAACGGACGAAACAAGAAATCGATACGGTTTTGGATATTATCCAGGAGGTGGCCTAATGTATTACGATACGTTGATTTTTGATCTGTCCACCGAAGGCCGTAAAGGCTATACATTGCCCAAGGCGGAAATCAAGCGGTATGACTTGCCAGAAGAGAAGTACTTGCGTTCGGACTGCCCGGGCTTGCCTGAAGTAAGTGAGCTTGAAGTTGTTCGCCATTACACCAATGTCAGTTTCAAAAACTTCGGAATTGAAAAAGGATTTTATCCGCTAGGTTCCTGCACCATGAAGTACAATCCGAAAATCAACCAGGATATGGCCAACTTGCCGGCCTTCACATCGTTGCATCCTTATCAACCGCTTGATACGGTTCAAGGAGCCTTGAAAGTGTATCATGATACCCAAACATGGCTTTCAGAAATCAGCGGACTTGATACGTTCACTTTGAATCCTTATGCGGGTGCGCACGGTGAGCTGATCGGTCTGATGATCATCAAAGCGTATCATCGCGACCGCGGCGACTTGAACCGCACAAAAATCATCGTCCCCGATTCGGCACATGGTACCAATCCGGCCTCAGCGACAGTCGCAGGCCTTGAAAGTGTTGAAGTGAAATCAAACCCTGATGGTACCGTCAATCTTGAAGATCTCAAAAAGGTTCTTGGTGCCGATATTGCCGGGATTATGCTCACCAACCCCAACACCGTCGGCATATTTGAAAAGGATATTTTGGAAATTGCCCGCTTAGTTCACGAGGCTGGCGGTTTGCTCTACTATGATGGTGCCAACTTAAATCCATTGTTAGGCGTTGCGCGGCCAGGCGATATGGGCTTTGACATCATGCATATCAATTTGCACAAAACATTCTCGACACCCCATGGCGGCGGCGGACCAGGTTCTGGACCGGTCGGCGTCACGAAGACTTTGAAGAAGTATCTACCAAAACCTGTGGTGGAAAAACAAGGCGACCGTTATGTGATTATTGATGAACCTGACACCACACTCGGCCAGATTTCTCATTTCTATGGCAACATGGGTGTCGTTCTCAAGGCGTACACCTACATCTTGTCGATGGGGCGTGAGCATCTGCCTGAAATCGCTAAATACAGCACCTTGAATGCCAACTACATTAAAGAATCGTTAAAGGATGTCTACCACTTGCCCATCGAAGGCATCTGTAAGCATGAGTTTGTGTTCGATGGCTTAAAAGACAAGTCCACCGGCGTTACGACCCTCGATGTTGCCAAACGATTGCTCGACTTCGACGTCCACCCGCCGACGATATTTTTCCCACTTGTCTACAAACAGACCATTATGATTGAACCCCCCGAGACCGAGTCCAAGCAAACCATCGACCACTTCATCACAGTGATGCGACAAGTCGCTGAAGAGGCCATCAAAGACCCCGACAAAGTCAAAGGCGCACCATACAATACGGTTGTCAAACGCCTTGATGAAGCTCTAGCGGCCCGCAAGCCGATAGTCAAGTACAAAGATCTCGAACCATCATAAAAAAAGCAAGGAAAAAGGACAAGACAGAGGTTTTGTCCTTTTTCACAAAACCGATCGTTCGTGCTGTAAGTATTAGACGATAACGGGCGACTTTGAGGTGTTTCATGATGACAGGAATGTATGCGGTTTTTTCGTTTCTAATCGGTGCGAGTCTTACGTCGTTTTTCGGCGTGCTTGGGAGTCGCCTACCCCAAGGTGAGTCCATCAATGGACGCAGTGTGTGTGATCATTGCCAGTCGGTGTTATCCGCGCATGCCTTGATTCCGATACTTGGCTATCTGTTGATGCGCGGACGTTGTGGGCGCTGTCGCCAACGTGTGTCTAGCAAATACCCGCTGTTTGAGTTGCTCGGTGGTGGACTGTTTGTGGTGGGGTATCTTGCACAACCTTTTTTTGATGTGCGTCTTCTGGCCTATTTTGTATTTGTCTCGGTGATGCTCGTCGGGGTGTTCAGCGCCATGGCTTTTTATGAGTTGCCCTGGCAAGTATGGGGACTTGGACTGGTTACACTGGCTGCTATACAAGTTGTGGCACCGACCTTAGCGCGATGGGACAGCACGGTGGCGCTTGTCTTGGTTGCGATTATGGTCGGGCTCTATCATCGGTTTCAATCGAGAGTACTTGATAAG
>RECF01000005.1 GCA_007694145.1 Acholeplasmatales bacterium | reverse complement strand
CTCAACCCCGATCTACACGTCAAACTGCTAATCCTAAATCCACTTGAAGACATCATGATCGGTGAAACCCATCAGCTCGGTTATGAAGTCTTGCCACTCGAGCTTGACACCGACCGGATTCGCTGGATTACCTCCAGTCCGGACGTCCTCGCTGTCGCTCAGGACGGCACCATCACACCACTTAGAAGTGGCACTGCGACCATCACCGTCCGCTCGGCACTCAATCTGACCATCAACCATGCCATCACCATCATGGTCAGCACGACACCCGGTGTGGCACTGACGCCGTCACGGGTCATGAATGGCTTACTTGTTGGGGACAGTTTCACCCTGCATGCGGAAGCCTTCCCGGTCGCCTTAGCGGGAGAACCGATATTGTATGAATCTTCTGATCCCACCATCGCCACGATTGACAGCACCGGTTTTGTTGAAACACACAGCAGTGGTACAGTCACCTTCACCGCCCGTTTTGCAAGCGACGAGACCGTGTATGAAACGTATACGATTGACGTCTATGACGCGCTCGATGCCGCCAATCTTTTGGATCTTTTGACCATGGTACAGGTCAGTTATGCCACACCTCGGGAGTGGACTGCCTATGGCGTGGGATTTGACTATGTGACCAAACGCTACGACAGTGTCTCGCGTTACTATTTTGGTACAGTACCAATTACCGAGATGCTCATCCCGGTCTTTTATGCGATTCGACCTGGACAGCCGATGGCGCCCCACCCAGAAGGCATCACACCACTCAATCCTTACAATGTCTATTGGGTTGTCATTCACGACACCGCCAACACCAATCCAGGGGCCGGCGCCCTTGCCCATGCCAACTACCTCTTCAATAACTCGGTCAGCCAGACCGCACTTTGGACCTCATGGCACTATACCATCGACGATGCCCTCGTCTACCGCCACATGCCCGAAATCGAACGGGGATTCCATGCTGGAGACGGCAGTAGCCTACCAGGTGGCAGTTCGCAATTTTTAGGCGGTGGCAACCGCAACGGGATTGGCATCGAAATGGCCATCAATCAAGACAGTGACATGTATCGCACCTGGCAGCGTACCGCCAAGCTTGCAGCCGATATCATGGTGCGTTACAACTTGCCGAGGCACCATCTGACCTACCATCGGGATTTTGCGTCAAAAGTGTGTCCACGGACGTTGATTACCGCGGGGCTTTTGCCGATGTTTGAAGAATTCGTCGATATTGAGTATACAATTCGTACGCACTTTCCCGATGCCCTCATCACCATGACTTCCCACCATCCCGAGTATCTTGATCATAGTGGGCGTGTCATTAAGACGCCGCAGCACAGTCTAACGGTCTCGTATACAATTACCGTAGAAGTCAATGGAACCGTTGAGCAGCGTGTCTTCCATACCTACCTTCCTGGAACCGACCGCTGATAAACATGAAAAAAACTATCAAAAGCTGTAAAAAACGCCATAAAAGACTGAATGTAACAACCCTTGATTGACAGCGTTTTCAACGTAGGGTTAAAATGGGCATGTATCCATTTAAAAAATCCATATCATAGAGAGGAGATTTTGATTTGAAGAAATTTTTTGGAGTAGCTTTGTTAGGGTTTATGCTGATGGCGTCGGTCTTTTTGACGCTGCAGGCAGAAGAAGACATCATTGATCTGTATCCGTACGACCAAGAGGCTTGCCTGCTTGATTTGCCAGCCTGTACAAATCTTCGTGTCGGCAGTTCATTTTGGACACTTAGCTATCACAACCACCGCTATCATGTGGTGCGCGGTGGTGCCCGCTATGCGGTGAATTTTGAAGATTTGAACGCAGACGGTTTCATCAGCGCCAACGAAATGGGCAGCTTAAGTTACAATGCGTTCGCATCGCTCATCATCAATGATACCGATGAGTATATGATTCTCTCGACCTTGAATGCCCGGACGGACCTGACCACAGTCGTTCATCGCATTTACACGTATTTTGATGCGGACGGCGTCCTGCAAATGTTTGAGGATCATATCCATCAATACTACATTTTCAATGAGGGCGATCTCGAAGCGCCCGAATGGCGTCTAGCAACACAGGCTGAAGTGGATGCCTATGTCGCTGCACCTGCCGACGAAAAACCGGCAACTACCCGTTTCACACACATCCGGATGGCGCTTGATGACGTGGATCCTAAAGGCTATGTTCTTGAGCCCATCAAGTACTTGCAGTGGGTCCGTCAGGACATTGACACAGCAGAAGCGCCCGTTGAAGATTGGTCTTTGATTATCAACGGTGATCCTGATTTTGTGCACATCCCTGCTGGGTGGACCGTGTTCAGCTTCGGTACGCTTGACAGAAGTACAGCTTATGCGAAACATGTTGATTTCATCAAGTCATTGCCTAAAGCCATGATCGATGAAGCAGTTGAGCCGATGGAACTTGCATACGCGCACCAACCTGCGGTGTTTGCCGACCTCGGACTGCTTGATGACGACCTTGCCACACCGGGCGTTCAAATCGTTGTTGACTATCAAGACGTGTTTGAACTTGAAACCGTTGTCTCCGCTTCATGGCGCAACATGTTCGACGCAGACGGCAAAATCATCAACAAGGTGGAGATGCTTGACTACATCGTTGAGATTTCTCAAAATGGTGTTGTCTTAGAAACCATTGAGTATACATATGATGCAGGCGTCTACACACCAAGTGGACCAGTCACTGTTGTAGATACGGACAGCTTTGGCGCTGGTTATGTTGCCACCTTTAAAGTTGAAACACCACTTGGAGTTGAAACGACAGCAACGGCTGAAATCGTCGTTGGGGTCATGCCACCCAAGTTCTCAGGCGTCACCAACCGTTACGTTACGGAAGGGACACCCGTGAACGTTCTTGCCGGTATCACAGCCGATGACGGCTATGGCAATGACATGACCGCTGAAATCGAAGTGACCTTGCCAAATGGCTTCAACCCCTATGCGCCGAAACCAGGCGTTTATGACATCCACCTTCAGTTCATTCACAACATCTTCATCCCCGGTGAAGACGCCAATGTCAACTTCAATGGCGTTGTCAAACCCCTTGATCGCAATGTGGCCTACAACGGCACTGTCAACATCAACGGTTACCACAAGCCTGCCGTTTGGGATGATCTCACCAACTTCCGCGGTTCAACGACCTCTTGGGGTTCGGTTGTTATCGTGGTTGGTTCCGAAGGAACGATGACTGAGAAGTATGACCGCTATACATGGGGTT
>RECF01000074.1 GCA_007694145.1 Acholeplasmatales bacterium | reverse complement strand
TCAATGGACGTTTTCTCAGGTTCATGACGGGCCGGGATGGCTGCGTGATCAAGGTGTCTTCGCCCTGAAGTCCTACGGTTTTTTGGAGGGTGTACAAGCGACTTCAACGCTGTCGATTATCGCTGATCCATCACGCAAGCGTGACAGTTATCAACTTGATGTGACCGCTTCAGGTGATGTCTTAATCATAGCTGAAAGCCGTCGTGCCCTCCGCTATGCACTTGAAACACTCAGTCAAAGCATCCGTTTAAACGAGAGGACCATCACCCTGCCCATCATGCGTGTCAAGGATGGTCCAGATATGGCCGTGCGTGGTTTTATTGAAGGGTTTTATGGCACACCCTGGTCGCATGAAACACGATTGACAATGATTGATTCCTTAGCGGCTTGGCGATATAATGCGTATTTTTATGCACCGAAGGATGACCGGTATCACCGCGATCTTTGGCGGATGCCTTATCCAGATGACAAGCTGGCTGAACTGCTTGAACTGAAATCAGCCTGTGACGCACAGGCTGTCGACTTTCATTTTGCCATCAGCCCAGGGAAAGATTTCAACCCGTGCCTTGAAGAAGATTACAACGCACTCTACCGTAAAATCGACCAGGTTTTAGCGCATGGTGTTCGCCATATTGCGCTTCTTTTCGATGATATCGAACCAGTCCTTGACGCAGAAGCCACCGCGCGCTTCAAACGTCTTGGCATTGTCCATGCACACGTGACGAATCAGTTGCATGATTACTTGAACGGACATTTAAGTGAACCGGTCCTCACTGTTTGCCCAACTGAGTATTCCCATGTTGGGCCATCGGTTTACCGCGAAGATTTCGGTCGGACCCTTCACGCTGACATCCCGTGTTTTTTACCGGTCACAACGTCGTTGCCGAGGTGCTTGATGTAGACGATGTCATAGCGACTGAGGCGGCGTATGGACGTGCGCTAGCCATCTGGGACAATTTTCCCGTCAATGACTTTTTAAAGTCACGCTTGTTTCTTGGCCCGCTTAGAAATCGTGACAGCCGTTTGGCCGACCATGTGGACATCATGGTCATGAACCCGATGAATCAAGCCTATGCGTCGCTTGTCTCGCTTGCGACCGCAGCGATGTACATGTGGCACAGCGGCGCTTACCACGAAGACGATGCGTATGCGTTTGCAGTGAGTAAGCTGGTGCCAAAGCCTTTTCAAGAAGCCTACCGTGTATTTGCCTCTTGGCATCAGGAAAGCGCACTTGAAACAGATGATGTTTTGATGACACCAGATGACATTCAGGCCCTTGAAAGCGCGGTCAAGACGCTGCTTGCTTGGACGTCGCCTTGGCTTGAAGAGGTGCGACCTTGGCTTGAGTTAACCCAGGAGATATGCGTTGTCATGACGCGGTATGACCGGGGCGAAAACGTCGATGAAGCCGTGCGTCGCTATGTCGAACAACCTTATGCCTTCGGTAACCAAAGTATCGATGTGTGGCTTGAAGCACACGGACTGCTTAAGTCAGGCGACCGCGATCAGTTGGCGCGCAAAGCACGGGGTAATGGCTGGTGGCGGGTATTTGAATCGAAGTTAAAAGGAGGGTCTTGATGAGAAAACTATGGATGGCATGCCTTTTGTTGGGCGTGTTGCCTGTGTGGGCCTTGAGACTGTCTGCGGCTGCACCGGTGATTGAACACCGCGGCGTGCGCATTGAGTTAGACGCCGTCAACCCAGGCGTCTGGACGGAGTCAGGCTTTACGGAAGAGACGATCACTTCTTCGATGCATGTCTTTTATACGGCCCGTTACCCGATGGCTGAACTCACGCAGGCAGGACGAACGTTTATCGTGTTTGATGGTGAGGGAACCATCGAGATGATGACTTGTAATGCGGTCACCATTCCATTAAGTGGGGGTGTCTTATCCTTACCAGAAGACCACCTTGCACCCACGATTTTTGAGTTAGGGGACCGCGTTCTTTTACCGGAAACGCTATCTTTGAGCCACACGTTTGTTTTTGAGAGCGTCGGTGGCATGCGTGTGGTCGCAGACGGCCTCAACGTGCCACGTACTGCGCAAAACTTGATTGTTTATGACAGTCGCTACGGATACAAGACCGAAACCCTGCGTAACGGCAGTGAGTTGATGCTGGTTTATGATGACGAAACACAGATGTTCCGTGTTGAAACGTTCCGCGCCTTTGGGGCGGGACCCGATGGCGGCCTCGCGATACCGGTTAACGGCTATGTGCTGTCAGCCGGGTTAGAACGACGGTTTGAACTGATCGAAGATGGACTGTGGACACGCAATGAAGGAGTGGTTTTCATGGATCGACGTTTATTAGAAGGTGAAACACAGTCACACCCACTTGATGCGACAAATCCTACGCTGCAAAGCAACCCCGGCGGCATCAACGCCGAAGCGTTTCGCGGGACCGATCAGCTGATTCGGTACACAAGCGATTGGACTGGGGGACAAGCGGGTGGAACCGGCACCAATGTCCATGGCATTGAAGCGGCCGTGGATGCCTCGGGCATGGTCATTGATGTCGCGACACATGTCACGATTCCCCCGCACGGATTCGTACTGTCAGGTCATGGTGTGTCGGCACAGTTTATGCGCGATCACGTTTCCATCGGTTCACACATTACCGTGGAAGATGATGGCGTCATCGTTCGCAATGACGCCATCCGCATCGCACTCGCTGAGCGCGGACATGATCTTGCTCAAGTGGAAACGATCATCCACACCAAACAAGCGGGTCTTTATGATGTGGATATGGCAACCGCGCTCAGTCATTTCGCTTCGGCGCAAGCACGCCTTCAGACGATGGCGACTGCACTCGAACAGTTTGACGCAAGCGAAGATGAACAACAAAAAATGCGTCATGCCGAACACATTCGTCAAAGCGCACCGGTCGTTGAAGAAGCCCTCTTGCTCGCCCGCTATGCCCTCATGCCGTCTCTTGCGGTTGAAGCACGCGGCATTTGGCACCGGCCGAACGAACGTTCCTTGCAAGCCATTCAGGAAAACATGGATTTATGGGTATCACTTGGGCTAAACATCGTCTATGTGGAAACCCTTTGGGCTGGCTATGTCAACCATCCTTCCGACCTGATTGAGCGGCACCCCGATCTTGAGGGGGCATTTTACGGACCGTATGGCGATGATTACCTTGAAGCGTTTATCAGCGAGGCCCATGCCCGGGGGATTGAAGTCCATGCCTGGAATGAAATCTTTTACAGTGGCGCTTTG
>RECF01000092.1 GCA_007694145.1 Acholeplasmatales bacterium | reverse complement strand
GTAGTGGTGAACCAACCGGCAAAGGTGTAGCCGGAACGTGTCGGTGCAGCAGGTGCTGCTACGGCACTTTCAAAGTCTTGTGTAAGGGGCGCAACCGCTGAGCCACCATTTGATACAAAGCTGATGGTGTATTGGTTGACACTGTAAGTAGCGGTTACGGTCAGGTTGGTCGCTGGCATGGTCGCTGGAAGTGCCGGTTCATATGCAACGAATGTGTAACCCGTCCGTGTGAGTGGCGTCGGTGGTACAACGCCTGATAGGTCTTCACCAAACTCGAAAGTGCGGGTAGAACGTGGTGACCCGTCAAAATTGAGATACGTAATTGTATACTGGTTCACAGACCATTTTGCGTAGACGGTAATGTTTTCAGCTGGCATAGTGGTAAAGCCATACTGTGTTGTCAACGCTGCATCGCTGAACCAGCCGGCAAATGAATAGCCTTCACGTGTAGGCGCTGCAGGTTGCGCGACTGCTGATCCAAAGTCTTGGGTGATGTCGGCGACGGCCGAACCACCGTTTGACTCAAAGCTGATGGTATACGCATTGACTTGGTATTGAGCGGAAATCTCATAATGACCAGCAGGCATGGTTGCAGGTCTTGCAGGTGCCCAGCCAGTAAATGTGTGACCTGTACGCGTTGGTGAAGTAGGTTCAACGTGCGCGCTCAAATCTGCACCAAAGAGATAGCTTGTTTCTTGGATAATGTTGCCGTTGAAGTCAACATATCTGAGCATGTACTCATTGACAGTCCACGCGGCATAGAGTGTGATGTTTTGCGCAGGCATGATGTCGAACACGAACTCATCAGTCAGATCGACATCGGTAAACCAGCCGGCAAATGAGTGGCCAAGACGCACTGGGCTTGTTGGCGCTGTAATCGGGCTACCGACGACTCGTGTCATCGATGACACCGAGCTTCCGCCATTGCTGACGAAACTGATGGTATATTCATCGGCTTCGAAAACGGCAGTCAAGGTGATATTTTCAGCACGGCCTGTGTTAATGGTTGTGATTGGCACACCGTTTTCTTCCCAGCGGATGAAGTCATGGAAATCTTTCGTTGCTGGAGCAAGAACAATATTGCCATCTTCTACGGTGAATGTTGTCGGGTTGTCTGGATTGTCGCCACCGTCAAGTTCATAGGTGATGGTGAAGACAACGATGTCCCAAGAAGCATAGATGGTAACATCTTCAGCAGGCATGGTACCGAAAACGTATGGAACGGTCAAGTCGCTGTCTGCATACCAGCCGGCAAATGTGTAACCAGAACGGCTTGGATCAACAGGTTCAACAATCGCATCACCAAAGTTTACCAATTGCGGTGCAATCGCTGAACCGCCATTGGTCACGAAAGTGACTGTATAATCGTTAATCGCAAAGACTGCTTCAAGTGTGATATCTTCGGTCCGAGAGGTATCGATAACAGCAATAGGCACGCCATTGTCTTCCCAACGGAGGAACGTGTGCCCTTCCTTGACTGCCGGTTCAAGCACGATATCTGCTTGTGTTTGGTCAAACGAAGTCGGATTATTAGGACTGTTTGTTCCACCGTCAAGGTTGTAAGAAATCTCAAAAGTATCGACTTCCCAAGCCGCATAGAGTGTCAGTGTCTGAACGCCAAGGGCGTACGCAGTCATGGGGTTAAAAGGTTCTGTCAGCGCGGCATCCACATACCATCCGCCAAAATCAAAACCAGGATAGATAGGTGTGACCGGTGTGAAGACATAACCTTTAGGCACTTCGAACACGTCAGCTTCACCAAGTGGTAAACTGCCACCATTTGCATCAAGGGTGACCGTTACGGCGAGGCGGTTGAGTGCTAACTCAAAAAACCAGTCCGCCTCAATAGCATCCGCAGGATAACCTGGGAAGAACGTTTTGTAGCGCAAGAATGAAAGTTGCGCGGACGCGATAATTTCATTCAGCCATTCTTCTTCAGTTCCTTGGAACCCGTTGTCAACGGCGATTTCATAAGCACTTCGGCCATCGACACCGTCAACGCCATCTTGCCCATCCTGTCCATCTTGTCCAGGTGGACCTACAGGACCTTCAGGGCCTTGTGGACCTTCAGGGCCTTCAGGACCTTGCGGGCCTTGTGGACCTTGTGGGCCTTGTGGGCCTTCGTCATAGAACTGGATGACACGAATCAAGAATATTGCGACGGGCTCGCCATCAAGACTTGCAGTGATGTTTGCGGTCCCCGGCGCGAGTCCGGTTACTGAGTTGCCAACCAATGAAACCACGGCGCTGTTGTCATTGACATACGTGACAGACGCCAACTGGTCAGGATCAACATCAGGTACTAGATTTTGCTGTTCGCCAATAACCAGAACCATGGGTTCAATTTCAGTTTCAACCACGGCAAGGTCGCAGCTGGCTAGCACCAAGGCAAAAATAGCCATAAGTGTCAACCCGATAAATCTCGTTGCTTTCAACATCGATGATACCTCCCTGAATTAATAGTCTATAATCATATTATACCATAATAAAATCTATATCATCATGACTTTAGACGATTTGGCCACCTCACCACATCCTTAGCTGTGTGTGGTCAAAACATCGTTGACCAACCATTACGTAGGTGGCAAGTTATCCCGGTCCAAAATCATTTGATATCAATAGGGTTACTGCAGCAAGTTAGATTGTTTATAATTATAACGTTAAAAAGCGCTTTTGTAAACTTGCAAGATGAAAAAATCGCGTGGCTTGCTTGGTTTTTGTAAACAATCTCATTCTAGTTTATCACAAAAAAAATCAAGTATACTAGATGCATGCTTGATTTCTTTTCGCACCGCCATCGCAACGGGCTTTATCCCCTTATAATTAGTTCTCATGCCGTGTTGGCTTCGCTTAATCTCTTCGCTTCGCCTGACGGTGATAACTGTACAGTCGGTTTAGGGCTTCTAAAGGCGTCAAAGTGTCCACATCGAGTGATGCCAACGCTTCAATCAGCGCCTGGTGGTGCTGTGACTGGGTTTCTTCGGGTGGGTCCATCACGGCCATGCTGAACAAATTGTGTGGCGGTTGATGGTTTTGCTGTTCAAGGCGTTGCAAAATTTGACTTGCACGCCGTATAACCGCTTTGGGTAGCTCTGCCAATGAAGCGACGTTGATGCCGTATGACTTGTCGGCTTTCCCAGGACGAACCTGATGCAAAAAGACGATCTGTCCATCATGTTCTTCGGCAGCAACATGGATGTTGCGTACGGCTTCAAGTTGTGCTTCTAGGTCGGTCAGTTCGTGATAATGCGTGGAGAAAAGCGTCTTGCATCCAACTTTCTCATGGATATACTCGATAATGGCCTGGGCAATCGCAAGGCCATCATATGTGGCGGTACCACGACCGATTTCATCAAACAGTATCAGTGATTGCTTGGTTGCGTGTTGGATGGCGTGATTGGCATCCAGCATTTCTACCATGAACGTCGACTTGCCGCCAATGAGATCGTCACTGGCACCAATCCGCGTAAACAGCTGGTCGAAGATGGGTAACTTAGCCGAATCCGCCGGCACAAAACTACCCATTTGTGCCAAAATGGCCGTAATGGCTAGTTGACGCATGTACGTGGACTTACCACTCATATTTGGGCCGGTGAGAACATGGATACTCGTCTTGTCATCCATGACAATATCGTTGGGCATGAACGGCTGATCAAGGACCGACGCAACAACCGGATGTTTTGACCCACGGACATCAATGATGGCTTCATCGTGAAAGTGAGGGCGTACGTACCCCCCTTTATCTGCAAGTGCTGCAAAGGCAAGCAACATGTCGAGTTCGGCAACTGTCTCGGCGTTGCCTTGAATGCGTGCGATAAACGTCCTGACTTGATCACGCAAGGTAAGAAACAGTTCATACTCAAGCTGAATGCTTTTTTCTTCGCTACTTAGGATGATCGCCTCTTTTTCCTTGAGTAAATCGTTCACGTAACGTTCGGCATTGGCCAATGTTTGCTTGCGGGTATAGCCGAAAGCCTCCTGAATTTGGTCGACTTGGCCACGTGGAATTTCTATGTAGTAACCAAACACGCGATTGTAACCGATCTTTAGTTTCTTGATGCCAGTACGCGCGCGCTCTTCTGCTTCAAACTGCTCAAGAAATGTCGTCACGTTTAGATGGACTTCTTTCAGTTCATCGAGCGCCGCATCGTAACCCGCCTTGAACATGTTGCCCTCGCGCAGTGTCATCGGGGCATCGTCTAGCAGCGCCTTTTCCAAAGTGTCATGCAATGTTTCCAGTGGATCGATGCGTTGATTGAGTCTTTTTGCATGGACGTTGTTCAAAGCGGACAAACCTTCTTTGATAACCGGCAAGCCCGACAAACTTTTGCGCAGTTGCACCAAATCCCGTGCGTGGGTATTACCATAAGCGACGCGTCCGACAATTCTTTCAAGGTCGTAGACACCTTTTAGCGCTTCGCGGAGATTGTCTGCGGTGATGAAATCATCGAGTACGGTTTCGACGAAATCGTGGCGCATGGTCAAAATATCCTTGTTGAGGAGCGGTTTGAGAAGTTGACGCTTCAACAACCGTGCCCCCATCGCCGTCTTAGTTTTATTAATAAACCAAAACAACGAACCATTTTCATGGTTTTGACGCAATGTGCGCGTCAGTTCTAGACTACGCAAGGTATTGATATCCATTTTCAAAGTAGCGGTTGCTTCGACATGTCGGGCGGGTTTAATATGTAGTAACACCCGTTTTTGTGTTCTGAAAACATACGCAAGCAACCGTTTAACCGCTTTTTCTTCATAGGGTGTGGGCAAGGCGTCATGCAAATGGCTGAATACCTGATCAAGATCGGTGTCACGCTGAACGGACAATGTGATGCCTTCGTGCTTAGCGTATGCTTCAAGGTAGGGCAATTCGAGGCCGTGCCCGACGATGATTTCCCTAATGGGTAAAACGGCCAATTCATTGACAAGCGCGGTTTGGTCACGATCGATTTTCATCGCTGTCAAGTCACCGGTAGCGATGTTGAGTGTTGCGAGTGAATAAAAGTATTCCGTAATGCCCACCGCTGCAAGATAAAACTCCGCTGCCCCATCGTCATCAATATGGGTGCCTGGCGTAACAATACGCACCACGTCACGCTTGACAAGTTTCGTGTCCTTGCCGGGCTGTTCGGTTTGCTCGCAAATCGCCACTTTGTAGCCTTTATCAATCAACCGCTTCAAATAGCCTTCTACAGCATGGTAAGGTACCCCGCACATCGGCACGCGGTCTTTTGCACCGGCATCGCGAGCCGTCAGTTGAATTTCCAGTTCCCGACTTGCCAGCAAGGCATCTTCAAAAAACATTTCATAAAAGTCACCCAAGCGAAAAAAAACAATGGCATCGGGATGCGCTTCTTTGACCGTCAGATACTGTTGCATCATCGGGGTATAGGCCTGTTTGTCTCGAACCATGTTTTCGACTCCTTTTCGCTATTTCCATACCGAACGTACCGCTTGATTATTATACACCAGGCACGTGAACAATTCAACGTCTCAACTGATTTGGAAAAAGCCTCTCAAAGATTGAAAGGCTTCTCTAGTGCCGCTTCGATGAGCTGACAGATCATTTGCAAAGTATCGTTAAGGTGCGCTTGAAGGTGCAAGTATTCGTTGATGAGCGGGTCGTCAATCAGTGGGGCAAGGGCATCATGATACGCAGCTTCTGTCGTGCTAAGGCGACCATCTTTTGCATGTTGGTGCTGAACGAGCTGTTTTTGCCGCTTCAAAACTTCCGCATACTTTTTTTGGTAATCAGGGTGGTCCAGAATACGTTTTTCAAGCACCCGGAATCGTTTGACGGCATCATCGGCTTCAAGGTGGGCGATCAAGGCATCAAGTGGATTCATACGGCGCGCCCCTTGAGAAACCACGTCTTCGCTTCCGTGATGGTGACATCGACAATTTGACCCTTCAAGTCGGCCGGACCGCTGAAGTTGACCAACTTGTTATGGGGTGTGTAGCCGGCAAGAATCGCGGGATCACTTTTGCTTTGTCCTTCGACAAGGACTTTGACCGTTTGTCCCTCGAACCGCTTATTTCCAGCAAGATAGCCAGCATTCACGATTTCATTCAGTGTCTTGAGTCGTTCTTTTTTGACCACTGCTAAGACATCGTCTGGATATGAGGCGGCGGGTGTCCCCTCTCGAGCTGAAAAAACAAAGGTAAAGGCGCCTTCAAACCCAATCGTCTTGACAAGATCGAGTGTCGCCATAAAATCGTCGTCCGTCTCCGTGGGAAAACCGACAATCAAATCCGTCGTCAACGAGACACCCGGTATGTGCTTACGCAAGGCATCCACACAGTTCAAATAGGTTTCGCGCGTGTAATGCCGATTCATCTTTTTCAAGACGGCATCACTCCCTGACTGGACGGGCAGGTGGATGTGCGGCATCAAGTTACCACCCTTTGCAAGCACCGCGATGGTCTGTGCGTCTAAATCCTTCGGATGGGACGTCGTGAAGCGGATGCGGTCGATGGGCACACGGCGCAAATCCTCAAGCAAATGGGCAAAGGTGTAATCCTGCTTGGTAAAGTCACGCCCATAGGCGTTGACATTTTGACCCAGCAAAGTGACCTCGCGGTATCCTTGTGAGGCGAGTGATTGGACCTCTTCTAACACATCACCGGGTTGCCGGCTTCGTTCTTTGCCTCGTGTGTAGGGGACGATGCAGTACGTGCAAAACTCATCGCATCCGTACATGATGTTCACCCAGGCTTTGTAGGCATGATCGCGCACTTTAGGCAAGTTTTCAACAATGGCGCCTTCCTCACTGAACACTTCAATGACACGTTCTTTTGCGAGGATGGCGCTTTCGAGATAATAGGGTAGTTTATGGATATTGTGCGTACCAAAAATTAGATCGACATACGGATAACGCTTCAACAGTTTATCCACAACCGACTCTTCTTGTGGCATGCATCCGGCCACCGCCAGCAACAAATCAGGATTGTGGCGTTTGAACTGTTTCAAGCGGCCGATTTCGCCAAAGACGCGGTTTTCGGCATTCTCCCGGATGGCGCACGTGTTCAAAACAATCAAGTCGGCGCTTTGCTCGTCTTCAGTCGGACTGAAGGCAAGTTCCTGCAAGATGCCTTGCATGGTTTCAGTATCGGCTTCATTGCCCTGGCATCCGTATGTTTTGATCATGTAAGTCTTGCCCGCACCAAGTGCGCCAAGGTGCGACTGCGGCTGGTAACTAAACCGCGGGGTGTCGCTGCTACGGCGCTTGCGGGCGTCACGGATGGATGGCTTGTTGAAGTATTTTTCATAAAGGCTGTTCATTCAATCACCTAATCAGTCAGATATATGAATCGGACGAATTGTACCCGCTTCAAAATCAAGCAAGGCCGCGTTCAGTTGCAGCACCGTGTCTTCAGAGGGTTGTAAACGGACCGGCATACCGGTCAAAAACTTGTGCATCACCTTGTCCTTGTCAGCACCAAGAATGCCGTATTTGACACCCGTCATGCCCAAATCGGTCATGTAAAGCGTCCCTTTGGGCAAGCGCATCGCATCATTGGTTTGCACATGCGTGTGGGTGCCGACCACCGCATCGACGCGACCGTCAAGATAATGGGCGATGGCCAGCTTTTCACTGGTCGCCTCGGCATGCACTTCAACAATCGTCCGATCGGCTTCAAGGTTCGAAAGCGCCGTATCAAGGGCGACAAACGGGTTGTCAAGCGGGTCATGCATGAAAACACGACCCATCACGGACATTACGGCAATCCGCTGACCATTGTAATTGATGAGGCGCACCCCCTGCCCCGGTGTGCCATGTGGATAGTTCAGTGGTCGTACCAAATTGGCATCATCGATAAACGCCAAAACATCCCGCTTGGAGAAGCCGTGGTTTCCAAGCGTAATCATATGTGTGCCAAGTGACATGATGGTTTTGTAATCTTCCATGCGGATACCGAGCCCATCGGCAACGTTTTCACCATTGATGACAAGCAGATGATACGCCAAATCGCGTTTGAGCGCAGGCAAAAAACGTTTGAGCGACTCGAGCCCTCTTGACCCATACACGTCACCAACCCATAATAGTTTCATCGGTCGGCCTCCTCTAAAGCATTAAAATATGTTTCATCTTGCAACAAAACCGGGTAATCCCAAAATGTCCCCTGGGTGATTTTTTCACGAATCGTCTCTAATGTTTCATACGCAGTCATGCGCACCTCTAAAGGATTGGGGTGCACGGTTGGAACCGGTGCTTCGAGCTGGGCAAGATACACTTGGGTGATGGTCCGGTAACGGCCACCGTGGGTAATGACTGTGCGCACTTTCTTAAATGCCGTCCAAGGTAGATCCAAACCGAGTTCTTCCTTCGTCTCTCTGCGTGCGGCCGCAAGAAATGTCTCACCGGCATCGGGCAACCCTGTCGTCGTCGCCCATTGATAAGGAACCGGATCGGTGCTCTTAGCGCGCTGCTGGATGAGATAACAGCCATCTGATCTCCGCAACCAAACATGGATAACGGGCATGTATTCACCCTCTTTTGGCAACTGTCCGCGCATGTACTGCTTGTGCAGTGGGCAGCCTGTTGCATTCATAACATCATAGTTTTCCAAAACAAGTGCCTCCTGTGATGGAAAAGCCTTCCGGATGGAAGGCTTTGGTCGATTATTTGGCAATATCTTGCGCCCGCGTTTCACGGATGACAGTGACTTTGATGGTGCCGGGATAAGACAGCTGCTCTTCAATTTTGTTCTTGATGTCGCGTGCAAGTTTGTGCGCTAAGGCGTCATCAATCTTGTCCGGCTTGACGAGGACACGAACTTCACGACCCGCTTGAATGGCATACGCTTGTTCAACACCTTCGAAATCATTCGACAAGCTCTCAAGCTGTTCGAGTCGCTTGATGTAAGAATCGAGTGACTCACTGCGTGCACCGGGTCGTGCAGCACTCAAGGCATCTGCAGCGGCAACAAGCACGGCAATGATCGTTTTCGCTTCCGACTCTCCATGATGAGAGGCGATGGCGTCAACGACGGCCAGCGGTTCTTTGTAACGATTGGCAATATTCACACCGATGTCGACGTGTGAACCTTCGACTTCATGGTCGACCGCTTTGCCGATATCATGCAACAAGGCGGCGCGACGGGCGAGAATTTCATCTTCACCAATCTCAACGGCCATTTTACCGGCAAGAAACGCACATTCGATGGAGTGTTTCAAGACATTTTGTCCATAACTGGTCCTGAAGTGCAAACGACCGAGCAGTTTGACAAGGTCGGGGTGTACACGGCCGATGCCGACTTCAAAGACGGCTTCTTCACCGCGGTCACGAATGAAACGGTCAATCTCTTCACGAGACTTCTCGACGACTTCCTCGATGCGCCCCGGATGAATGCGGCCATCGCTGACCAATGTCTCAATCGTCCGCTTGGCAATTTCCCGTCGGATGGGGTCAAATCCGCTCAAAACGACTGCTTCCGGTGTATCATCGATGATTAGATCAACACCTGTAAGGGCTTCAATGGTGCGGATGTTACGCCCTTCACGACCGATGATGCGACCTTTCATGTCGTCAGTGGGCAGGTTGACAACGCTTACCGTACGTTCGCTGGTTACATCTTGTGCATACTTTTGCATGGAGTAAGCGAGCAAATGTTTGGCTTTCTTGTCAACATCGAGCTTGGCTTTTTCTTCTTCTTCCTTGATGTACTGAGCGATTTCTTGGGTCATTTCACCTTCTACGCGGGCGAAAATCTGTGCTCTGGCTTCTTCTACAGTTGTCTGGGCAATTTCTTGAAGCTTCGTGCTTTGTTCTTCGATTAAGCTCTCTAGCTTGCTGTTTTTTTCGTCCAAAGCCTGCTTCTTCTGCTCAAGACTTTCTTCTTTGCGATCAATGTTATGTTCGCGTTTGTCAAGGTTTGCAGCACGGTTGTCCAAAGCTTGTTCCCGTTGCAAGGTTTTGTTTTCTTGCACGGAAATCTCTTTCTTTCTCTCTTTGGTCTCTTTATCGAGTTCCATACGCAGATGATGGATTTCCTGCTTGGTCTCAAGAAGTGCTTCCTTTTTAGTCTTTTCAGCAGTTTTTACAGCTTCATCAATGATTTTTTTCGCGTCGGCCTGGGTTTTCCCAAAACCTTTTTCAACGATGACGGCCCGGGCGATTACGCCGGCGGCACCGCCAAGGACTAGTAAAAGCAAACCGGAGATAATCAATACCAATGGATCTGGCATAGTCATTCCTCCGTTTCTGATTTAAATGGTGCGTTTTTTGGATGTGGTGCAATGAAAGCGCTCAGATGGAACCGCGTAGAATTTTTTAGTTTTACTTCATCATTATACATGAAAAAACGGGGGAAAGTCAACGCAAATAAACCGACCGCTTCCCTGTGCGAGATGGTCAGTCTAGCCTGTTGAACAGTCAGTTTTCATCGGAAGCGCATGGGCATGGGCTTCTTTGCCGAAATATGCGCATCAATCGTTGAGAGAAATCGTTTCCAGGGCAATAAAAAAACCTTTTTCACCGTGCACAAAGCGTTTTTGTCACGTTGAAAAAGGCGGTTTAAATGATGGAATGATCAAATACCTAGTTTTTCGCGAATTTGACTTTCGAGTGTATTGGTCAAGTCGGGATGTTCATTCAAGTACACTTTGACATTCTCGCGACCCTGGCCGATTTTCTCATCATTGTATGCGAACCATGAGCCGCTCTTTTTGATGAGATCATACTCGACGGCAAGGTCGATAATCTCGCCGGTTCTTGATATACCAGTTCCATAGATGATGTCCACTTCCGCCGACTTGAACGGTGGCGCAACTTTGTTTTTGACAACCTTGATCCGGGTCCGGTTGCCGATGATGTCGTTGCCGATTTTCAACTGTTCACCGCGGCGGATTTCAATCCGGATACTGCTGTAAAACTTCAAAGCCCGCCCACCCGGTGTTGTTTCTGGATTGCCGAACATAATGCCGACTTTCTCGCGGATTTGATTGATAAAAACTGCAATGGAATTGCTTTTGGAAATGGCGCCGGACAACTTGCGCATGGCCTGACTCATCAGTCTAGCCTGCAAACCGACATGACTTGATCCCATGTCACCGCGGATTTCCGCTTCAGGGACCAAGGCGGCCACACTGTCGATGACCACCATGTCGATGGCACCGCTACGAATGAGGGCTTCGGTAATTTCCAACGCCTGTTCCCCTGTGTCGGGTTGGGAAATAATCAGGTTGTCGATGTCGACACCCAATGATTTGGCATATTTCGGGTCGAGCGCATGTTCAGCGTCGATAAAGGCTGCATACCCACCGCTTTGTTGCGCTTGAGCAATGGCATGCAAGGCAAAGGTCGTCTTCCCAGATGATTCGGGGCCATAAACTTCGATGATGCGGCCTTTCGGATATCCACCGATGCCAAGGGCTGAATCAAGCGCTAGGGATCCGGAGGAAATCTTATCGAGGTTACGTTGGCCAGCCTCGCTTCCAAGCAACATAACCGAACCTTTCCCGTGGTTTTTTTCAATGTCTTTCATGGCTTGGTCCAGAATTTTTTTACGGTCGTCTTTTGCCATAGTGTACCGCCTCGCTTTCTATAGGAATAATACGGTCGAATGGGTGTTTTTCTTTTTTATAGTGTACGGGTCAGTGCTTCTTTGTTGTGATGGTAGTATTCAGCGCCCGACAGGACCGTCAAAACGAGCCCGACATATAGGAGGACGAATCCGGTCAGTTCAATGGTGGGGTGGAAGCGGAAAAAGAGCAACACCAGCGCCAGCATCGTGGCCGCTGTCTTGTATTTGCCTAGCGTACCTGCTACAACAACTTTCCCTTCTCCCATCGCTACGAGACGAATGCCTGTAACGAGAAACTCACGGGAGAGGATAATGAGAACCACCCACATCGGAATGACCTTGATGTTGAGAAAATAGAGGAGGGCAAACATGACGAACAGTTTGTCGGCAAGCGGGTCGAGAAACTTGCCAAATGTCGTGATCAGCCCATTTTTTCTCGCGATATAACCGTCGAGAAAATCGGTAAAAGAACCTAGGACAAACAAACCGCCAATCGTATAACTGTAAACATTCAGCGCCAATCTATCGGGGTTGAGATAGTACAGGGCTGTCATAATAGGAATTAACAAAACTCTGAGCATGGTCAGCTTGTTCGGCAAGTTCATAGGCGTCACCTCGCGTTCATTATAGCACAGCGTGCACCGTGTCTCAACGAAAACCCGCGCTTAAGGCGCGGCTTTTATTTCTGTGGTGTCTAGCTGGTGTGTTGCAGTCATCGGCACAGCCAGATTTTCACGACGTAGAGCCCTTCGACTGATGAACAAGAGCACGAAACTAAAAAGAAACATCACAGCTGACACATCGAAGACACGGATAGGATTGGTATCGTAAATCCATCCTGAGAAGAGTGGCCCGATCACCATCCCCATCGCAAAGAAAGCTTGCCGCACCCCCATGATGCTGCTGTAGCGCTCAGACTGCGCATTAAGCGAGATGTAGTTTTGCTCGAGGGGTTGATACACGGACTTCAAAACGATATAGAACATATAGCCTGTATAGAGGGCTACAATAATCCGTTCACTGCGAAACACAAGGAAGATAACAAACGCTGAAGCAACCTGAATCCACTGCATGAAAGCAAAATCCCGTCGCCAACGGGTCAAGATAGGAACAAGCACGAAGTTCGTCGCCATACCGACCACACCCGTCACCAAGACCAAATTGCCAAGGTCACTCGTCGAGCGACCTAAATCAACGGTAACATACACATCGAGGTAACGTTGCACGATGGTCGCAGCGGTCGTCGCCAGCGTCAAGGCAAACAAGAAAATCCACAACGATGGTTTCAACGTGGCCGCATGGCGCAAACTTTTCAGGAATGTCGGATGGGTACTTTTAACCGGCGCACGGCTTTCCTTGAAGCTGAACCATACATACCCTGCATAAAGCGCATTGGCAACTGCTTGGATGTAAAAGACTTCACGGATGAACCAGGTACCCATCCAACCACCAATCGCATAGCCGAGTGTTGTCCCCAAAGCGAACAAAGCCGCACTAATGGATAGATTGCGGGTTCGATTGTCCGCGTCCGATACACGCACGAGTTCAGAAAGCAGCAACGTGACGGCCGCAGAGACGCTGAATCCCGCCATGAAACGGAACACAGTCATCCAAACAAGATGGGTCGTGCTGACAAACAGCACTTGACCCGCACTGTAACCGAGCAAACCGAGGACAATGAAGACTTTCTTGCGCTTCCAGTCACCGAGAATGCCCCAGATGGGTCCACCGATGAATAAGCCCAAGCTCATGGCTGAAAAAAAGAACCCGAACATATAACCGGGTATACCAGAGCGATTGACATAGACTGGCGTGACCACATGACCGAGATTGTGGACAAGTCCTTGTATCAAGTAATAGCTCAGTAAAATGTACAACGTCTTTTTCTTCATCTTTTCACACCTTGTTTAAGAAAAAAACTCTCGACGAGTTTTTCCTCCTTACAGTTCAACGTTATGGAAGACATTTTGAACATCTTCGCACTGATCGAGCAACATGACAAGTTTCTCAAAGAGTGTTCTGGTTTCTCCCTCAAGGACTAGCGTCTCCGCGGCGAACCAGCCTTGTTCACTGTCGATAATCTCTAGACCCGTAACCTCACCCAGTACTTCCTGGATGTTATCGAGGTCATATCCGCCACCGGTAATTTCGACCCGCCCTTCGCTTTCTTCGATGTCAAGGACGTCGATGTCCGCTTCTAACAACAGTTCAAGGACGCGCTCACTGTCAACACCTCTGATGCTGAGTAAAGCGAGGTGTTGATACATATGCTCCACCGAACCTTTGACACCCAGTTTTGCGCCGACTTTCGTAAAACAAGCCCGCACTTCGCTGACCGTGCGGTTGAGATTGTCCGTCAACGCATCCACAAGCACCGCGCTGCCACCTGGCCCGAAGCCCTCGTAGCGTACTGAAACAAAATCTTCGCCCGCACCCCCTTGGGCTTTGTCGATATTGCGTTTGATAATGTCGTTGGGGACTTGTTGCTTTTTGGCACGTTCAATCAAGTGTTTGAGCGCTAGATTCGCATCAAGGTTGGCCCCGCCCTGCCGAGCGGTGACATAAATCTCGCGACCAAAGCGCGAATAGAGTCGTGTTTTTTGCAAGCCTGTTTTCATCATGGCTGCCTTGCGCACTTCAAAACTTCTTCCCATACGGGTCACCTCATTAAAAATATCAACATCATCATACACTACCCTGCGCAGTGGTTCAATCTTTTTGGATCAAAACTGTCTCACCGGTCTCAAGGCGAACGAGACCCTGCTTATAAAGATGTCCAAGTGCGCGCTTGAATGCGGCCTTCGACATGTGCAAAGCGGAAAATATCGCTTCAGGCGAAGACTTATCCGATAGCGCCATCTTCCCCCCTGCATTTTTAAGCGCTTCAAGGATTCTCTCTGCATCGGAATCGAGCATGGTTTCCTTTTGCGCAGTCAGTCGACCATTGGCGTGACGCTGGTCCTTGACATGGGTAATGGCCACGCTCACAACTTCACCCAGCCGGTGTTCTTCACGTGCATGCTTGAAGTAGACAAAGACCTCGTGTCCTTCCTTAGTGAACAGCACCAAACCCTCCTCACCAATCAACCCGACATAGGCCGTGATGGTTTCTCCGGCCTCAAGCGGTGTTTCAGGTTTGAACAGTTCTGCCATCTTGTAGCGTCCAACAAGACGCGCAATGATTTGATTGCGACCGCCTTTGAGATAGCAAAACAGCTGGTCACCTTTTTGTGGCCAGTGTTTTTTGATGAAGGGTAAATCGTCTTTAGAGACCAGCATGTCCTTGTCAAGACCAATGTTGACAAACACACCCAGACCCGGTTTTTCCTCAACCACTTCTACCAATCCGGGACGCACGGCATCAATAAATGGTCTTTTCGTCGTAACAACCAGTTTTTTTGCCTGATTGACATAAACGAACCCTTCGATGATGTCACCAACTTCAAGGGCTTCGCTAGCCGCAGATTTGGGCAACTCAAAAACGGCATCGTGCCGAGCGACCACGTAGCTGTCGGGACGTATTTCTTTAACGTTGAATCGATAATGCTTACCAAGTTTAATATCCATAGGGTTCACCTCGACACCATTATAGCAAATCCCCGCCACATTGACACGCATTATGTTCTTTTGCAAGGATTAAGTGTTGCATTTGTTTGTGGATTTTGATACAATAAGAACGCTTATGAGACGGAGGTGAAAACAATGGCCAACAACAAACAACAAATCAAACGTGTCCGGACCGATTTAAAACGTAAACAAGCAAACATGATCGTCAAGTCAAGCTTGAAGCGCGCCGTCAAGAAAGTCGAAGTCGCCGTTCAGGAAAATGATCGCCTTAAAGCACAAGAAGCTTTGCAGCTTGCAAACAAGAAACTCGACAAGTCTCTCGCAAAAGGTGTGCATCATAAAAATTTCGTAGCACGCCACAAGTCGCGTTTGTCTAAACTCGTCAACACCCTTGAAGCCTAAAACCGCCTTAGAAATCTGCCTGGATTTCTCGGTGCGGTTTTTTCTTTGCCGTTATTCCCTACACAAAGCCCGTTCCCCAACGCACATGGGTAACGGGCTTTTTCACCTATACGACAACGTTTAAACACTGAGAATGAACAACTCAAGACCTGTTTTTTTGTCGACACGGCCTGTTTTGATGTGATGATCGAGACGTTCGAGATGCTTGAGATGCTCGACGACCTGTGCATAGCTGACGCTGCGGGCATTTTGAGTCATATAATAGGGGACCGATACAACCGCTGCGATGGTTGACCAGATCTCAAGCGTGGTCGGGCAGCAT
>RECF01000061.1 GCA_007694145.1 Acholeplasmatales bacterium | reverse complement strand
AATAATGACTCATCGCCAAGGAGCTTCTCGAGTGAGAACAAATCATTGAGAACTGTTAGGTCATCAAGGTCACCAGTCAACACATCGAGAATCGTACCGATATTACGCTCAACAAGCGCAGAGTTGATGATGTTCAAAAGGTGTTGAATTTCCGCGCGGGAAATGTACTCAATCGCGCGGGATACTGCACCATTGGCGAGGAATACGACAGTACCGTCGTCTTCAACGAGAATGCGGACAGGATTACCGTCTTCGTCATAGAACGGAACGGCAAGAACAATATCAAGCGTAAAGTCGTCTGTCAAATCAAACGACAAGGTTTGATCGAGCAGGCTGAAAATAGCCCGCGAAACAAAGGCATGGAAGATAGCTGAATCAAGCAAAATGCTGTCGTCATTGAGCAACCCATCGATATCGATGATATCATCGAGACCGCCAAAGCCATCATCAAGACCGTCTATCGCTTCAAGAATATCGCCAATACTACGCGTTGTCAGCGTCGCATCAACCATGTTTATGAATGACTGTATTTCAAAGTCAACCACATATTCTGTGGCGCGCTCACCAGCACCGACTGTGATGCGGATGCTTTCGCCGGCGACATTATAGTAAGGCACGTTAACGGGCACATCGAGGCTGAGTTCTTCAGTAAACTCAACTTCAAGCGTTGTGTCGATGAAATCAATCAATGCTTTTGATAGTACAGCATGAATGATTGCCGAGTTGAGTAGTACGCTGTTTGGATCCAAAATCGCATCAAGGCTGATGAGATTGTCGAGCGCACCCAAACCGTCGTCAAGGGCATCAAGCGTATCAAAAATCGTCGTAAAGGTTTTGTCGACTAAAACACTGTTCAAAATATCAAACAGGATTTCCATTTCAGCACGAACTATGTATTCAGTCGCCCGTTCTCCGGCACCTTGGGTAACCCGGACAGGGGTGCCCGCAATGCTGTAGAAAGGCATCGGCAAAGCGAGATCATAGACATCGTCACCGATTTCGAGAACAAACACTTCATCACCGGCTTGGATGAGCGCTTGCGAGACAACCGAGCGGATGATTGAGGAACTGAGCAATACATAGGGGTCCGTGAAGAGCGGCTCAAGGGTGAGAATGGTGTCAAGCACGCCAAAGTCATCTTCAAGGTCAAGTAATGTTGAAGCGACACGTTCATAGTCGTCTCCGATAATGAGTGTATCGACCATATTGAGGAAAACTTGCAACTCGGATTTGGCAATGAACTCAAACGCTTCATCGCCTGCACCTACCGTAATTCGGATGACATTGCCATCTTCTGTATAATACGGCAGGGTAAGATTGAGTTCAAAGATAGAGCCATCAGGCATATCAAACGCAAAGGTATTGTCAAGTGCACTAAAGAGCGCACCCGAAATGGTCGCATGAAGAATGGCCGATTCAAAGAGAATGCTCGTACCATCATCAGGCAACAGCGTTTTGACTTCAAGCAAAGTTAGAATGTCGACCAACTCGCCACCATCGATGGTGTCAAGCAGGTTGCCGACTGATTTGTCAATCAGGGCCACATCAAGAATCTCAAGGAAACGATTGAGTTCTGCTTTGGTAATGTATTCAAAAGCGGTAACACCTTCACCCACTTCAATGCGAATCGGTGTTCCGTCAAACGTTGTAAACGGTACTTGAAGACCCAGTTCAATGGTCGTCATGTCAAGGTCAAGGACAAACAGCGGCTCGGATGCTATGTCAAGCAACGCCTTAGACAAAGTCCCTTGGACGATGGACGAATCAAACAAGGCCGCATGTTCGCTGTCGGCAAAAAGATTCTCAAGGGACACCACGGCATCAAGTGCCAGCGGGTCGTCATCTTCAAGTGCATCGAGAATGACTTTGAGATCGGTTGTAACCAGCAATGAACGTGCAAAAGACACGAGGTTCTTCACTTCGTGTTTGCTGATGTACTCACGCGATACGTCCTCACCTGTCACGGGATCGGTTTGACCCTCACCAACAAGTATACGGACCGGTTGACCGCTGTCATCAAGATGCGGTACAACGAGGAAAATTTCGATCGTACGTTCATCGATTTCAAAATCGGCCAACGCTTCTTCGGTGAAATCAAGAAGCAGGTCAGTCAGTGTCGCATGAATAATGGCGGAGTTGAGAACAATATCAATGTGCTCGAAAACACCGGCAACGTCAATCGCCATTTCTTCAAGTGCTTCGAGTGATTCTAGTTCGACAATCAGCGCAAGGGCTAGAACGTTTTTGATTTCCTGACGGCTGATGTACTTAATGTCATCGATCGGATCGGTATAGACGACTACTTCCCCATCAAAACTCAAATGGGGGATGGTCACCATATCGTCAAGCTCCAGTTCTTCAAGTTGGTTGAACACCAACGTCGAAACTGAAGCGTGCAGTATATTGGATGCAAGCAGCTTGTCGGCCAAAGCCTGGTTCAGCACATGCGACTCCTCTTCGCTTACGCTGAACAATTTCAAAAGTGAAACGTCTATGTTATCTGGCAAGAGATCGTTATAATCTTCGATGTCCAATGCGAAGAAGAAATCGAAGATCAAAAGCAGTTCATCCGCTTTGACGATGTCACGTGCCTCTTCATTGACCATGATGGTCTTCTTTGCAGCACTTGGAATGACAAGGAATTCTTCAATGTCTTCAAGTCCGAGTTCATCGAGGTTCAGCAACAAGCTCCCGAGGGTCGCCTCAACGATCTGTGATGCAAAGATACTCGCGATAATGTCATAAGACAAATCGTGCAGGAAGTTGAGGTCGAGATCATCTAGGTTAATCTGACCAGCGACTTTGGCGATTTCGTTCACGGCATTCAAGATGGTGAACAGCTCACCACCTACCGGCACATTGCCATCTTCATCGAACCAAATCACGGTGTCTGGTACAACGATCATATCCAAAGCTTCAATGTCCAACGCACCGGTTAGAATGTTGATGGCAGCGTAAGAAATCAGCTTCGATTCAATCAAAATGGTAAAGTCAACGGCGGACAAGATACCGAGAATGGCGAAAGGATCGCCAGCATTGATGTCGCCAAGGGTTATGTTCGTACTGACAATTTGGTTGACAATGTACCCAAGTGCCCGGAACTCAGCATCCCAGTCAAGTCCAACGGGAATGGTGATGACGGCCTCGACCATGCCACCCACTTCACGAAGAACGGTTTCCATCGCGACATAGGCTGTCAAAGTCATCAGCGCCGAATCAGCCAAAGAGTCAAATAGCGCCTGCATCTGTTCACCATCGAACGTGACGGTTTCAAGATCAAGCGCATCGTCCAACAAACCTGCATAGTGGACAATCGTCAACATAGCATAGGCGATTTGCCCAAGCTGTTTGATTTCAGTTTCCCAGTCCAACGCATACAACTCTTCACGTTCAACGGAAATGTCGACATCGAAATAGTCGGCTGCGACTTCAATAGCCAGCGGGAGAATGGCGATGAACAGTTTCGAACCTGACGCTGTTTCGAAAATATCCCGCACATCATCCGGACGGATGTCTGCGATGTCTTGCGTTTCAATGAACTTAGAGTTCAAAAAGATGCCAGCTGCATCGGCAAGGATGGCGAGCTCTTTGCGAACCGAGATGTTTTCGTCACGATACTTGAACGAGAACACGCGATCAAACAGTCGCAAATGAATGGCAATCCTTTGGTCGCTGTCAGGATCAGCAACGCGGAAGATGCCAGCAATACGGACAAACACGGTCCGATTGAAACCATCCGTGACATTATCAACCAGTTCGAAGATGTCAGCAAAAGCATCCAAATCGACCAGCGGGTCAGATAACGGCACCCATTCATCCTGGACGTTCAGTGCGTTTGAGCGCAGCGAAGCGGTATCGGCATTCAAGCTTTCAACGCTTTCGGCAATGCTCATGAAACCACCGAGGATGATGATGAGCGCATAAATTGTTAAACCGGCATTAAGAACACCGAACAGGGCACCAAAACGGCGCCGACGGAGTTTAACCGGTTTTTCAGCTTCTTTGTCTTCTTTGACGAAGATGAAGCGAACAATCAAGAAGACGAGTCTGTAAAGGGCCCAGACAACGGTGAAATACACAATTGTGTAGGCAACCTTGAAAACGAATAGTCCAAGTCCTGTAGTAAAGGCGATGAACTCTTCATTGGTAATCGAAGTGCTCAACATGTCGCCAAGGTACAACTCCAAGATCAGCGGCAAGGCTTCCTTGAAGCTACCCACCCCGGAAAGTTCAGGGATAATAGCACCTAGCAACGACCCTAGCCCAAGAATGTTCATGGACCAGAGCATGTTCACCATCCCGTTGATCGTGATGATGAAGAACAAAAGGAAAACCAGCTTCACAATGAATGTGTAGATGGTCTTTTTCAGTCCCCTGAGGTAACCGAAGAGAACTGCAAAAACAATGATAAGTACAAACATGAGATTGAAAAGGAGTCCGAAATTCAGCTGCTGCAACATAAGTTATCATTCCTTTACGAATTTTTATCATGCATTGCGAGTTAATTTTATTATAAATCATTATATACCATTTTTTTGCAAAAGGAAATAGACAATGCAAAAAGAGTGTGTTAAAAGCCCGATAATTTTAGCAATTTTCAAGGTCTATCACAGTGCCAAACAGCGCAGTTTTAGGCCTGAATGGGAGACCTATGATGCTTCAAAGGGCGACAGCTAGGTAATTTAAGCGGTCAACTCATGTTTTTGATGGTCTTTTCAACCGTTTTGGTGCAAGTCGCATCTTGGCTCGTATTTTTTTGTGCAGTGTGCAACATATGGCACTTTAATCATTTATGTGCGAAATAACCTTAAAAAGAACCTCGCAACCGCTTGAAATAGCAGGCTACGAGGTTCTTAGGTGCGTATCTTTGCGTCGGTCATCAACGTGGCGATTTCAAGCGCCGGTAAACCCGCGCCTCATACGGTTCAAACTGCTCGCTTTTTTCATCGAGATCGTGTTCGAGGTTGTGAAGGTACAGTGTGTATGTTTGGAGTTCATCCGGTAAGCGACATGTCATGGGTGATGCTTTGAAATTCGCTAAAATCAAGAACGTGTGCTGTGCTCCGGTTGTTCGGTAAGAAAAGAACTGAGGATGGTCCAGATCAAAAAACTCCGGGGTGCTAAAAGCGAGTCGTTCCTCTTTCCGCAAAGTGAGGAGATGCCGATAGGTCATCAAAATGGAGTCGCCGTCTTGTTCCTGACGTCTGACATTGATGACTTCATAGTTGTTGTTGACGGGCATCCAAGGAGGGTGTTCACTGAAACCAGCATGAAGCATCCTGTTCCATTGCATGGGCGAACGGGCATTGTCTCGCGAGCGATCCCGCAAGGCTTGCATGGCCACATCATGGCTGGCACCATTGGCGATGAAGTTTTCATACTCGGTAAACACTTCCACATCGCGAAAGTCACTGAGCTTGGTGTAGTCCACGTTGGTCATCCCGATTTCTTCGCCGTAATATACAATCGGCGTACCGGGTAAAAAGTACAAGACATAAGCCAACATTTTCGCACTACGGGTATGATAGTCGTGGGTGTCGCATCCATAGTGTGACACGACACGTGGTTGGTCATGATTCGCCCAGTAAATGGTGTTCCATCCTTTTCCCTTGAACACGTCAATCCAATGGGCAAAACTATGCTTTAGGCGCGGCAAGTCAATGGTGCCCTTGGCCCATTTTCCGGGGGTCACGTGGTTTGTTGGATCACAATCGACCCAGCAATGTTCAAACTGAATCAACATGTTGAACTCATCGGAATCAAACCCGGCATATTGCAAAGCTTCCGCCCGTGAAGCCCCACCGGCTTCACCCATGATCATCAGATCATTGGGTTTGAATATTTCCCGACCCAGTTCGGCGAGATATGTATGATGCTTGGGCAAACTTGAAAAGTGCTCGTAGCCAGGACGCGCATCCGGAAAAGACCAGTTTTTTTCCAGGTGATTGGAGGCGTCGATCCGGAATCCGTCCACGCCGAGATCCACCCACCAGCGAATGATGCGCTTCAAATCTTCACGCATAGCCTTGTTGCGCCAGTTCAAATCCGGCATTTTTTTACTGAAAATATGTAAATAGTAAGCATCCGTCGGTGGATTGTACTCCCATACCGGACCACCAAACCACGAGACCCATTGTGTTGGGAGTTTTCGTTGACCTAATGCGTCATACTTTGGAGGATGCCAAATATAGTAGTCGCGATACTTTTCATGCTCTGGGTGACTGGGATCGCGGGCTGCGACGAACCATGGATGCTCATCGGACGTATGGTTCAAAACCAAATCGATGATGATTTTCATGTCTCGTGCATGGGCCGCATCAAGCAGGTCGCGAAAATCTTCGATGGTCCCATAATCTTCACTGACTTTAAGAAAGTTCCGGATATCATAGCCATTGTCATCCATCGGCGAGTCATAATGCGGGCTGATCCACACCGTCTCAATGCCGAGGGACTGTAAATAATCAAGCTTAGCTATGACGCCCTGCAAGTCCCCGATGCCATCGTTGTTCGTGTCGAAAAAACTACGTAAGTACACTTGATAGACAATGGTGTTCTGCCACCATTTTTCCATGTTGTTCACCTCGGCAATCTATAGGCATAGATTACATGAAATCGTTTGCAAAAGCAAAGTAAAACCTTGTGTAACCCCTATCATTTTCACAGAAAAAAACACGCACACAGACGTGCCTTCTTCAGACTGTATCCCCCTGATAATTTGCAAGAACACTAACCCACTCTATGTTCGATACGATCGATAAGCGTGTGATACCGTGCATCATACCAGGAAAATACCCATTGTGCCGCATCACCGCTAACTATCAAGTAGCTTTCTGGTTTGTCATCACGACTTTGACTGATCGACCCGGGGTTGATCATCAAACACCCTTTGCGTTTCGTCCAAGCTGCCCGGTGCGTGTGACCATAAAGGGCGACCTCGCACGTTTGATCCTGCATGGCTGCATACAGTTCTTCCAACTGGTTTCGAACACCGTACTTGTGCCCATGCGTCAACAACCATCGCCGACCTGATACCGTCAGGACATGGTCGTATCCGATACCTGCATCAAACGGATAGTTCCCCTTGACTGCCAAAATGTCCTTGTCGCTGAGCGTCCGGCTACTGAGTTCTGAGTCACCGAGGCTGATGCGCAATGACGCATCCGTGTGTTCATTTAGAATCGCGTCAAGACGTTTCTTGTCGCGATGGATGTCGCTTACAACGAGTATTTTCATCACAGTCTCCTAATCAAGACGTACATCGAGATGGATGCGACCATCTTTGATTTCAATCATGCGGTCTGCTTGTTCAGCCACTTTCTTGTCATGGGTGATGATAACAAAGGTTGTCCGAAAATCTTTATTGATTTGACGCAACAAACCGTATACCTGTTCGGTGGTGTCACT
Source organism: Acholeplasmatales bacterium (assembly GCA_007694145.1). Classification (GTDB taxonomy): domain Bacteria; phylum Bacillota_I; class Bacilli_A; order Izemoplasmatales; family Izemoplasmataceae; genus SKGI01. The sequence goes on along the minus strand of RECF01000061.1, from coordinate 45,997 downwards.
GTCTAGGGCCCCGGTTGGTTCGTCCGCAAGAATCAGTTTCGGCCGGTTGATCAGTGCACGGGCGATGGCGGTGCGTTGCTGTTGTCCACCACTCATTTCTGTGGACAGATTATCTTTGACATGACTCAAGCCGACAAGCTCAACGAGTTCAAGTGCATAGTCCAGCGCAGCCTGGGAGATGGCCCCATGGCGGATGCGGTACGGCATGAGAATATTTTCAAGGGCCGTAAACTCAGGAAGCAGGTAATGGTGCTGAAAGATGAATCCAATCGTCTCGTTGCGCAGCTTTGCCAGTGTGGTCTTGTTCATGGTGTGTGTTTTGACCCCGAAAATTTCGATATCACCGGCGCTTGGTTGATCAAGTGTACCGATAATATTCATGAGTGTACTTTTTCCCGAACCACTTTGGCCAATGATCGCCGTAAAGGCATCTGCCTCAATATCCAGGTCGATACCATGCAATACCTTAGTGATGACAGTTTTACCATACGTCTTTTCAATTCCTCTGAGTTTCAAGGCTAAATCAGCCATTGCGGATCACCTCGATGACATTGAGTTTTGCACTGCGGCGTGCTGGCACCAATGCAGCGAGGAGGCTGGCCAAGACGGCAATGACTGCACTGATGGCGATAAACGATGGTGTGAGTGCCAGTTCGAGTATCGGCGTCCCATCGGGATTGAGCGCAAACGTCATGAAGGCCACTGAAAGTCCTAAACCAAGACTGACACCGAGGATTGCACCGAATAAACCAAGGATCAAACCTCCCGATAAGAAGATTTTACTCGCAGCCGCATCGGTGATGCCCATGGCTTTGAGGATGCCGAGCTGGCGCGACTTTTGCATAACCGTGATAGCGAGGACGCTGGCTATACCAAGCACAACGGATATGAGGACGAAAACCTGAATCATGATGCCCGATATCGCCTGACCTTCCAAACCGCTTAACAGTTCCTGATTGGCACTTTTCCACTCACTGACAAGGTAACCTTCTCCGAGTTCAGCAGCGAGTCGTTCTGCCACCACATCGGCGGCGAACACATCGTTAACTTGCATTTCATAACGACTGATCCCCTCTACGTCAAGGAGTGTTTGTGCCCCGGCAAGCGTCATGACAAGCCATGTCATATTAATTTGCATCACCCGGAAGTCATATACCCCCGTCAATGTCCGCGTCACTTCGCGACGGGAAACGGGTTCAAACACAACAAACGCATCCCCGACGCGTAAGTTGAGTGCTTCTACTAAATCAACACCTAAGATGGCTTCATCCGTACTTACCGGTAAGCGTCCTTCTATGAGTCTTTCGCTGAACTTGTAGATGCCTTCGGCGTCCTCAAAATCAAAACCGCGAACGCGTACGGCATCGGAGTCACTTGCGCCAGTAACAATATTAGCCGGCCCATCAAGCGCTTTAGCGACGACGGTAATCTGGTTGTCTAGCAACCGAATGGATTGCATGATCGCATCATCGTCTTCAAGCAGGGTATTGCGTTGATTCGACTCGACTGTGATGTGTGCACTACTGCCAATGGTCGTATCGATTAAGCTGATCCTTAGTCCCTCAAGCAATGACCCAAGAAAAACAAGCACCGCGACACCAATACCAATACCCAATGTGATAAACAGAGTTTGCATTTTGCTACGCCATAAAAAACGCCAACCTATTTGGAAGGAGAACATGTCAAGCCCTCCTGTTCTATCAACTGAAGAATATCAGCCGAACCCGCAACAATCCCATCGAGCTTGACACTGTTTTGATTGCGGGATATACCCCGCCCAGCTGCGTAGATTTTCAGTTTCGGGAAGTGCTTGTTTAGGTGGCTTGTTACTTTGTTGAGCTCGACGATGTTATACGCATTGGTAACGCTGAGGACCAAATAGTCCACATGGGGCAAGCCACGCAAAGCGCTGTCGAGAATCATCAACGGCGTGTTCGCTCCGATATACGTTGTTTCAAAACCATTCAAGGCAAATAAATGACTGCCGATGACGGCGCCCAACTCGTGAGTCTCCTCTTTGATGCAAGCAATCATGACATGTCTTGCTGGCGTCAGTTCACACTGATACTTCACGACCAGTGGGTAGGTCGCTTCAACCAATGAGCGTACAATGGCACTCATCTGATGTTCAACCCAGATACAGGCGTAATCATCGGGTGCGCAATCAATGCTGTTCATCATGGCGGGAATGATTTTCTCATAAAAAAGAATCAAGCGCTCTGGCGTGTTCAGCCAATCGTTGATCAGGTGGTGTGCCTGTGGTTTGTCGTTTTGTCGCAACGCTTTTTCCAGTTCATGTTGAAAGTCTATCACTGTTTCACCTTCCTTCATATAAGTAGGTCGAATCCGTCAAGACGTTCAGGATTCAGCTTGCAAATAGTCGAGCAGTTGTCTCAAGGCACGGGCGCGGTGCGACAAGCGGTTTTTGACTGCCGGACCGAGTTCTGCCAGCGTCTCCGTACGACCTACAGGCAAAAAAAGTGGATCATAACCAAACCCAAGTTCTCCGACACACTCTGTATGGATATACCCCGGTAGTTCGCCGTTGAATGCACGGATTTCACCAGACGGCAGCACTAAAACAATGACCGCGATAAATCGGGCACGACGATCGTGATGCACCGCCAACTCTTGAAGTAGTTTTTCGTTGTTTGCGTCGTCCGTCCCCGCTTCTGAGTAACGTTTTGAATGCACACCTGGCGCCCCACCTAAAGCATCAACAACGAGACCCGAATCATCCGCAAGAATCAACTCACGTGTATGTTGACGCATGGCCAAGGCTTTTATTCGGGCATTCTCGAAAAACGTCTCACCCGTTTCAGGAATATCAGGAACGGAAAAATCAAACAAGGAAAAAATTTCAAAGCCAAGCGGTTGCAACATATGTTCGTACTCAGTGAGTTTGCCTTTGTTGCGAGTGGCAATCACCATTTTTTTATGCATGTCGCGCCTCCTTCAAGAGGACTTATTTTTCACACCAGTGGGTGAACTTTTGTAAATCGACATTGCGACCGACTAGTAAAAGCTGGTCGTTTTGTTGAAACACTTCTTCAGGGCCGGGAATGATGACGCCATCGCCACGCTTGATGGCTACGATATTGATATTATACTTATTGCGTAAATCGAGGTTGATGACCGTAACATCCTGCAGTTTTTCCGGCGCTTCAATGGCAATGAAACTATGGTGTTCACTCAAATCGTAGTATTCGAGAATGTTGTTGGTCACAATTTTGTGAGCAAGGCGACGACCAGCAGCGCGTTCTGGTTGAATGACTTCGTCTGCGCCCATTCGCAACACGACCTTCTCGTGGTATTCATTTTGCACTTTTACAGTGACTTTCTTTACCCCGATTTCCTTCAAAATCAAGGTGGTCAAAATACTGTCTTCGATATCTTTCCCGATGGCGACAATGACGTGATCAATGCTTTGAATCCCTACATCACGGAGGGCAGCTTCATCGGTTGTATCCAGCGTCACAGCATGGGTTGCAATTTTGGCAACCTTGTTGATGCGACTTTCATCTCGGTCGATGACGAGCACGTCGAAATGACCTTTAATCAGTTCTTCGACAAGGCTATATCCAAAGCGACCAAGCCCAATGACTGCAAACGTTTTTTTTGACACAATTCTCACCTTCAGACGTATGTCTTTTTCATTGTCTTAATGATATCATAATCCCTGTTTTTGTCAATCTTAGCGACTTGTTCAAGCTTCCTCCCCAGCCGCTCCTTTTTTTATGCTATAATGACCTAGAGGTGATGACTGTGGACAACAACTTTGAACCCGTAGCCAAAGCGACCGCCGTCCCGCGTACTGAAATACGCATCTTGCTGGTGTACATCGGTGTCTTAGTCGCCTTTGCCGTGTTGCAAGGCGTGCTGGGTAGTTTACTAGCAACCGATACTTGGACCGCACTCCAACAAAATACCTATCAAAGTACGCTCAATTTGTTTATTTATGTCATCATGACTATTGTGATGCTTCGTGTAGCCAAAATTTACTTTTTCAACAACCAGTGGCCACTCTTTATTGTCCGACCACGCTTTTCATATGGTATGGTGTTACTGACGCTTTATCTCATGTTAGGCTTCAATCTCATTTTGAACCAGTGGTTCTTAAAGTTTGATTTGTCTGGCATCTCCGCAAACGAGTCCGCGATTCGCACCATGTTGCAAAGCAGCTGGTACAATGCCTTGATGGTCTTTTTCATGATTGTAGTGTTCGCACCCATCGTCGAAGAACTGGTCTTCCGCAAAGGCTTTTATCAGTTGATTGCACGCCGGTTCGGGCACCTCGCAGCGATTTTTCTCAACGCACTGCCCTTCGCGCTTATTCACATGCTGACTGAACTTGATAATGTGGTGTTCATCATTCCTTATTATGGCATGGGCATCATGTTGTCGTTTGGCTACTATTATTCCGGCCGATTGATCCTCGTCCCCATCGTTGCCCATAGTGTCATGAATCTAATTACGTTCTTCGCCATACTATTCTTGTTTTAACGCGGTGGCTTCCTACCAAACATTTTTTCACTGTATCTTAGGGTTCTTCCCACATAAAAATACCTCCAAAGTATCTCACTATAATCAAGGACTTGTAATCTTCTGGATTACTTTCTTTTTTTTGTAGTGTCTACGTTAGAGGTATCCTATCAAATGGCGGGGTGTTTTCGTTTCATGCAAGGTTTGACGTGGCCATCTTCCCTTTGTAGCCACTGAAAAGGTAAAGCAATCCAATCAAAGGATGAATGAGCAGTATGACGACACCGTAAATCAACTGATACGTGTAGATTTTTGCCGCTTGGCCATGTGTGTAACGTTGACGCATCAAGCCGCTAAAGAGCCATAGGTTCACTAAAAATAGGGTTCCGGTAAAACTTAGAATCACGAAGATACCGATACGATAAAAGCGCATGATAAGTGCGAGTAAGGATGTTTGAGGAAAGAAGTTCCACATTTCAGGAAGCCCTTTGAGAAGACCGCTTTGATCAAGAATCATGTACACGACCACGCCTATAATCGCAAGGCCATTCGTAAACCCTTCGATGAGCAATCCAAACAAGGTTGGCACTTTGGACTCGTTATTCATGAAGTGTCGACGATTATTCATGGTGACACCACAGTCTGCAGATAGTTTTCCAGTTCAGTCTGACCGGTTTGACCAAGCAGGGATTGCGCAGTTTGAGCCACAACCTCCACATGAGGCAGCACAGCTGACAAAAGCGCCGGGTTACCACTTAAGACAGCATGTATCCAAGCGCTTGAACCTGTCGCATCAATCTTATCTGTGATGACCTTGCGGCTAAGCAGTGCTTTGACTAACATGACATCCTTGGCCATCAAGGCATAAAAGAGTGGGGTGTTTCCGTAACAGTCGCGCGCATCGAGCTGATGTGCTTGCTTGATACATGCGTGGGCCGCTTCATACTCTTTGAAGCGCAAAGCCCGATGCAATGGGTGAGCTAGGTAATGGGCTTGAATAACCGGGTCGTTTTTCAAGCGGGTAAAATGGTTGACGGCATCGTGTTGGCCGTGTTTCACGGCCAGATCATAGGGTGTCATATCAAACAAATCACGATCATAGCTGTTAAGACCCGCATCCAGTAATGGCTCGAGAATCGTATCATTAGGTGCGAGGGCTGCATAATGAAGTGGCGTCTGATTATACAAGTTTGTACGATAAGGATTCACTGCATGAGGCATCAATAAATCGTACATGATGGGAACCCCTTGGGCAGCTAAGATATGAAGGACCGTTTCACCACGATGATTGGCGAGATGAACGGGTGTTTGCTCTTTGAGAAGGCGTTTCAACATGCTGGGTTTTTTGCTTTTGATAGCGTACATGAGAACATGCGAACCTTCTTCATCCGTAGCGAAGAGATTCGCTTTTTTCTCAACAAGGATGTCAACCGTATCTAGACTGCCTTTCAAAGCAGCAAGCATCAAGGCCGTCTGCCCCTTGTTGTTGGTTTCATCAACTGCGATACCACGCTGGATTAAAAGGCGGACGACAAACGCATCACCAAGGTGAGCGGCAAGGTGCAACAATCGTTGTCCATGACGGTCCGCAGCATGTATATCAAGGCCGATGTCCATCAAATAAAGCAGTGCATCGTGGGCTTTTTGACGCACAGCCAAAAAGAGTACGTTTGGATTGCGGGCATCCGAAGCGGCTTGCCATTGTGCATCTGAAATGGCGGCAATACGCTCTAAAGCGTTCGCCTTAATCGCTTCGATGAGCCTTGGCTCAATCATGTTCTGCGTCACGTGTTACACACTCCCTTCACACGCATTATTCTATCACAAGCAAAAAAAAATACCATGAGTTTCATGGTATTTTTTAGGAAATTGCCAAATTATCTGACGGCATCCTTCAAGACTTTGCCCGCTTTGAATGCAGGTGATTTTTGCGCGTTGATGTGGATGGCATCACCAGTTCTTGGATTGTGCCCGACGCGTGCTTTGCGGTTTCTGACCTCAAATGTTCCAAATCCAGTCAAAACGACTTTTTCATCGGCAGACAATGCTTCCTGGATCGTTGAAAGTGTTGCGTTCAGTGCTGCTTCAGCATCTTTTTTTGTCAAGCCTGACAGTTCAGAAATCTTGGCGACTAATTCTGTTTTGTTCACAACATTACCTCCTTTATTGTTTAAAACTACCGTCATTATAGCAATATCATGACAGTATTGCAAGCCATTTTATATATAAAAGGCCATAAAATGACCTAAACAAGGCTTTTATTCAGGTTTAAGCGTCCTAGAAAGCAACTTTTCATAGGCAATTGTTGGTGAAACTCGATTGAACAACACATTATACAAACCTTCGATAATCGGCGCCTCGATGTGATGGCGTTTGATGAGTTCATAGGCTGCTTGTGTCGTGCGGATCCCTTCAACGACCATCGTCATACTATCAAGGGTTTCATCTAAATCTTTGCCTTTACCGATTTTGTAACCGGCTTGGAAGTTCCGTGAATGGGTTGATGTGCAAGTAACCATCAGGTCACCCACGCCTGTCAACCCCATGAGCGCCTCTTTTGATGCGCCGAAGTGCTCGTAAATCTTGCCCATTTCTACGAGTGAACGGGTCATCAGCGCCGCGTTGGCATTATCGCCAAGACCCAGTCCACGCAAAATACCCGAAGCAAGGGCAAAGATGTTCTTGATGGCGCCGCCCAACTCAACAGCGACGAGGTCGGTGCTTGAGTAGACACGGAAATAGTGGGGATTGTGCAAAATCTCCTGCACGTATTTTGCATCGGCCTCAACGGTGCTCGCGCTGGTAATCAACGTCGGCAACCCACGGATCACTTCTTCTGCGTGGGTCGGACCGGACAAACTGACAAATCCCTTCATTTGTGTATCGCTGAAACACTCAGAAAAAATCTCTGAGACTCGCTTGAAGGTCTTCGGTTCAATCCCTTTGGCGGCATTCACCATCAGTTTTGGCTTGTCAAGATAAGGCAAGACATCATTGATGACCTCGCGTAACACTTTGGTCGGCACGACAAAGAACAATACATCGCCATGGGTCAAAGCTTCATCTAAGCGATGGGTGGCACGAATTGATTCTGGTACAAACTCGTTTAGTTGAATACATACGTGCATGGTGTTGATTTTATCGACAATTTTCGGATTGTTGTCATAAACAAGCACATCGTGGTCATTGTCAGACAAAACCTTCGAAAGCGCCATACCCCATGACCCGGCGCCGATGATGGTTACACGCATCTCAATCACGCTTTCTTAAAATAATTTTGATGGGCGTTCCCGCAAATCCAAAAGCTTCACGCAGTTTGTTTTTCAAGTAGCGCTCATAGCTGAAATGCATCCACTCGATATCATTGACAAACAAGACGAACGTCGGTGGACGACTGGACACTTGGGTTGCATAATAAGCTTTGAGTATCCCACCTTGGTGGGTTTTGGGTGGATTCATGTGGAAGGCGTCGCTGATTACATCGTTGAGCACACTGGTAGGCACCCGTCTTGAATATTGTTCAAAAACAGCATCAATGAGTGGGAAAAGCGAGTCGATGCGTTGTCGTTCTTTAGCGGATATGAAAGCGATGGGGGCGTGGGCAAGGTATTGGAAATGGGCGCGAATTTCATCCTCAAAATGGTTCATGGTGCGATGATCTTTTTCAATTTTGTCCCATTTGTTAACCACAACAATAATCGCTTTTCCCGCATCATCGGCATAACCAGCAATTTTTTTGTCTTGTTCGCGGATGCCTTCGGCGGCATCGAGCATCACAAGGCAAATGTCACTTCGATCAATGGCGCTGAGTGCTCTGAGGACGCTGTATTTTTCAGCATTCTCATACACCTTCCCGCGTTTACGCAAACCGGCGGTGTCGATGACGACATACGGTCGATCGTTGCGGACAAACACCGAGTCAATGGAATCACGGGTCGTCCCTTCAATTTCACTGACAATCACTCTATTTTGACCAATCAAGGTGTTCATGAGTGAACTTTTGCCTACATTCGGCCGGCCAATCAAACACAGTTTGACATGATCGGACTCGTAGGGTTCTTCAAGGGTGTCAGGCAACAGTCGGACCACACTGTCTAACAGGTCACCGACACCGATGCCGTGGATGCTGCTGATTGGATACGGATCACCAAGACCGAGGGCATAAAACTCATAGACAGCCTCTTTTTGTTGGACATCGTCGACCTTGTTGATAGCGAGTACAACGGGTTTGTCCGTCTTGTATAACATCTTGGCGATCATGGTGTCGGTTTCAGTGATGCCCGTTTTCACATCCGCAAGAAACACAATGACATCGGCCTCTTCCATAGCAATTTCAGTTTGACTTTTGATATCATGGATAAAAGGGGCATCGTCGAAATCGATGCCCCCCGTATCAATCAAATTGAATGTCCGGCCAAGCCACTCGCCCTTGGCGTAAATGCGGTCCCGGGTCAGGCCGGGTGTTTCATCGGTGATGGAAAGTCGCTCGCCGACAACACGGTTGAAAAGCGAACTTTTTCCAACATTGGGACGTCCGACGATGGCAATGGATGGTCGCATGACATCACCTTCTATTTTTTGAAACCTTTGAGTTTTTCAGCGAAAAGTTCACCTAAAGTTTGAGATTGCTCTTCTTTGTTCTCACTGCGCAAGTATTTCTTGTACTCGTCGCGTTCTTGGACCTCATCGTGCTTTTGCTTACTGATGACAAGTTGCCAGTTTTTCTTATCGAACTTCAACACGGTCGCATTGATGACATCATCTTCAGAAAGCACTTCATTGACATGGCCGATCCGTTTGCTTGACACTTCACCGATTGGCAAGAAAGCATTGACACCTTGCACTTCAACTAAGGCCCCATTGGATTGCAGGACTTTGACTTGTCCGGAAACCTTTTCGCCGATTTTGAAGTTGACATCTTCCCAAGGATTATACTCAAGATGTTTTTTCGAAAGGGTCATCCGTTTGGCTTTTTCGTCAATTGAGGTAATCTTGACATTGACCTCATCACCGATTTCCACTTCGCCCGCATAGTTTTGACGGGGATCCCATGAGTAATCATAACGGTTCAACATGCCAACGACATCTTTCTCCACTTCAACAAGCATACCAAACTGCATCTTCTTAACGATTTTACCGGTGATTTCTTCACCGACTTTATGTGCTTCGACAAAGTCTTCCCACGGTGTCTTTTGCAAGGCTTTCATCGAAAGGGAGCGCTTGTTGTTTTTCGCGCCGATGACCTTGACCTTGACAGCTTGGCCTTCTTCAAGAACATCCTTGACTTCTTTGACATTATGATGGGAAATCTCGGAAATATGCAACAACGCTTCGACTTCACCGATACGGACGAAGGCGCCGTAAGGCATGATTTTCGCAACTTTACCGTCATAGACGTCGCCGACCTGGATGGATTCAAGCGCTTCTTGACGCGCGACTTTCTTCGCTTCCCGTTCGACTATTTTATGCGAAACAATGACTTTTTCACGTTTGATTTCGATGACCTTCACTTGTAAGTCCTTGTTGACGAATGTGTCCGGATTCTCGATGAAATCAGTGGAGATTTCACTGATGGGCATGAACATGCGTCCGTAACCGAGTGCGGAGACGACCAAGCCGCCCTTGGTTGCTTTTTGTACTTTGACTTCGAAGATTGTTTCATCGGTGAAATATTGTTGGAGCGTTTCAAAGCCTTCTTGGGCTTCAAGATCAAGTCTTGACAAGAGAACGATGCCCTTCTCATCGTCGACTTTCTTGACGATGACCTCAAGGGAATCGCCTTCTTTGACTAAGTCGTGACATGAGCCGACGTTTTTCTGGGTCATTTCATTCAAGTAAATTGTGCCTTCTGTCGTGTAATTAATATCGAGTGTCACCTCATTTGGCGTGACCTTATAGACGGTCCCGGTGATACGGGCACCTTCTCTAACTTTACCAACTTTGAAATCCATGTTACTCATCCTCTCTGACTTTAACTTTAATCGTCGCGACAACATCTTCAATGCTCATGTCGGATGTATCGATGACGATAGCGTCCTCTGCGGGACGTAGTGGGCTATGTTCTCGGTTGCTGTCGAATGCGTCACGGGCTATGATCTCACGTTCGAGTTCTTGCATGTCCGTAAATATGCCGCGTGCGCGGTTCTCTTGGAAACGCCGTTTGGCGCGCGTTTGGACATCGGCGGTCAAAAAAAATTTGAACGTCGCATCGGGTAAAACGTGATACCCGATGTCGCGGCCGTCCATGACGACGCTGGTGTTGCTGGCTAATAGGCGTTGGCGGGCGACCGTTCGCCGCCTCACTTCAAAATGGGCGGATACCAGCGAAACCTGATTGGAGATTTCACGGGTACGAATCAAACGGCTGACATTCTCATCGTCCATATACAGTTCGCCATCACGGTACTCAAAGTGGGTCTTGTCGATAAAGGCAAAGGCGGCTTCATCGGCCAGGTCGATGCCTAAACGTATTGCTTTGAGTGTTATTGCTCGATACATGGCGCCGGTGTCGATATAGACGAATCCAAATGCTTCGGCGACACGCTTGGCAATGGTACTTTTTCCTGCACCTGCCGGGCCATCGATGGCAATTTGGACAGTGCTCATTGAATCACCTCGTTCAAATCATACCTATTATATCATAAAAGGGCCGTATTCAACGTAATAATTTCCCCAGGATAGTCGACGTTATCTAATTTATCATAAAATGGGCTTGAATAAAAGATAAATATGTCTTTTTTTTAGTTAAGCCACGCGGTGTCAATTACTTGATAGGACTTGATTATGTAGCGTGTGGGTGCTACACTCTATGTGGGGCCCTTGAGAAGGACCATCAACGTCGGAAAGATTGAGGGTTGACATGAAGATACTGGCAGCTGAAACAGCCATTTATAACGTGATTTTAATAGTGGCCGTCATGGTCCTTATTGGTTTGTATGTCGGTCGTTTCGCGGAGCGTCGACGGATTCCCAACATCACCGGGTATCTTTTTGTGGGCATCTTGTTTGGGCTTTTTCTTCAGTGGCGCAACCAGATCGGTCTTCTCAATGTTTTCATGTTTCTGACGAAGTTTTGTCTTGGGTACATCGCCTTCAGTATCGGTCTTGAGCTGAACTTCAAACACATTTGGTCGCGACGGAAAGAGGTCTTGGTTGTGACGCTTGTCCAAGCGGTCAGTGCTTTCTTGTTTACTGGTATCGGCCTGTGGGTTTTCGGGATGCATCCTGCTTATGCCTTTTTGCTTGGTACGATTGCGATTGCGACAGAGCCCGGACCGATCTTGTTTTTATCTAAACGCTATAAGACCAAGGGGGCCTTGACGGATACATTGGTTCCCCTTCATGGTGTGGAGGATGCCTTTGCTATCTTGCTCTTTGGCTTGGTCCTCGCGTATGCACTGTCGGTGGATGCCGGGGTGTCGATGCGTTGGCAGGATTTGCTGCATGGCCCGATTTATGAGTTGGTGTTTTCTGTTTTAATCGGGTCTGTGCTCGGTTTGGCACTGCGGTTCATCATCCGGCGGTTAGATTATGAAGATGTCGACAAGGACATGGTTGTCTTTGTGAGTGCGCTGGTCACCATCTTGACCGCCATTTCGCTTGCCGGTCGGGGTTTTCATCTCGGTATCATCCATGTCCATCTCTCACCGGTGTTGTTGCCGATGGTCGTCGGCGTCGTCTTTGCCAACACCTCAACGCATCTGGCCAAACATGAAACTGAGCATATGCTCGATTTGTTTTCGCCACCGATTCTGATTGCGTTTTTCACCATGGTCGGCGCGGAAATGATCTTGCTGCTGTTTGCTGGGGCAGGTAACTTGAGTGCGATGGTTGTTTTGGGGTTTGCCACTGTCTACATTGTCTTTCGGATTTTTGGGAAGTTGTTCGGTTCTTACATCGGCGGATGGATGGCTCACTCCGAGCGGAATGTGCGCCACTATCTCGGCTTTTGCCTTTTGCCACAGGCACAAGCCGCGCTGGGTCTTGCGCTATATGCCCGTACACAACTTACTGACACACGCACGGGCGACTTACTGATTGTCATCGTGGTGCTTGGGACACTCGTCTATGAACTCCTCGGGCCATTTGGCCTACGGCATGCGTTTATTCGCTGTCACGAAGTCGATGCTTCAGGGACGTGTATCGTCTATTCCAAACGTTCAAAACGGCGTGCTTCGGGTTCTGAGTAGGTTGCTTTTATCAGGATAAGCAAAACTTATCAAGGTTTTAAAATTCTTTCTTGCTAATGTAAGCGCTTTTTGTTATACTCTTAACATATCTTGAATCACCGCATGCACGAGGATGAATCGGAGGTTTTTTTTATGACACTATTTTTGATGATCTCGCTGGTGCTTAGTATGCTAGCTATGTTTTACGCCTTACTGCTATTTTGGAAAATCAAACGGGTTCCTAAAGGCAATGCAAGGGTCGAAGAGATATCCGGTTACATCCGTGAAGGGGCGATGGCATTCTTAAAACGGGAGTATAAGATTTTAGCCATGTTCGTCGTCATCTTGTTTATTGTGATCGGGTTCGCCATCAATTTCATGACAGCCCTGGCGTTCATTGTCGGTGCCGTGTTGAGCGCTCTAGCTGGTTATCTCGGTATGCGTGGTGCTGTTGCCGCAAACTCACGCACCGCAACCAGTGCCAATGACGAAGGTATGAATAAAGCGCTTGACATTGCGTTCAGTGGCGGGGCTGTTATGGGTATTTCTGTAGTAGGCCTGGGTTTGTTTGGGTTGATCATCCTCATGGTCATCGGCCAAAACTTGTTTGGCTTTGAGATTGTCGCGTTCAACTTGCTCAATGACTTTATCATCACCGATTTGGATGTGGTGCCTATCAGCATTACCCGGTTCATTCAATACATTACCGGTTTTGCTCTTGGTGCGTCTTCCATTGCCCTGTTTGCGCGAGTCGGGGGCGGCATCTATACGAAAGCAGCGGATGTCGGGGCGGATTTAGTCGGCAAGATTGAAGTGGGTATTCCTGAAGATGATCCGCGTAATCCAGCGGTCATCGCCGATAATGTCGGTGACAATGTCGGGGATGTGGCCGGCATGGGTGCCGACTTATTCGAATCATTCATCGGCTCGCTGATTGCAGCGATGACGCTTGGCGCGTTGTTTGGCACGGAATACAATCTCGAGTGGGCGGTCTTTCCAATTATACTTGCGGCCATCGGGATTGTCGCAGCCATTGTGGGTACGATTACCATCCGGACCAAAGAGGCTGATGCGCCGCACAAGGTGCTTAAAAAGGGCACTTACGTAGCGGGGGCGATATTCCTCGTTGGTGCTGTGGGCATCAATATATACTTTATCCAACAAGGCTGGTTTGACGTGTTCACACCGCGTTGGTTTGGGGTTTATGGCCCATTGGTCGCGATTTTCGCCGGATTGGCGGTCGGTTTGCTCATCGGATTTACAACGGAAATGTATACATCTAGTGACTACAAAAAGGTCAAAGAAATTGCCCATCAGTCTGAAACCGGGCATGCGACGAACATCATCGGTGGGCTGTCGATTGGTATGGAGTCGACGGCGATCCCCATCTTGCTCATCGGGGTGACCATCATCATTTCCTATCAGTCCGCGCATCTTTATGGAATTGCGTTAAGTGCAGTCGGTATGCTCGCCACGACGGGTATGACCATCGCCATCGACGCGTATGGACCGATTGCAGACAATGCGGGTGGCATTGCAGAGATGTGCAAGATGGATCCAAAAGTCCGGGAAATCACGGACAAGCTTGACAGTGTGGGCAATACCACAGCCGCCATCGGTAAAGGCTTCGCGATTGGTAGTGCCGCATTGACATCCCTAGCCCTTTTCAGTTCGTTTACCCAGGCTGCTGGCATCAGGGCGATTGACATCACCACCCCTAATGTCATTGTCGGCATCCTCATCGGTGCGATGCTGCCGTTTTTGTTCAGCTCACTCACCATGTCGAGTGTTGGACGGGCCGCCGGTAAGATGATTGAGGAGGTTCGCCGCCAGTTCCGGGAGATTCCTGGCATCATGGAAGGCACGGCGAAACCCGATTATGCCCGATGTGTCGATATTTCGACCAAAGCAGCTCTTAAAGAAATGATCATACCCGGCTTGTTGGCTGTCGCTTCTCCGTTGCTTGTTGGCTTCCTGCTCGGTGCTGAGGCGCTTGGTGGTTTGCTTGCCGGCGCACTGGCAAGTGGCATCAGTATGGCTATCTTCATGGCCAACAGTGGCGGCGCTTGGGACAATGCTAAGAAGTACATCGAAGAAGGTCATTATGGTGACAAGGGCAGTTTTGCCCACAAAGCCAGTGTCACGGGTGACACGGTTGGCGATCCCTTCAAGGATACGAGCGGACCTTCCATCAACATTTTGATTAAACTGATGACCATCATCAGTCTGGTGTTCGCTGCGCTTTTTGGCACAGGACTGCTTGGATAAACTGACTCTAGAGCCGGTCTTTGGACCGGTTTTCTCTTCTTTATTTGACAGTTGCGGTCCGCTTTGCGATAATGAAGTGACACGATATTGCATAGAAAGAAGGCAACAACATGGATTTTATCGAGATATGGAAGGCAGCTTTAAGCAATGAGCTCGCAACGCGCATCAACATCAACGACGTGTTCGCTACATTTCTCGTCACGGTAGCGTTCATCATCGTTTATGTGTTTCTTACGCTATGGTTGACAAAAGCGATTCGCTGGATAGTCATCAGGAAATTTTTGCGCAAGAAAATGACAGCGCGCGGTGACACACTCGCACGCATGACCGCCGGGGCAATCAACACCATACTGTGGTTTGCACTCCTCATGGTGGCCCTTGAAGATTTGGGGATCAACATCACGCCCATTCTCGCTAGTGCCGGAATTTTAGGACTGGCGGTTGGTTTCGGGGCGCAAAACCTTGTCCGGGACTGTGTCGCTGGTTTCTTCATTATCATGCATGACGCTTTCCATGTAGGTGATACCGTCGAAATAGGTGGTTTCCGAGGGACGGTCAAATCGATGAACTTACGGGTCACCCACATCAGAAATTTCATGGGTGCCGAGCTCATCATCAACAACGGCAGTGTGAGTCAAATCACCAACTGGTCTCGCAACAACAATCTCGCTGTCGTGGACTTCGGAGTGGATTACGCGACCAATCTATCCAAAGTGGCCGCCATCATGCCCGACTTTGTGGCAAAGTTATCCGCAGAAATTGAAGAGATCCTCGAGCCCGCCACATTCCTTGGGGTGACAAGCCTGGCTGATTCAAGCATCAACATGCGCATCATCGCCCCGACGAAAATCGGATCGCAATGGGGTGTCGAGCGGAAGATTCGCCATGCACTTGTCGAGTTTCTCAATGAAAATAACGTCAGCATTCCTTTCCCGCAAGTGGTTGTCCATCAAGCGAAATCCAAAACTTGAATAAAAAAAAGTGCGCACCGCCGATTCGTTTGAACCGGTCGGGTGCGCTTTTTTCATAACTGATTAAGTAAATGGACATAGCAGGTGACGCAACGGATGACATCTTCAACAGGCACCTGTTCCTCAACGCCGTGAATGCTTTTCAATGCCGTCTTGCCCATGAAAAGCGGGCTGAAGCGGTAGACATGGTTACTGATGCGGTGATAATGGCGCGAGTCGGTCGTCGCCATCATCAAATACGGGGTAATGCACAAATCACCAAATGTTTGTTTGATGGCTTGTTCGAGTTTCCCATAAGCGTCATCGACTAGACTGACGGGGGTTGGATTCGAACCATATAGTTTATGAATGGAGATTGGCAATCCCTGTAGTGTGTCTTCAATGCGGGTGAGAACCTGTTCCTGTGTTTCTCCGGTCAACAATCGATAGTTCACCCCGACACGCGCTTCGCTTGGTAAGACATTGACTGCTTCACTGCCTTGCATCATCGTAAACGCCTGTGTCGTCTTCATCATTGATAGCAACTGACCACCACTTTTGAGTGCTAGGCGTTTGACGATGGGCCAAAAAAGCCAAAGATTGGCAAAGACCAAGCGAATGCCAAAAGCACTGCTTTCACGTCCGAGTGTATCAAACATGTCTTTGACACTTTGTGTCAGACGCAAGGAAAATGTCTTGCGGTGGTTGAGGCGGTTGATGGCGGTTGCTAAAATCGTAATCGGGGTCTGATGCTCGGGTGTTGAAGCGTGTCCGCCCTTGCCTGCTGCAACAAGTTCAAGACTCATAACCCCTTTTTCAGATGTCCCAACTACGGCAACTTTCCCTTTGACACCAGGAAAAACATCGGCAGTGACGGCGCCCCCTTCATCAAGAACGAAACCGGGCTGGATACCTTGTTGCTCAAAGTAATCGACGATAGCAAGCGCATCCTGTCCAAACACTTCTTCATCGCCCGCAAACGCAAGGTATAGATCTCGTTCAAACGTTTTCCCCTCCGCTAAAACATGTTCGACCGCTTCCATCACGGCCAACAACGTGGTTTTCGTGTCAAGCGTTCCGCGACCATAGACATGTCCATCGATGACTTCACCACAAAACGGATCATGTTTCCATGTGCCGTTTTGGGGGACAACATCATAATGCGACATGAGGACTGAGGGCGCTTCTGATGATCGCCCGGCGAGTTTGTACAAGACGGCGGAGCCATTGATTTCTACACGTTTCGCCTCGGTGTTGATGCGAGGATACCGCGCAATCAAGTAATCGCGAAACCCTTCAAACTGTTTGGTATCGTTTTTCGATGCGTCCGGGTGTGAAATGGTTTTGAAGCGAATCATCGCAGACAACGATGTGATGATTCTGGTTTCATCGAGTGGTACAGCTTGCGGTTCAACTATCTCCCGCGTCTGTGGTTTGAAACGGAAGGTCCTGATGAGCAAAATGGCGATAAACACGGTCAAAGCTACTGTGAGGACTAACGCTGGTATCATTCTTTTTCATCCTTTCCATGTTCGCGAAGATACAAGATTCTTGCCGTTACCACCGCGATTAAACATCCCACGGGTACGAGAACGCCGACCAAGTCGGTTGCTGCAGGTACCAATAAGAACAACGTAGCCATGAATAAAATTGGGGGCAAGGCGACTTTCCAGTTTCGGGTAATGTAGATTACACCCAACGCCCCAAACAGTGCCGGTATGATGTTGCCAAACGCCGGTTGCAGCACGGGTGCTTCAAGTAGGGGTGTCAATGGCAACAGCAAAAACGCCCCGACCATGATGATGAGTGTCGTCACCATCGTACTCGCCGCAATGGCAATGGTCGAGATGACATCGCCTTCTTCTGACCCCATCTTTACCTGCATGACATGCATGGCCTGCATCGCGGCTGGTACTTTCAAGTTGGTTAGGTTGCCCGTGACGAAACCAAGATACGTTCCACCACTGCCAAGCATGGGCGAGAAGGTGAACACTTCAATGGTTGTAACGGTCCAAAAGATAATCGCCGTGGCGATAAACCCACTAATAAAATTGCCTGGTTGTGGCCACTCACCAAGGACGAGACTGATTGTAAATGGCACGCTGAGAAACAACAGCAGCGCAGCGAACATCCAAATACGACCGTAGCGGTGGACCTGTTCATGATATTTCATCATCGCACCCCCAAAAAGTAATAAAGAACCGCCAGGCCCATCGAACCGAGCATACTGAAAGGAATGGCATAGTTTTTCAACCAATTTTGGCGGTAGCGGGTAATCAACAGTCCACACACCGCCATGATGACCGCTGAACTGACAAAGACCGAAATGGCCAATAACGACACGCTTGGTTCCGCACCCTCTTCTAAAACGCGTGGTGCCACAACATAACCGAGAAAAGCGGAAATCATGCCGATGAACATCGCATTCATGAACATGTCTCCCCAGATTTGGCTGCGGGCTTGAATTCTCTGCACACGACCTTGGATGCGTTTCAGAAAAAGTGGGATGATGATGAGCGGCGGCAATACACCAAATGTCATCACCCAAACGACCGTCACAAATATTTGCGGATCCCCGATAAGCTGACTCATCGAGGCACCGAACACACCTTCGACCACATTGATTGTGGCCGGCAGTTCATAGGTGACGGCCCCGAGCACGCTGAGCCGAATCCAAGGAATGACAATCCCCAATGTTTTCGAGAGTGCAAGCAAACCAAGCAAGATGGCAACTGAAGGTGCAATACTGAAAACCATCGCCCCACTGATGACTTTGATGAGCCGACTGCGTTCCATACCAAGTTCCTGAGCTCTGATGAACGCCTTGCGCATGAAAAACCACGATTGACTGATCACAAACAAGACGACCAGTCCGCCTAACATGAACATCCACCACGCTGTCATAAAATCCATGTGTCACGCTCCTAATCAATGCATTAACTACATTATAGCCAACATACCGGCATATCACAATAAAAAAAACCGCACATGGCGGTCATTGTGACACTTAGGAAGAAGGGGTTCGGGCCTTTTTGGCCATCACCATGTCATGGACGTAAATGCTGACCTTGACAACCAGCAGCGCCAAGAGCACATAAAAGGAAACATCTTGCGCCAACACCATGCCATTGCTGAGGATACGCTTGCCGAAGATCCCCGATGCCACCAAAACATCATAACGACCGTCTAGGGCATACAGCTCAACAAGGTAATACGCTTTCGTCACCAGCACCAAGGCAAAGCCATAGATCAAGGCAAATCGGCGACGCTTTTGCATCAGCAACATCACCAACAATCCTGCGAAAATCATACTGAGGAAGGGCACATACATAAAGGTATCCCCTGTGTTGATAATCTCAAAACGCAACGCAATAAAACTGCGACTCACTTCAACAGGACTGTTTTGATCGGGATTCATAAACGGTGAAAAAATAGAAAATACTGTCTGCAGGCCGATCAAAAGGAGTATGAATAAAATATCCTTTTGGTAATGGTTGAATCGTTTCATAGTTTCACCCCATTGGCTGGTGTGTGTTCAAGCGACTATAGTTTAGCACAGTGGCGCAGACGGTTCAATGACTTAACAAGAACTTAACCTGCACTCAGCGGCGTGAGGATGGCTTGTGCTGTGTGCGCGTAGCCAGTTGGTGCAGTTGTTTGATTTCATGTGGTTTGAGTCTTCTGACGTCACCTTTGGCGAGATCTTGAAGCGTCACGATGCCGTAGCGTACACGCTTCAGTCTTATCACCGCGTGCCCGACACTTTCAAACATCCGTCGAACTTGGCGATACTTACCTTCGGTAATGACGATGGACAACTGGGTATTGCCTGATTCTTTCAAATAGGTAACCTGGCTGATTCGCGCGCGTCGGGTCTTGACACCATCAAGCTTGATGCCACGCTCTAGTCGTTCTGATGTCACCCGGCGCAAAAAACCTTTGACGGTAAGCTGATACTCTTTCTCGATGCGGCTGTCTGGCTGCATCATCAAGTTGGCAAAAGCACCGTCATTGGTGAGTAACAACACCCCGGAACTATCATAATCAAGGCGGCCAACAGGATAGATTCTTGCGTCGGTGCGGACATAGTCAAGCACGGTTCGCCGACCGTGTTCATCGTGTGCAGTGCTCAGACATCCTGTGGGCTTGTAAAGGACGTAATGCTCTGGTTCTTCATGTTTGAGGGGTTTGCCATCGACGGTGATGTCGTCGCCTTTATGCACCTTGTAACCCAATGTCTTGATGGTCTCGCCATTGACGGCGACCCGGCCTGCAAGCATCATCTCTTCCGCCTTTCGACGCGAACAGAGGCCGCTGTTGGCAATGACTTTTTGTAAACGGTCCATACTATTAATCAACTTCTTCCTGTTTGGCGTCGGCCGTCAATGAACGGACGGTGAGATGGACATGTTTGATACGCCGGTCTTTAATCTCGCGGATGGCAAAAACCAGTTCGACGGTTTCTGGGTCTTTTTGATGGTCATAGCTGATTAGTGTCTGATAAATGGTGTGTTGCATGTCCACTTCAGGGATGTCTTCAAAACACTCATAAAGCCACCCACCTAGTGTCCTGTCTTCCATCGGCGGTGAGCCGAGATCAAGTTCATCGAACAAGTCTTCAAGATTGATATCGGCATTGACGGCATATTCCCCATCACTGATAACTTGGATGTGTTCGGCATCGACGTCATCATGTTCATCATAGATTTCCCCGACAAGTTCCTCAAGCGCATCTTCCATGGTCACGATACCACTCGTACCGCCAAACTCGTCACTGACGATGGCAATATGGGCGTTTTGTCGCTGTAATGTTTCAATCAAGGTGTCGACACGCATGGACTTGGAAACAAAGATGGGACTTTTCATGAGCTTTCGCACATCGATAGGTTCTTGTTTGAGCAGGCAGGTGAAAAAATCACGCTCGTTCAAAATACCGATGACATGGTCGCGGTACCCTTCATAAACCGGCAGCCTGGAAAATTGGTGTTCAAAAAACGTTTGTTTGATATCTTCGATGGGATCGTTGATTTCCACAGAAACCATATCGACCCGGGGTGTCATGATTTCATAGACTTTCCGATCGGACAAGTCGAGTACACTTTGCAACATCTCCGCTTCATCTTCATCGATGGAGCCTTCTTCTTCCATGGTGTCGATGATGGTTTCAAGTTCGTCTTCGGTGACACTGATCATCACGCGGTTGTCGGCTTTGACAAACAGTCGCTTGATGGCGATGAAGGCGATGGTGATTGGCCTGAGTAACTTGATGATAAAATAAAGCAAACCACTGATCTTAAGCGCGAGCCGATCGGCGTGCATCTTGGCGATGCTTTTGGGGATAATCTCACCAAAAATCAGGATGACGGTCGTCATCACGAAGGTATTCGCGATCATCACCAGCGTTTCACGGTCCTGAAAAATACGACTAAAAACGCCGACACTGACCGTTGCTAAAGCGACATTGGCTAAGTTGTTGCCAACGAGGATGGTCGACAATGTCAGTTCGAAATTATCATGGATCCAGTACGCTTTTCGACTGCCTTTGCGGTTTTCTTCAATATACGTTCTCACACGGATGATATTCAAACTCGAAAATACCGTTTCGCTCATGGAAAAGAAGCTTGAAACCAATAACAGTCCAAGCAATGTGAGGATGCTCCATAACGGAACGTCTGACACGATGATGGTCGCGTGACCCGCCAAACAAATCACTCCCTTTTAAGCTTTGGTACTATACTTACCTGTCGAGGTGCTGATGACAATTTCATCATCAATCTCGATGAACAGGGGCACTTGAAGTTTATAACCGGTTTCAACGATGGCGTCTTTGGTCGCGTTGGTGACGGTGTTACCTTTGACTCCGGGCACTGCTTCGATGACTTTGAGCACAACTTTTTCGGGTAGGTCGACGCCGAGTATTTCACCTTCGAAGGTGATGATGTTAACTTCCATCATTTCCTTGAGAAAGTTCAACTCTTCTTTGATTTGCACGGCGGGAATTTCAGTTTGCTCGTACGTCTCATTGTTCATAAAGACATGTAGGTCGCCGCTGGCGTATAAGTACTGCATCTTGTTTTTTTCAATCATGGCCGTCTCAACTTTTTCACCGGCTCGCCAGGTCTTTTCTATGACCGCACCAGTACGCAGGTTTCTCAGTTTGCTACGGACAAAAGCACTGCCTTTACCCGGTTTGACATGCAAGAACTCCAAGATGACGAATAGGTTGCCGTCATGTTGAATGGTTTGGCCAGTTTTAAAGTCATTGGTCGTAATCATGCTTTCATCTCCTTTGTCATGACACATATTATACTCGTATTAGTCGTTTTTGGCAATGTGAAATCAACCTGTTTTTCAAGGCTACAAACAGGATGCAGGTGGTTAACTGAACAACCTGTCCATAGCTTGAATTGCTAAGACTGCTCCGATGGGTACCCAGTAGATGCTGCGTCGCCAGGTTTGCCTTCTGTCATGCACCTGCTTTAGCCGCTGAGAGCGCCTGACAAGAAAGTGGATGCCCAGTGTGGCAAAGAGGGCATAGAGTGGCCATACGAGGAAACTGAGTACGGTCAGGGTCGTACCGATCAGCGGATGGTTTCTAGCATAGAGATGCTGACCACCCAAAAAAAACGTGACCATCAAGACACCGATAAACAGTGCGAGTAGTATGATGGGGCCTTTTTGCTTCAGTGACATGATTCGTACATTCACCTGCTTAAACATGATTGTATACCTTCTCTTCATTCGCATACGCATTAGGATCAAAGCGTTGTTTTGATTGACTTTTGGTCGCACCTTTCCTATAATTAAGCGGGTATAGGAGTGATTGTATGAATCTTGAAAGATGGATTATGTATGCGTTGGCCATCGCCCTTGGCTTATGGATTGGGCGCATGTTGAGCAAAAAGAAACAGCGCGTTCAAATCAGTGATTTCATCCAGACACTGGATGTTGATGCCTTTGCGCAATCAATGCGTAAAGGTCAATTGATTGACTTGCGCAAAGAAGCCGCCTATCAAGAGGGACACATCAAAGGTGCACGGCGTTTCAGCGGCGCATTTCTCAAAACAAAACATCAGCGCCAAGTTCGCAAGGATCAGCCTGTGTATCTATACTGTGCACGGGGTCAAAAAGCCAAGCGCCTAGCCCCCAAACTCGTTCGCAAAGGGTACCGGCACGTCTTTATTCTCAAAGGCGGTTTCGACGCTTATCAACGCCATAAAAAACATTGAAGAACCGCTAATCATCCCAACAGGGGTGGGCGGTTCTTTTTTAGTCGTTGGTTTCGTCCGTCAGTTCAATCGAGGCAAAAACCGCTTCGTGCAGGTTGCCCTGCGTACATTCAAGCCGAAGGTGCAAAACATCTTCTTCCTTGCGGATATCGAGATCGTGAATCATCATCAACGCTTCCCGAGTCGGTTCAGATGCGAACGAAAAACGCCGTAAGCCTTTCAACTTGAGCAAAACACGTGTATCGTTTGCAAGCAAGGGATTGTTGTGCGACAACAACTGCAAATGAAGGGTCAGCGTGTCCGCGGTGACGGTCAACGCATGCAAGTAACCCCCATGAAAGATGGGGAGGCCCCCTAACTTCTTAGCAAGGGCCGTTGTCTTGATGACATCAATCTGATACATATGATCGTCTCCTACTTGATTGGGTATGGTACTCCCATTATACACGATGTATGCCACTTCTATCAATCACTGAACGTGTATCCATTTTGTTCAAAATAGGTGGCATTGCGTTTGAGGCGCTCATAAAGTGGTTTGGGCATGGTGGCCACATCGAGTACTTTTCGGGGTAGTTGCTTAGCTCTTAGGCGGACACCCCAGTCAGGATCGGCAAGCAACGTCATCCCGGTCGCTACAAAATCATACCCATCTTCAAGCGCCGCCTCGACATCGTCTAGTGTTTCAATGCCCCCGACACCGAAAAAAGGCACCGCGTCTGTGATGATGGGCTTCAGTCGATCCACAATCTTAGTTTTGTCAGCTGGGTTTTTTGATGAACTTTGCCGGTAATGGCGCAAGGAAACATGAAGAAAATCCAGTTTTTTTGTCATGAGAAAACGAACGAAAGCTTCCGTGTCTTCAAGGGTGATGCCCGGTTCTTCGAGTTCTTCGGGGGAGAAACGATAACCCAGCAAAAAAGGACGCGTCGCATGCGTGGCGATGACATGTTGACACGCATCGATCAAGGCACCTGCAAATGTCATCCGCTTCGTAAGACTCCCACCATACGCATCCGTACGCCGGTTTGAATGCGGTGAGAAAAATTGTTGCAACAGGTACGTATTGGCCCCATGCAACTCCGCCCCGTCAAAACCGGCTGTGATAGCCCGGCGGACAGCCTGGGCGAAATCATCGATGGTCGCGATGACTTCATGTGTTGTCAACGCCCGTGGTGTCACACTGTTTGGCCGATCGGCAGGCACGGCGCTGGCAGACACGATGTTGCGGTGGTCGGCATGCAGAGACGGATCATTCATCCGGCCACCATGATGCAACTGGGTGATGGCTAGCGCACCTTCAGCCTGGATCGTTTGAGCGAGTTGTCGTTGTGAGGCGATATAATAATCGGCCTTCAGCGACATTTGCAAAGGAAAGGCCTGGGCCGCATCGCTGACGCTGGTCGCTGCGGTAATCACAGTACCGATGGATCGGCTGCGCAACTGATAATAAGCCAACTCGGCTTCTGAGACTGTGAAATCGGGGTTCCCGCTATACGTGGTCATGGGGGCCATGACCAATCGATCGCGCGCTACAAGACCATTCCGAAAGGTGAATGGGGTTTGAAACGTCATATAATCACTCCTAAATCTACAGTCAAAGTATAGCATATCCGTGCTGTTCCTGCGCAAAACGCGCCAAGTAAAGCGTTTTCATTTCAGTCTTTATTTTTATGCCTTGATTGTGTATAATGAAACCATCCTAATTGTTGACAGACAAGGAGACCCTCCATGCAGAATACCTATAAAGCAGAACCTTACCGCATCAAGATGATTGAGCCGATTCGTGAAACAACCAGGACGGAGCGGGAGACGCTGTTGGCCAACGCAGGGTACAACCCTTTTTCTTTGCGCAGTGAAGATGTTTACATCGATCTTTTGACTGATTCTGGCACCGGTGCTATGAGTCAGGCACAATGGGCCGCTTTGATGATGGGTGATGAAGCGTATGCGGGCAGTCGCAGTTTTTACCGTCTTGAGCGGGTCGTCAAGGCCATTACCGGTTATGCCTACTTTATTCCGGCCCATCAGGGTCGTGGGGCTGAACAGGTTCTGTTGCCGCGTCTTGTCCACAAAGATGGTATGGTTTTCCTGTCCAACATGCATTTTGACACGACGCGCGCCCATGTCGAACTCGCAGGTGCCCGGGCCATCGACTGCGTTGTCGATATCTGTTTTGAAACAGCGAAGGAAGCACCTTTCAAAGGCAACTTTGACCTAACCAAAGTGACCCACCAAATCGAGGAGAAGGGGCCAGACAAGATTGCAGGGATTATCATGACCTTGACGAACAACAGTGCCGGTGGGCAACCTGTCAGTATGGAAAATCTTCGGGCGGTGAGTGCCTTAGGCAGACACTATGACATTCCCTTGATTATCGATGGTGCACGCTATGCGGAAAATGCCTACTTTGTAAAATGCCGAGAAAAAGGTTACGCCGATCGCACCATGCGTGAAATTGTGCGGGAAGCTTTCGATTTGGCCGACATCTTTCTCATGAGCGCTAAGAAAGATGGTCTATGCAATATCGGTGGCCTGATTGCCATCAAAGAAGACCGCAAACTCTTTGACACCTGTCGCACCCATTTAGTACCGCTAGAAGGCTTTCCGACTTATGGTGGTTTGACAGGGCGGGACATGGAAGCCCTAGCGGTGGGTCTAGAAGAGGCGCTTGAAGAAGATTACTTGGCCCATCGCTTCGATCAAGTCCGTTATTTAGGCGACCGTCTCATCGCAGCGGGGGTCCCGATTCAAAGACCTGTGGGTGGCCATGCCGTATTTGTCGATTGCCGCGCGTTCGCTCCACATATTCCATACGATCAGTTTCCTGGTCAAAGTGTTGTCAACGCCTTGTACCTCGAAGCGGGTGTGCGCGCCGTGGAAATCGGTTCATTTTTGCTAGGACGCGATCCCGATACCGGCGAAAACCTTCAAAGTCCTCTCGAGTTCATGCGCCTCACCATCCCCAGACGGACATACACCTATCGTCATCTCGATGTCGTTGCGGATGCCATCATCGCCATTCATGCAAAGCGTACGGAACTCGTCGGTCTCACTTTTGAGTATGAACCGCCTGTGCTGCGTCATTTCACAGCCAGACTTCGACCGATTACCCCATAAATCCTATCTTTTTGCGACCCAAAAAGCCTGAAAGGTTCCGACTGCGGAATAAGGCTTTTTTTTCGGAAAAAAAGCCGGGTTTGGTGTTGTAGTGAAAACGCTCACATGTTATAATGTATGGTGTTGTGAAAAAACCGACTCCATGGAGGTTGCTATGCCGTTTAAAATCCTCGCCATCAACCCGGGTTCTACCAGTACGAAAATCGCTGTTTTCGAAGATGGCACGTGCCGTTTTAAGCAAAGTATCCGTCACGAGACCGACGAAATTGCCCGCTATGAACGTATCATTGACCAGTACCCTTTTCGCAAACAGGCGATTTTGGCTGCGCTTGCGACTGAAAATATCCCGCTTGACACCCTTGATGCCGTAGTCGGTCGAGGTGGCATGCTCAAGCCAATCGAAGGTGGCACGTACACCGTGAGTGAAGCCATGCTCAACTACATGAAGCAAGCACCACGTGGTGAGCACGCCTCCAACTTAGGGTGTATTCTTGCCAAAGAGATTGCCGATGCCTATCAGTTGCCCAGTTTCATCGTCGATCCGGTTGCGGTGGATGAAATGGAAGATATTGCTAGGTACACGGGCATGCCAGACATTCGCAGGGACAGTTTGTTTCATGCACTCAATCAAAAAGCTGTTTCACTGAAGGCTGCGGCTGACCTCGGCAGACCCTACACAGCCCTCACGCTCATCGTCGCCCACCTTGGCGGCGGTATTTCAGTCGGCGTGCATCGGCATGGTCGCGTCATCGATGTGAACAACGCCTTAGATGGTGATGGCCCCATGTCACCGGAGCGAAGCGGCTCGGTGCCACTTGGTCCGCTTTACAAGATGTGCTTCAGTGGCCAATATACTTTGAAAGAAATCCAAAAGAAAAACTATGGCCAAGGTGGTCTAGTCGCTTATCTAGGCACCAACGACGGACAGGAAATTGAGCGTCGCATCAACGCCGGTGATACGCAGGCCGCCTTCATGGTCGATGTCATGACGTATCAGATTGCCAAGGAAATCGGCAGTGGCGCCACCGTGTTGAAAGGTGACGTGGATGCGATTGTTTTAACGGGCGGTCTCGCTTACGATGAACGCGTCGTCGAAGGTATTCGTGAACGGGTCAGTTTTATCGCCCCCATTCTTATCTTCCCTGGTGAAGATGAGATGGAAGCACTCGCCTTGGGTGCACTGCGTGTATTAAACGGTGAGGAGGCGGCTAAAACCTATGTCTGATCAAACCGCAAAGTCGATTTTAAAGAGCATGCAGGACATTGTCGATGCGGCACAAAGTTTACCAACACAAACACTGGTGGTTGCCATGGCGGATGATCCGCATGTTCTTGAAGCTGTCGAGAGGGCGCGAGAAGCCGGTATCGTAGCATCATACCTCATTGGTGATGAACCCGCCATTCGCCAGACACTCGACGCACTGGGTTATGCGGCTGAGAACCATCGAATCGAGCATGAAGCTGATGCTGAAAAAGCCTGTAAAATGGCTGTAAAGCGCGTGTCACAGGCCGATGATCACTTTTTGATGAAGGGGCTTGTTGACACATCGGTCATTCTCAAAGCGGCCCTCAGCAAACAAGATGGTTTACGGGGTCCAAACCGACTTTCACATGTGAGCGTTATGGAAATTCCCACCTATCACAAGTTGCTGATCATGAGCGATGGTGCGATGAACATCGCCCCGGATGTCGACATCAAGCAGGAGATTATTGAGAACAGTCTAAGTGTCACCCGCTCACTCGGCATTGATCTACCAAACATCGGGGTTATTGCAGCTGTTGAAAAGGTGAACCCCAAAATGCCGGCCACCCTTGATGCACAAAATTTGATCTTAAGAAATCAGTCCGGTATGCTTACCGGGTGCCGTATCGGGGGTCCGTTCGCCCTAGACAATGCCATCAACCGTGAGGCGGCAGAACACAAAGGTATTACGGATCCGATGGCCGGCGATGTCGACATGGTTTTGATGCCGCAAATTGAGTCTGGCAATGTGTTTTACAAAAGTATGATGTTTCTAGCGCATGCCAAGAGTGCTAGTGTCATCGTGGGTGCGACACGCCCGATTGTGCTAACAAGCCGGGCCGATTCAACAGAAAGCAAGCTTTATTCCATTGCGCTTGGTGCGCTTGTTGCAGCACGCGCTTCAAAGTCAACAATCAAATCTTAACTATAAAAGGAGATTGGCATGAAGAAAAACAATCAACTGAGCAATGACGTCTTTTCCTACTCGAACGAAGGCTTCGAACAAATCATCTACTTCCACAACAAAGAAACCGGTTTGAAAGGTATTACGTGTATCCACGATACCCGCCTTGGTCCTTCGTGCGGTGGCACGCGCTTTTTTGACTACGCGAGTGAAGAGGACGCCTTGTACGATGTCACCCGGCTTGCCAAAGGCATGACGTACAAAAATGCCGCGGCCGGTTTGAACATCGGTGGCTGCAAAACCGTCATCATCGGTAACCCAAAGAAACTTAAGAGTGAAGAGTTCTTCCGCTCCTATGGCCGCTACATCCAAAGTCTTAAGGGGCGTGTTTACACTGGGCAAGACATGAACATCGCACTCAAGGATTGCGAGTACATGGACATGGAAACTGATTACGTCTCCGGGGTCTTGCGCAAAGGCGCAGGCAGCACGACCGTTCTGACAGCACGCGGAACCTACATGGGAATGCTTGCTTCGGTCAAGGAAAAGTTCGACAAGGATAACCTTGAAGATATCACCATTGCCTTCCAAGGTGTCGGTGCCGTGGTGCAAGAAATGGTCCAATACTTGAAAAAACATAACCTCCGTCGCATCTACTTCACCGACATCGATCCGGAAAAAGTGACGACTTTCAAAGAGCTTTATCCTTTGGCCATTTTCGTTGAACCCGATGAGATTTATGGGAGAAAGTGCGATATTTTCTCACCCAACGCCATCGGGGCCATCATCAATGACGACACCATCCCACAACTTCGTACAGCCATCGTGGCCGGTGCAGCCAACAATGTCCTCAAGGAAGAACGTCACGGAGACATGCTCGATGAAATGGGGATCTTGTATGCACCCGATTTCGTCATCAACGCCGGGGGTGTCATCAATGTTTACCATGAGATGATTGGCTATTATGAACCCAGTGCCATCCAAACTTGCGACGGTATCTATGATCGCCTGATGGATATTTATGCCATTAGCCGTAACGAAAAGATTCCCACCTACAAAGCGGCCAACCTCATGGCTGAGCGACGCATTGAGAAGATGATGCGTGTGCGTAGTGACTTTGTCGACGCACGGAAAAAGTTCAAATGGAATATCGAATAAAAAAGCAGTCTCTGCTTTTTTATCGTCTTGAGAGGAGTTATCATGGCGACTAAAAGTCATTTACCTAAAACGGATATCGGCGGTATGAACCCGAAGCTGTTCAATCGGATTCGGACCACACTTGAGACCGCGTATTTCCAAAACAACGTCATCCGCGTCGAAACACTCGAGGAAGCGTATCACCTTGCCAAACATTCCCCCGGGACCGTTATCACGGATCTGCCTGTTGAACAACCTGAAGCCCTCGGTTTACCGAGTGATGCGAAAGTCTTGCTCTTCAATGACGGTGCCATCACAGGGCGGCAAGCTCAGGCGCGTCGCATTGTCAGCAACGAGACAGTCGATTATTATGCCAAAATACTCCGCGAAGGGCTGTTTGAAAACCGCTATCGCACCCTGTATCATGCGACAGCTGTAATCGGTTTGCATGAAAAGTTCAGTGTCAAGGCCCATTTGCTGATTCCAGAGGGCTATGAAAACACACTTTACTCCTGGATGCTCAACTTTCAGGTTTTGGACACGGAAACGATGGCCATGTACGCCAACTCGAATCTATTCGATGAGGGAGACATTTTGCTTTATTCCGATCCGGATACATTTATTGACGGCCATCCGGAAGGTCTTTGTGTCTTTGATCGCGACCACAACTGCGCAGCCCTTTTTGGGATGCGTTACTTTGGTGAGCACAAAAAGGGCTCACTCACCATGGCCTGGTCCATTGCTGAAAGACAAGGCTTCACCCCGTGTCACGGTGGCTTGAAGCGTTTTGAAACAGACGATGCACAACCATTTGTCATGGGTGTTTTCGGTTTGTCGGGTTCTGGCAAGAGTACCATCACACATGCCAAGCATCCAAATCTCGGTCACGTAACCGTATTACACGATGATGCATTTGTCATTGACAACACCGATGGCGCGACCGTATCGCTTGAACCCACCTATTTTGACAAAGTGCAAGACTATCCGACTGACAGCCCCGACCACCGGTATTTATTGACTTTGCAAAATGTCGGCGTGACACGGGATGACACCGGTGCTGTTGTCCCCGTAACAGAAGACATCCGCAACGGTAACGGTAGAGCCGTCAAATCCAAATTTTGGACAGCGGACCGTGCCTACTGCTTTACTGAACCCATCAAGGCTATTTTTTGGATTATGAAAGATGATGCCTTACCGCCACTCATGAAAGTCCATGATCCGGCTTTAGCTGCGACACTTGGTGCGACATTGGCTACTAAACGAACGAGTGCCGAACATGGTGCGGATACGACGAAACTGGCCATGGTTCCCTACGCCAATCCGTTTAGACTGTATCCACTTGCTTCGGATTACGACCATTTCAAGCATTTGTTTGAGCAGCACGCTGTAGAATGCTATATCCTCAATACCGGCCATTTCGGCAAGAAAAAAATTCCCCCTCATGTTACACTGAGTTTAGTTGAAGCCGTTGTCAATAAGTCCATCGACTTGAAACCGTTTGAACTGTTTGCGGATTTATCTTATGCCCTCTCACCTGACTTGGTCCCTGATTTCAATGATGCAACGTATGTCGAAGCCTTCACTGCAAGAATGCGTCAACGGCTTGAGTACTTGCAACAACTTGACGGTGAGGAACGCCTCCCAAAAGAAGCTATCGATAGTGTCATGTCACGACTCAATTTAGATAACCGGAAGTGATGCCATGAAGTTGTTCGTCAGTGAAGCCGTGCATGACAAGGAAATTGTCGATACGGTATTTGAAGCAAGTATCGGGGCGATTGAAGCGATGCGACGCGATGGCCCAGAGCATGTTGTAAACGGTGCATTTGGCACCTATTTTGACGAGGACGGAAAACTATTGACCTTTGATAGTGTCTACCGGGCCTTCGACAAAGTCGATGATATCCAAAAAGCCAAGTACGCCGGCAGTATCATGGGTTCGGAAGAATACCGTCGAGCAGTCAAAGATTGGTTGTTTGAAGCGGTTGGTTTTTCTCCCTCTTGTGACATCATAGCCACTCCGGGTGGGACGGGTGCGTTGTCGAGTACGATTAAAAACAGCTTGATGCCCGGTCAAAAAGTCATCTATCCTGATATTGGTTGGGGGCCTTATGTGACCATTGCTAAGGAACATCGTGTCGACATTGAAAGTTACACACTGTTCTCTGAAGCAGGCACTTTCAACTTGGATGCGTTCGAGTCAACCTGTGAAAAGGTGATGAAAGAACAAGGCAAAGTTTTGGCGTTTATCAATGATCCCTGCCAAAACCCGACAGGTTATACAATGACTGAGAGCGAATGGGACAAAGTCGTTGAGATTATTGAAAAGTTGGCGCAGAATGGTCCAGTCATTTTGCTGCATGACATCGCTTATATCGACTACAATGTGATGGGCGATGCGTACAAACGGATGTTTGAACGTTATACGCGACTCTCAGAAAATATACTCGTCGTGATTGCCTTTAGCGTCTCGAAGACTTTGACCGCTTACGGGATGCGTGTTGGTGCACAAATTTTGCTATCTTCGAATCAGACTCAACGTGAAAAGTTCATGCATGCATGCGCCAACACGGCACGCGGGGTCTGGTCAACGGTCAACAACGGTGGCATGCGCGTTTTCGCGGATTTGGCCTTGAACCCAGAATTGAAACAAACCTATCTTGCTGAAAAGGCTGATTATGTCACGTTACTCAATGAGCGGGCAGCGATATTCGTTGCCGAAGCCGAAGCGGTCGGTCTCCCGCTATATCCTTACAACGAAGGGTTTTTCGTTACGATTCGTGTTGACCGACAAGTCATTAAAAATGAACTTCACCTTAAACTCAAAACGCTCAATATTTTCTTCGTCAATGTTTACGGTGGCTTGCGTGTTGCCATTTGCAGTATTCCAAAAAAGAAGCTTTACGGCTTAGCCGAGCGCGTCAAAGTCGCTCTCGATGATATCCTTGCAAGCCGTGAAGACACCCCCTCCTCATCATAAAGCAATCCCCTTCGGCCGTCTTGACCGAAGGGGATTTTTTATATGCGCGTTTTGGCGCTGTATGTTGTGTGAAGTAATTGATGTGCTTTGTGTGAGCCAGGTTTTTCAAGAAACACATCATACAGTTGAATAACTTCTTCATTCTGATGTGACTTCCGCTTTGGCAAGGTCGCATCAAGACGATACAACGCTTCTTGTCGGGCCTTGATCACATCAAGACGGCCGTGATGATACGGTTGGCCACCGCCACCGATGCACCCACCGGGACACGCCATGATTTCAATCAGGTCGAAATGGCTTTTACCATCACGGATGGCTTCAAGAAGCTTACGCGCATTGCCCAGTTCATGGGCAATACCGATTCGCAAACTGCGCTCTCCCATCGGGATGGTCGCTTCACGGACTCCCTCAAGCCCCCGAATAGCGGTGAAGTCGACTTCTTTTAACTCTTTACCTGTCATCATCTCATAGGCTGTGCGTGCTGCGGCTTCTAAAACGCCGCCGGTGGTTCCAAAAATGGCTGCTGCACCGGTTGAATCGCTCAATAATTCATCAAATGGTTGTTCTTGCAATGTCTTGAAGTCAATGGCTGCTTCTTTAATCATCCGCGCAAGTTCCCGAGTTGTAATGACATAATCAACGTCGCGCAAACCATTTTGGTGGAACTCATCGCGGGCGGCCTCAGCTTTTTTTGCCAGACACGGCATGACCGACACTGAAACAATTTTCTTCGGATCGATGGCGCGTTTTTCCGCGTAATAACTTTTTATCAGCGTGCCGACCATCTGTTGGGGTGATTTGCATGAAGAGGGCACATCGAGCAACTCAGGAAACTGATGTTCGATAAACTGCACCCAAGCTGGGCAGCACGATGTCAACATCGGCAACCGTCCCCCGTTTTCCATACGATCGACAAGTTCATGGGCTTCCTCGATAACCGTGAGATCCGCCCCGAAGTTGGTGTCAACCACGGTATCAAAACGGAGCCGTTTGAGGGCTGCTACAATTTTGCCAGTCGATATTTCTCCAGGCGGAAACCCGAATTCTTCGGCCAGTGCGACACGGACAGCTGGTGCAATCTGGACCACCACATGTTTTTCCGGATGATTCAGCGCCCGCCAGACTTTCGGCGTATCGTTCATCTCCGCAAGGGCTGCGGTTGGACAAACCGACACACATTGCCCACAATAGGTGCAACTCGTTTGGTCCATGTCCAAGTGAAACGCGGTGGCTACCACGACGTCAAAGCCACGCTTGAGAGGACTGAGGATGCCAACCGTCTGCACTTCATCGCACATGGTGATGCAGCGACGGCACATGATGCACTTGTTGGAGTCTTTGGAAATGCCCTTTGATGTTAAATCAAGTGGGTGGTTCATCTTCTCCCCAGGATAGTGAATCTCCTTGATGTTCATGTCATGGGCGAGCGTCTGCAGTTCACAGTCAAGATTTTTGATGCATGTCAAGCAATCCTGAGGATGGTTTGACAACAACAGTTCAAGACTGGTTCTACGTGCCATGACCGCTTTGAGCGAATCGGTCTGAACAGCCATGCCTTCGACAACCTTTTCAGCGCAAGCTGGTACGAGCTGATGCCGCTTCTCATCTTCAACGAGACACACCCGGCAGTTGGCGCTTTGATTGGCAATCCCGATGTCATGTAAATCGAGATGACACAATGTGGGTACGTCAACGCCGACCTTTTTAGCTGCTTGCAATATGGTTGTCCCTGCCTCAACGTCGAGGGTAATACCGTTGATGGAACAACGGATCATTTTTTCTATCAGTTTCATATGATCATCCTCCTAAGGTCTCAGCACAGCATCGACAGGACACGCATCGTAGCACGCTCCGCATGCGATACACTCGGCTTCTTCAACAATATGTACTTCACGGACGACCCCGCGAATACAGGCGACCGGACAAACTCGGGCGCATTTCGTGCAGCCGATACATTTTTTGGGATCAATGGTATACTTGGTTTTTTTTGTGCGGTAAGCATATGCTTCATATTCTTCCCTGAAGTACTTCATGGTACTCAACACCGGATTGGGTGCCGACTGGCCTAAACCACACAAGGAAGCAGCCTGAATATTTCGGGCCAATGTTTCGAGTTTGTCAAGGTCTGATGGTTCGCCTTGCATGGAAGTGAGACGTTCGAGTATTTCGAAAAGACGTTTCGTGCCGATGCGGCATGGCGTGCACTTTCCGCAAGATTCTTCTTGGGTGAAATCGAGATAAAACTTTGCAATTTCAACCATATCCGTATCTTCGTCCATGACGATCATACCACCTGAGCCCATCATGGCCCCGATGGCAGTGAGGGAATCATAATCAATGGGGGTGTCAAAGTAGTCGCGCGTAATGACGCCGCCACTCGGTCCGCCGATTTGAACGCCTTTGATTTCTTTGCCTTCTGGGTGCCCGCCACCGATTTCATAGATAATTTCATTGAATGTCGTCCCCATGGGGACTTCCACAAGACCGATGTTTTTTATGTTCCCAGCTAAAGCAAATACCTTGGTCCCTTTGGATTTCTCTGTTCCATACGAAGCAAACCATGCGGCGCCGTTTAAGATGATGGCTGGGACATTGACAAAGGTTTCGACATTATTGACTGAAGTCGGCTTATCCCGAAATCCCGACTCACTTGGGAAGGGCGGCTTCTTGTCCGGTTCACCACGGTGACCTTCCATCGAGCGGATCAATGCCGTTTCTTCACCGCATACAAAGGCGCCTGCCCCAAGCTTGATATCGATGTCAAAGCAAAAAGTCGTCCCAAAAATGTTATCACCGAGAAAACCATGTTCACGTGCTTTATCCAAGGCGAGCTTGAGTGGTTCAATGGAAATGGCGTACTCGGCCCGAATGTATATGTAGCCTTGTTTTGCACCAATTGCATAGGCGGCAATCGTCATGGCCTCAACAAGTGAATGGGGGTCGCCTTCGATGATGCTGCGGTCCATGAATGCACCAGGATCACCTTCATCAGCATTACAAATCACGTATTTCTCTTCGCTTTTTACGGCAGCGGTATAGGCCCATTTCAATCCTGTTGGAAAACCCCCACCCCCGCGACCGCGCAGACCGCTTTGTTTTATGGTTTCGATGACTTGTTCTGGTGTTTGCTCAAGCAGGCAAAGTGCCAATGCATGATAGCCATCACGGGCGATATAGGCACCAATGTCCCTAGGGTCGATTTCACCACAATTGCGTAGTGCGATACGATGTTGTGTCTTGTAAAAAGGCATCTCACGATAACTGCTGACCCAACTGCCGTCGGGTTCGGTGACGAGTAGTCGTTCAACGGTTTGCTTGTTCAAGATGTGTTGGGTAAATATATCATCCACATCTTCAACTTGTACTTGCACATAGGTAATATCATCGGGTTCGACAAAAATAAGTGGCCCTTCACCACACAATCTCAAGCAACCGACCTGTTTAACATCGATGTCAGCCTCAAGACCATGGGCTTCAACTTTTCCCCGCAACAACTCAATGATGACGTCACTTGCTGAAGATAAACAGGATGTCCCACCACAACAAAACAAAGTCAGGCGTGGGACCGTTTTAGCACGCAAAGCATCACGCTTCTCAAGATATGCTTTCAAATCATTCATGCGCTTTGCCCTCCTTTGTAGCGTCCGATCAACGTTTCAACATCATTCACCTGGACTTTGCCATACACCTTGTCATTGATGGTCACAACCGGTGCTAATCCACAGGCCCCGATGCAACGAACATCTTTGACGGTGAACAGGCCATCGGCACTCATCTCGTTCTTCTTCGTTCCGATGATATCTAAAATCTTTTGTAAGACCTTGTCAGCCCCTTTGACAAAGCAAGCCGTTCCCATGCATACACTCACAACATACTTCCCGGTCGGTTCCTCGTTGAAAAAGGAGTAAAATGTGACGACACCATTCACTTTAGCACCCGAAAGATTCAAGGCCCGTGCAACATAAAGCTGTAAATTGTGCGGCAGGTGACCAAAAAGTGCTTGAGCACGATGCAATACATGTATCAAGTTTTCTTCATTGTCGCCTTCAAGGTTTTTGATGTACGTATCGAGTTGGTCCAAAAGGGCGCGATCAAGCGATGAAATATCTAAGATCTTATTTTTCATAAAAACGCTCCATTCACTATATTTATCCAGTTATATTGTAGCGTTGAAAGTGTTCATTGTAAAGCCTTTTCAGAGAAAAACGTTTACATTTGTATTACAGCTTATTTGTATGATAAATTACAATTTTCAGCACAGAAAAAACGGATGTTTAACCATCCGTTTCGCGTACGTTTTCACGCCAGTCTTTTATCTGGTTTGTCATGCATTCAGTCCAATTGTATTCGCCCACATCAAACCACTTGGCCGCGAACTGGTTTTTAAAGTAGGTGCGCTGTTTTTTCGCATAGCGTCTAGTATGGTGCTTGATTTGGGCTTTGGCCTCATCCATAGTGATGCGGCCTTCGAATGCCGCATACAACTCGCGGTAACCGATCGCCTCAACGCTTTGCCCCCTGATGCCGCGTGTATACAAGCTTTCAACTTCTTCGATCAATCCCTCCGCAAACATCATCTCAACACGCTGATCAATCCGTTCATACAACGTCTCACGCGCCATATCAAGCCCTATCATGTGATAGGGGTAGTACGGCGTATCCCCCTTTTGTTCCGCTTCGATTGGCTGGCCATGCTCGAGTCGGTAAAGGGCTTGGAGTACTCTATTACGATTGTTCGGATGAATCTTCTCTGCCCGGATAACGTCGCGTTGGGTAAGCAATGTATGCAGAGTCTCATTGTCAAAATCCATGAAACGTGCTTCAAAAGCCTGGTCACGCTTGCCGGAAAACTGAAAGTCATGCAAGACACTTTTCATGTAATATCCCGTGCCACCAATCAAGACAACGGGTTTTTTTTGCGCACGAAGCCGATCGATGGTCGCCCGGGCAACTTGTTGGAAAGCGGCCACGCTGAAAGCCTCGTCTGGTTCAAGGATGTCGATCATATGGTGTATGATACCGCGCCGTTGTGTGAGGGGAATTTTAGCACTACCAATATCGAGGCCCCGGTAGACCTGCACGCTGTCGCACGATACGATATCTGCACCAAGTAACGCTGCAACATCCAAAGACACGGCAGTTTTTCCCACAGCTGTCGGTCCGACAATCGCAACAATCATGTCACATCACCCGCTTGAAAAAGCGCTCGAGTTCCTGGATGCTCAAGCGAATGATGACCGGTCGCCCATGCGGACAGGTAAAGGGATTGTGCGTTTGATCGAGGTCATGCATGAGTCGATCGATTTCAGAACGGGTCAGGTGGTGGTTCGCTTTGATTGAGTGTTTACACGCCAAGTCGATGGCAAGTTTGTCAAGAAGTGTGGCTTTATCTGGGGTCAATCCTTCCTGGATCGCAGCCATGACTTGGTCCGTATAGTGCTCCTCTTGGCCCTCAGGAAACCAGTACGGCACTTCTTGAAGCGCGAGCTGTCCGTCCTCTTCAACGATGGTGATGCCAAAGTGTTTCAGATGGCTTGCGGCTTGACCACGGAAGGCTTCCCGCTCATCCGCACCCAAACTGATTGGCAATGGCAACAGCAACATCCGAATGGTTGGACTGGGCCTAGACATGGCTTGAAGGTAGGCTTCATAGCGGATGCGTTCCGCTGCGGCATGTTGATCAATGAGATGTAACCCCTCATCATTTTGGAAAATCAGGTAGGTGCCGAGTGCTTGGCCGACATACTCAAAATCAGGTAACCGGATACGCCTTTTCGGGCTAGGTTCAACGTTTAAGTCGGTAGAGGCCCTTTCATCATGTTGTGTGTTTGACGCGTCATTTTCTTCGACCACATGGGGCATGGCTTCATGCGGGGATGTCGCTTGATAGGACAGTTTCGGATGAGAAAACCGTGGTTCGGGTGACTTGCGGACATCGGGAATGAGCTGTTCATGTTTGAACATGGTGGCGAATGTCTCAAGCATGAGCTGTTTCAGACTGGTGATTTCACTCAGTTTGATTTCCTGCTTCTGCGGGTGGATGTTGACATCAATCAATAAAGGATCGGTCTTGATTTCCAAATGGACAACCGGAAACTTTTGAATCGGCAAGTACGATTTGTAGGCATCAAGAATGGTGCTACTTACCGCAACATTGCGAATCGGTCTTTGATTGCACACAAGGGTGATATGCTTACGGGTGCTGCGTGTCAAGGTGGGTAGTCCAGCATAGCCTTCAATCGAAAAATAGGCATTTTTCCCGGAAAAATGCCGCATGTGTTGCACGGTGTGCTTGTCGTAGATAGCATGCAAAACTTGTAGCACGTCACCACGACCCGTCGTGTTGAGAACAGACTGACCGTTGTGTTGCATGCTGAATCGTACGGCACTATGAGAAAGCGCAGCATGCTGCACAGTTTCGACCATGGCCGCAAACTCTCTTTGCTCACTGCGCAAATGCTTAAGCCGTGCGGGCGTATTGTAAAACAAATCTTTGACAAGTATGGTGGTGCCACGTCGTGGTGGTGCTGGACGGTCTTCGATGACTTTTCCGTTTTTTAGCGTCATGCGCCGCCCCTCCGTAGTCCCTGTCGATGATTCAATGGTCAACGCACTCACACTGGCAATGCTTGGCAGTGCTTCACCACGGAACCCAAGCGTCACGATGTGATGCAAGTCATGATGCGCACGGATTTTACTGGTCGCATGCCGTTTGAATGCCAACTGCAAGTCTTCACTGTCCATGCCTTCGCCATCATCTTCAACACGGATTTCTTTGAGGCCATAGTTAGCCACATGAATATCGATGTTCTTCGCTCCGGCATCGAGCGCATTCTCAAGTAGTTCCTTGATAACACTTGCCATGTTTTCTACAACTTCACCCGCTGCAATCATATTAGCGAGTGATTCGTCAAGCTGTCGAATTTTTCCCATTTTCATCACCTTTTCCCCTTTATTGTACCATGAAGAAAATAGAATACGACACCAAACATGATCGATTCCACTATCATGACATAATGTATCGTAGTCTCTGAAGCAGTCACTCCGCCCCTTTCAAGAAATCTCAAAAGATGCGTACTTACCCTAGAACACAACGCTTCGTAGTCACCGCTAAAAACACCGACAAATCAGTGCGATGATTACAATTGACTCTTGATAGAAAGTACGACTACTTAGATGCACAAGCGACATCCTTAGATACGCTAGACGATTATAATGAAAAGACTGTGCCTACTTAGCGAAGATAAGCATGCATCAGCCTTCGTTTTACCCACTATGCTTCTTGCGTCTTGTGTGCTAAAAACTGTTCTAGATCTTTATGTTTCACACGCCAGTTTTTCCCGACCTTGATGGCTTTTAGCTCACCACTTTTGATATAGTTATAGACCGTTCTTTGTGTGACTTTAAGTATTTTAGTCACTTCTTCGATTGTGTATAGTTTAAGCTCAATATCAATCACTTTGGAGCCTCCATTCTGTAAAAGGTATTTTAAATACTATACCTTCATCTTCTTATCATTCTATAACAAAAAATACATAAAGTAAATACGAAATCGCCCCTTCTTCGAATGAAACTCGCTTTCGTTTGCTTATCGCGAAAATCGACCTGAATATTTCGGCGGCGTTCGGCTTCCTTACGCAAAAGGGTTGCGCCACTTTCATGTGCTCTCAATACGAGTTCTGACACTGACTTTGGATACATTAATACAAGTTAAAAAGGCATTGCACGTTGTAAAAGAGATTACAGATGCAATGCCTTTAAAACATGGATTAGTCTAATCGTTCGATTTTGTGACAGTTGTTTCATCTAGTGTGACCGCCGTTTGAGCATACAATCTGCCATTGATGGATGCATTGGTTTCCATACTGATGTTGGTTTTCGCTAGAATTGTCCCTTCAAAATGGGCACCTGAACCAATTGAAACTGTGTCAGCAACTTGCCAGATGATATTTTTAGCATCGGCACCACCCGCTAAGATAATATTGACATTCGCAGCCATGGTGAGATTGCCAGAAATCTGAAAAATCCATACATCTGTTGCACTGCCACTCAGCGTCAACTCTGTGTTGATCAATACGGAGTTGCCAAACTTGAACACGCCGGCCGTGAGCGTTTTACCACTCAAATCGCCGCTGTAAAGTTCAGTATAATGCGCATCCCTACCTGCTGCATCAGCGTAGGCGAGCGTCATATCTGCAATGGCCGTGGTCAGGCGTATTGGCGTTGGTGATGTGTAATCAGAGGCATAGACTTTGCCGACAACTTGATCGGAGTTAGAAAACGCACCTGATGAATCCATGGTTAGAGAAAAGCCTGTAAGATAGGTTGCCGCCGAGGGTGAGACACCGATGTCGCCGACAACACTTGAAAGCGGACTTGTGGAAATGCCTGTTTGTGCCAAGATGACAAACTCACCGGCACTTTTCAAGTCGACTGGTGCGATTTGTGACTCGAAGATAACTTGGTAGATCGTTTCTTCCAAATTGACCGTAGTGACTATGATGCGCGTTGTTCGGTCGAGTTCATCACTTGAGGTCACATCAATTGCATCTTCTATCACGACCGTTGCCGTGTCGGCAAACTTTGTTGCTGTTACGGTCGGGGTTTGTGCAAGTCCATCGGAGACGACATGGACATAGTTTAGGACGTGTGGATTGAAGTCGAGCACAGACTGCCCGTCAACTTGAATGTCTGTCAACTTTGCATCCATGTTTGCTTCAATCTGATTAGACAGTGTGATGACTTTCGTCCCATGAATCGCTTCTGTAGACACGGACACTGCTTTGACGGTTACGGTTCCATTCGCTTCAGCCGTTAGCAACCCGCTTGAAGATATGGTTGCAAGACCAGTCTCATTGATAACTGACCAAACAACTGCTTCATCCGTCGCATCTGCTGGCAACACCGTTGCTAACATCTGTAAACTTCCTTCAAACTCAGTGATCGTATCAATATTACCTTCTGTCGTGACGGTGATGGCGGTGACGTGTATCACTTCATCAGAGGGATCCGTACTGCTATCACATGCTGCAATGGCGAGTGTTCCTATCAGTAATGCTGCTAAAAGCCACACTTTTCGATAAATTGGTCGGGCGATGATATTCATGTAATCCTCTTTTCGGACTAAAAAACGGATGGCTTCTAATCTTAGCCACCTTCATTATACACCATAATATTCATTTATACAAACTTTAATTCATCTCTTTTCATATACTTGGTTATTTATATACTTATTTTATTATATTTTTATCTATTTTATCAATATACTAATCCTACATAAAAGAACGCCTATTCTTTGATAAAGCGATTGACTCAACGAAAAGAGACTTTGTAGACGAAAACATATCGTATTGCACCGTAGAGAAGACGTTTTGAGAATATTGATGTCTTCTCTATTACCAAAGAACCCTTGGTTCAACAACACCCTAAGTCACTAGGGTCTCGTTGTCATCCATTGGGTTAATCGCTGGACTTCAATTTTTCGATTATATCTGTCATCAGCTTAAGCGGTGTAGACACTCCGTGATGGGTACATCTTTACTAAAACAGCATGATTCTGCGGTTGTGATACGAAGAAAACCAAAGGACATCGATTAACGAATGAGCATTCTCAAACTGTTCAAGATGACGGCAATCGTGGAAAGCTCGTGTGCTAGAACACCGGTTGGCAACCGGATGAGACCAAAGACATTCGCCATCATCAAAACCGCAATCACGCCAACTGACAAGGCGATGTTTTGCCTGATGATGGTGTGCATTCTACGTGCTAGTACAAACACATATTCGAGATGACTTAAATCATCATCAATGAAGACAATATCCGATGTCTCCAAGGATACGTCGGTCGCTGAACCCATGGCAATGCCGATGTCTGCCTGCGCCAAAGCAGGTGCATCATTGATCCCATCACCAATCATCATCACAGGGCCGTGCGCCCGGCGTTCCGCCATGAGAATCTCTGTTTTGTCATGTGGGAGACACTCACCGACAAAGGCGTCGATACCCAGTTGCTTGGCCACGGCCGCAGCACTGGCTTCATGATCGCCCGTGACCATAACCGTCCGAATACCCAGTGAACGTAGTTCGGCCGCTATATCCGTGATGCCTTCCCTTAATGTATCGGTTATGGCCGCATAACCGAGCAAGTGGTCGTCACATACAATGGAAACGATCGAGGCTCCGGACTGTCTAGCCTGTTGCATCTGTTCAAGCAACACCGCATCACCCGTACCCTGGAAACGGCCTACACGCCACAACTTCTTGTCCACCTCGGCTTCCATACCGACTCCCGATACCTCACGTGTTTCAATTTCCATGTGAAAAGCCTGTTTTTCTAAATAGGACACCAAGGCATGTGCCAGGGGGTGATTGGACGATTTTTCAAGACTTAAGACGATGGCATACACCATCGCTTGCGGGTATGGCTGATTCGGATCAAGCACCAGCGCATCCACCTTGGGTTTTCCCGTAGTGACCGTCCCTGTTTTATCGAAAATAACCGTACGAATGGTGCGAATGGTTTCAAGATGTGAGCCGCCTTTGATGAGAATACGCGATTTGGACGCATTGGACAGTCCACCAAGCATTGCCGGGGCAACCGAGGCCACAAGCGCGCATGGCGAGCCGACAACTAATACGATAATACCACGGTAAAAGGCCGTTTCCGCATCCAACCAACCTAAAAGAGGCGGTACGGTCATGAACAAAAGCGCAAGGGCAATGACGACATATACGTATACGCGTTCAAATCGTTTGATGGCTGAATGACTCTGAGGACGGTCTTGACGGGCCTGTTCGACAAAGGCGATGATTTTTTGAACGACCGACTCATCGGCCGTCTTGCTTGCCCGAACGACAATCGCACCATCAAAGTTAAGAGCGCCGGCATAGACCTTGTCGCCGATTGTCTTGTGTGCAGGCACAAACTCTCCGGTGATTGCAGCCTGGTCTATATGGGTCGTTCCATGTTCAATGACACCATCAACGGGCACCTTTTGACCGGCCTTGACAAGGACAAGCATGCCCACCTCAACAGCCTGCAGTGCGATTTCGGTTTCTTTGCCATCTTCATAGAGAATGGCTTTACTCGGTGCTAAGTCCAGCAGGTTGGTCAGTTCTTTTTCACTACGGGCATTTGCAAAAGTTTCCATGACACCGCTGATGGCAAAAATCATGATGAGGACCGCGGCCTCAGAGTAGTTGCCCACAGCAAAAGCCGCAAAGGCGGCGAGCATCATGAGAATCTCGACATTGAGCGTTCGTGCCTTCATCGTATCGGCGATGCCTTCTCGGGCCTTGTGAAAACCACCGATTAAAAAGGCGGCACCGTAGAACACAACGACAAATGATGCGTCCCCGATGCTGAATACATAAGTCATGATCGTCGCCAGCGCAATCAACAGCGCCGAAACAGCCGCAAACGCGCCCTCAATCCATACAGTACGTCCCATGTCAAAACTCCTTGAAAATCTAAAGATACTCCATGATAGCACGTCACAAGCTCTTAATATAGTAGTACCGTTACAATTTTTCCAAATAAGGGTGCTTATTTGTAAAAAATCTTCATAATGCTTGCATAACGGTTTGATTATGGTTTCACCCCTACCTAACGCACGTTAATGTGCCAAGATTGCATCTCAACAAGAATCCTTGCATCTAGGGGAACATGTTCTTATAATAAAGATGACACGATGACACGTTCTTAAAACGAATAAAACATATAGGAGGCATGCGTAATGAAAAAATTATTGACTGCTTTTCTGTTCATGACAATTTCAGTATTACTGTTGAGTTGCAACACCGCACCCAAACCGGTGATGGACCAAGATGACTTTGGTCTAGCACGCGTGTCCAATCAGGAAGAGCTGAGTCGTCTTTTACAGTCCGACACGAATCGCAAAGTTTTCAGTCTGTTCGGGGACTTCTTCATGACACGCGAAGCGACCATGGATGACGGCGCTTTCGATGCTCCCAATGAAAGCCATCAGGACACGGGGGCCGGAGGAGACGAAGGCCACTCGCAAACTAACGTCCAGGTTCAAGGGGTTGATGAAGGCGACATCATCAAAACTGATGGCAATCGCATTTACAGCCTTGCAGGCAACCGTCTACATGTCGTCGAAATTCTCGGCAATGGGGAGATGGCTGTCGCATTGGTCAATGAACTCGAT
This sequence comes from Acholeplasmatales bacterium, assembly GCA_007694145.1. Classification (GTDB taxonomy): domain Bacteria; phylum Bacillota_I; class Bacilli_A; order Izemoplasmatales; family Izemoplasmataceae; genus SKGI01. The sequence goes on along the minus strand of RECF01000061.1, from coordinate 1,350 downwards.
GCCAAACATGGCGGTTGGTATAGTGAACTGTATATCACAGAACGCTATTTGATTGTCATCGGATCACACTATGATTATCAGGATTTCTATGAGACTGCGCCGCGCGGCGACGCCGAAGACAGCGATGAGATCCGCCCCTGGATTGGTTATGGTTGGGGCTTGATGGTCACACGCATTGAACTTTACGACATGGATACACTTGAGCATGCCGAAACATTTGAAATCAGTGGCAGTTTGATGACATCAAGACTGATTGATGATCATCTCTATCTTGTTTCAAACCACACAGTTCCCTATTATGATGACCAAGTCGATCCACGCCCCTTCTTCAAACAAGGCGATGAGACCCTTGTGCCTGAGTATACGGATATCAAGTATTTACCTGGCATGCCTTATCGCTCATTCACGGTCATCACCCACATCCATCTTGATGAGACACCGGTACTTGAATATGATATCTTCTTAGGAAATAGCGGTTGGGGTAACTTCTATGTCAGTCGTGCCGGCATCTATCTTGCGACCGTTTTATATGAGCAAACCCCCTTCGGTCGCTGGAACCATTACGGCAAACTGATTTCCTATCTATTTGAAGAAGATGGCTCTGTCAGTTACGGTGGCGCAGGACGCTTTGAGGGTCATGTTCTCAATCAGTTCTCCATGGATGAATACAACGGCTACTTCAGGATGTTCACCACCGAGGGCTGGGGCGATGATGTTGTTAACCGCCTGTACGTCTTCGAAAGAAAAGTCATCGATGGCAAACGCGTTTTAGATGTAGTTGGACTCATTGATGAGGGTTTAGGTAAACCAAGAGAAACCATTCGCTCCGCGCGTTTCATGGGTGATCGGGCCACTGTGGTAACGTTTGAAATGATTGATCCATTTTACGTCATTGACTTGAGCGACCCCTATAAACCGACTATTCTCGGCGAGTTGGAAATCCCGGGTTTCAGCACCTATCAACACCCTTGGACAGACGACTTGATTCTCGGTATTGGCTATGAGTCTGACGGTATCGGTGTCGATGGTATCAAGCTGTCATTGTATGACATCAGCGATAGTGAAAACCCTGTCGAAGTCGGTGTCCCACTCATCATGTTGAATGAAAACCACGGTTGGCAGTACGGTGAAGCGTTACATAACCACAAAGCCATTTTGGTCTCTAAAGACTTTGATTTCATCGGTTTCAGTATTTATCGCTATCATTGGTTCTCCTCAAACTATCGCCAAACCAACGATTACATTATTTTCAGTATCGACCCCGAGCGCGCACAACCCATTGAGATTGCGGCAACGTTGAGTCACATCGATTTGTACGAAGCCAACGAAGACTACTTCCGCGGTCACGGT